>JACQUA010000173.1 GCA_016210565.1 Chloroflexota bacterium
ACCTCCTGCAGCAGGAAGAGACCCCCGCCCCCGGCCCCCCACCAGCAGCCGGCCCCTCCACCCCTGCCACCCCGCCCACCGCGTGACCGGCAGCCTGCGGTCAGCAGCGAACGGAAGATCCCACTGGTGGCACAGGCGAGGACGCCTGTGCGGGCGGCTATTTTCATCCTTCATGGTGCTGGGCCAACGAAGCACGAATGATTGCACCGAAATTAGAGCTTTGGCCACTGAACCGGGTACGGCGAAAGCTCTCGCAGGCCTTCTCCTCGCATATGGATTCCCCACAACCGTTCAGCCGTCCCGATTCCTTCGGAACAGACTGATCGCCACTCAGAAACGTGGTGCCAAATATCGTCTCCATGTTCCATTGACAACTATAGCTAACATCGGGTATACTGAGGATGTCCCTAAGGAGGTGTTGTATGTTCGTTAGAGTCAAAGACACTGGTAGATACCGCTATCTCCAACTTGTGAGAAATCATCGCGAGGGATCGAGGTCTGTGCAGCGCGTGCTGTGTACCCTCGGGCGTCTGGAAGAGCTTCAAGAACAGGGGCGCATCGATGTCCTCGTACGTTCTTTGGCGCGCTTTCGCAAGCCACCTGAGCCAAGCGATCTGAACGGGCCGTGTCGTCCCAGGTCGGGCAGGGCGGGCAAATTGAAACCTGACTATTCATCCGGGACGATCCCCCAACCCACGGCTAGGATTACGTCACCGCCGCTGCGTCCGGGACCTTCGACGATCACCGAACCAAGAGATCCTTCCGAGGCAAATGACCTGGAACCACTGACATTCTCGGAGATTCATAAAAGTGCGGAAGTTCTCGGAAAGTCTCCCATGTTCTCGGATTTGGATAAGGCGCACCTTTTGGAGCTTTCCCGGTTCGCTCGACAACGTCACCTGAAGGCCCGTGAGTTCTTGTTCTTTGCCGGTGACACGTTGGAATGTTGCTACTTGATAGCTTCCGGGAGAATCAAACTATTGAAGCATTCCTTTTCTGGGAAAGACTTCATCACGGGAGCTTACGGCGCCGGGGAAATGTTGAGTACCACACTGCTTTTTACCGGCAAGACGCACCCCTCTTCCGCCCAGGCCATGATCGATAGTAAGGTGCTGGTAATAAAGAATGATAGCTTTGTCTCTTTTCTTCACAGGTTTCCTGAGTTGGGCATTGGAATCGTGGCGAAAATTCTAGATGCTGTTGGCGGACGGCACCAGGCTGCGACAGTGCAGCTCAGCGAACTCGCGGCCGAGAGGGCCGAGTACCGACTGGCTCGGGTGTTGTCTACACTTAGCCTGAAGTTCGGTTCTAGCATACCTTTCTCCCGACACGAAATTGGAGAAATGGCCGGAACGAGCACCGAGACGGCCGCGCGATTTGTTGCCCGATTGAGCCGGGGAGGCGTGGTCCGATCAACCCGCGGAAGGATAGTGGTTATGCACCCGAACAAGCTCCGGCTTCTGGCCGAAGCTCAATTGTCGGCATAGAGGCCAGTACCCCCCGGTTGCGCATTGGAGGACCTAGATTTTCATCACGTTGCCCAATCTTTGAAGATCCTATCCAGTTGATTGAGCTACATCACAGACGTAGGGCTTGTTGAGCGGCTAAACTAACGCTTGACCTTTGTTTGCAGGATGACCGCGCCGGGTCCCAGCAGAATGCGTCGGGCGAAGCATTCCGCCCCTCGAACCATGTGGCCGCGGCCTCACTGCAAACCGGCGCACGTGTCGCAGGACCTAGATGCGGCGGCACAAATGACCGGCTCCGCTTCTTGCTACGGGAGATTAGCCCAGTTGGCGGCCGGGGAGTCCTATCAGCAGGGGATTACCCATCGGACAAACTTGCAGAAAGACTAATCGGGAACGGGGGATAGCGCCTTAGAAGAACTCACAGTACCCCAGCTAGAAGGAGGATAGAAAGATGCAGCCCATACTGGCTATGACGCTCGCGGTTGCCTTATTCGCTTCGGTTGCTGGAGCCTGTGCCGCTAGACAGGAGCAAACCCTGGAGGCAAGACCAGGTATCGGATCCGGTGTCACTGCCAGCGCTGATAAGAAGAGTTTGGCATCGGAATGGGAGACACTGGTGGAGGCAGCTAGACGGGAGGGTACAGTTAACCTGTACGATTCGTGGAACCCGGAAGTCCATATTGCTTTGCGGAGCAAGTTTGCCGAGAAGTTCGGCATAGAACTGACATTTACTTCGGTACCTAAGGGCCAGGAACTGGTCCCAAAACTGGAGAGAGAGCGGATGGCGGGTCTGTATCTGGCAGATGTCGTCGGGAGCGCTTCAACAGTCGTCCTTGTCCTGATGAAACCGAAAGGAATGCTGGATCCCATCGAACCTATGCTCGTCCTGCCGGAGGCGAAGGACGCCAGCATTCGTGTTGGCGGCAAACTTTTCCTGGACATGGAGCAAAAGCTTTATGTTCCGTTGAGCGCCCAACTTGACCCGTTGCTATCTCGCAACACCGGACTCGTAAGGGATGGTGAGATAAAATCCTTTTCGGATCTCTTGGACCCCAAATGGCGAGGCAAGATTGCCATGAACGACCCAACCAGTGTCGGTTCGGGTCTCAGTTTTGTAAACCTGATCGTAGACAAATGGGGCAGGGACAAGGCCACAGATTACTTTCGGCAGTTCGTCAAGCAGGAGCCCCTTGTAGGCCGGGATTTCCGTATCCTTGTCGAGTGGCTGGGGAGGGGTAAGGTTGCACTAGGCGTTGGGTTGCCAGTCCGCGAAGTGATGGCGTTCAAGGACATGGGAGCGCCGGTAGCCTTTGTGAAAGCCGCGGAAGGGGGGGTGGTCGGTAACGGTCCGGGCGGTATCGCCAGACCCGCCGGAAAACTGCCACATCCCAACGCGGCTAAGCTGTTCGTTAACTGGCTCCTCACCAAGGAGGGCTCGAGCTTGTTTAGCAAGGGGAATTCGCAGCCGAGCGCACGGTTGGACGTGTCCACCGAAGGGTTTGAAGACGTGGCTGCCCGAGCCGGAGACGTGTTCGAAGATGAGGACGCGGTAAACAGAAAGGCTCAACTGATCGATTTCGCCAGAGAAATCTTTGCACCGATTTTGCAATGACACGCTTGTCACGACCGATGTCCCGAACCTTATCCTGCAGAACCGGAGCGAATAGTTCGATCGTGAAAGAGCAGAGAGTTATCCCGTCAACCGCGAGCCAGCATGCGTATCAGGGAGTGTCCATATGGTGCACTTGATCGGCCGGCGAGGGTGCGGGCACGTTCCTAAGTTAGCGCGCTACCCCAATCCACGCCCGTTCTGATGAATAACCGGACAGCAACTAATGAAAGCGTCTAGCAACCCTACGGCGAGCCAGCAACTGGCCGAGTTCGTAACAACGGCAAGGTTCGAAGATCTTCCTGAAGAGGTAGTGGGTAGAGCCAAGGAACTCATCATAGACCATCTTGGCGTCTCAATCTACGGTTCCACTACGCCGTGGGCTCGGATGATGGTCAACCTTGTTGCCAATGAAAGAGCGATCGGGGGGAGCTCCATATATTTGAGCAAAGTCAAGACCGTTCCGCGCAATGCGGCCCTGGTCAACGGCACAACCGCGCACGGCTTTGAACTTGATGACGTGTTGCACCCCGTTCATTCGGGAGCTGTTGTCATCCCAGCGGCCCTGGCCATTGGCGAGCAGGAGCGCGCGAGCGGAAAGGAACTTATCGCAGCAATTGTGCTGGGGTATGAGGTGATGGCCAGAATTGCCTCCGCGGTTCACGATTCTAAATTCCATGCCCTCGGACGCCATGGCACCGGGGTTCTTGGCGCCTTCGGAGCGGCGACAGCAGCGGGAAGACTCCTCAATCTTGATTGCAGGACGTTGGTGAGCGCCATAGGGCTTGCCGCCAATCAGCACACCGGGCTAATGGAATTTTTCCGAGAAGGTACCATGGAAAAGAGATTCTTCGCAGGCAAGGCATCCCATGACGGTGTGCTGGCAGCCACGATGGCCGCTTCGGGCTTTAGCGCGGCCACCACATCGCTGGACGGTGAATACGGATTTTGCCGCGTCTTCGACAGAGAAGCGAATTTGACGACCATCGCAGAGAACCTCGGCGAGACCTTCCGCCTGATGGAGACTGAGATAAAGCCGTATCCGTGCTGTCGAGTGATACACGCCTTGGTCGACGCCGCTCTACGAATTGCGGAGACATATGACCTTCCGCCGCAGGATATCAGGGAAGTGCTAATCCATGGTAGTAAGGGTCACGCCAGCAGTCGCCACGCCTACTACGAGATTCCCGATGTCATGGCAGCTCAATTCAGCATCCCGTATTGCGTGGCCAGAGCCCTCGTGTACCACAAACTCTGGGTCGATGACTTCACTCCCGGGGCAATAAAAGACCCGCAGACGCTGGCGCTGATGCCCGTGATCAAGGTCATACCTGATGCGGAAATGGAACGAAACAGAGAAATGGCTACCTGGTCATTTCGTTCGTTGAGCGTCAAACTAGCCGACGGCAAGGTTATCGAAGAAACGGGACGCGAGGCGCGTGGATCCCCGGGGAGCACGCTCTTTACCGATGACCTTTACCGCAAATTTGGAAAGCTGGGTCTCATGGTGCTGCCCGGCGAGAAGGTCGACAACATCATGGGTCTCGTCCATAGCCTGCCTCAGATGGGAGACGTAGCTGAGCTGGCGAACGCGATGAGTTCTTGAAAGTAGCTCTTGCGCGCTCAGGCATTGCATCACATATGTATCTGTATTGGAGGGAACCAATGAAAAGGGGCATGACGGCAACAATCAGTCTTTTCCTTATCCTGTCGTTCACGCCGCTTGCTTGCGGCGGCAGCCCCCCACCGACCGGGCAGCCGCCAACGGCCGCAACGCCAACCGACTCGACAGCGGCAGGCAAACCCGCTTGGGAGCGAGACTGGGAGCAAACGCTCACCACTGCCAGAAAAGAAGGCTCGGTCACCATGTATACGACACAAGGAGCGGAGTTTCGAAACGCCTTGAACGAAGCCATGACCAAGAAGTATTCCATAGCCGTGGAATCGTTGACGGGGCGGTCGGATGAAATTGGGGAACGCATATTGAGGGAACAGAGGACCAGACTCAATAATGCGGATGTGCTGATCGCCATCTCAACCACCAATTTCGAAATGTATCAGCGCGAGGGCTTGCTTCAGCCCTTAGAAAAGACGCTCATCTTACCCGAGGTGCTGGATCTCAAGGCCTGGTACCGGGGCCAGTTTACGTGGCTCGACGTCGGACCGGGCGAAAAGACCACGCTGGCATTCCGCGAGAGTGTCAATCCGCCAATACTGATCAATACAAGTCTGGTTAAGGCCGGAGAGTTGAAATCCTGGAACGATCTCTTGGACCGGAAATGGAAAGGTAAGATACTTATGACCGATCCGACCGTCGGCGGCGCCGGTCAGAAGACGATGACGACCCTTGCCTACGGCATAATGAACTGGGATTTCATCAAGGCGTTGTTGCAACAAGAACCAACCGTACTGAGAAATGATCGTCTGGCAACAGAGTGGATAGCCCAGGGAAAATTCCCTATTCTCATCGGTCCCATGAAAGGGATGGTGTTCCAATTCACGCAAGCGGGCGCTCCTATAGAATACTTCACTCCTTCAGAGGGTACATACACGTCCCTCGGGGCCGGAACCATTGCCCTGGTCAAAGGCAACCCGCACCCCAATGCGGCTAAAATACTCCTTAACTACCTTCTCACGAAGGAAGGACAAACCATCACAGCAGAAACCACAGGTTATCAGAGCCTCAGGCTAGACGTCCCATCGGACAAAATTGATCCGGATACAGTCCGGCAACCGGGGGCGAAATATTTTTCCCCGGACACCGACAAAGGTTTTCGAGAAAATCAGGACGACCTCGGAAGACAGGTGGTGAAGATTTTCCAGGATTACATGAAGAAATGAGACCCCGCGCGACAAGTTGCAAGACATCTTGAAAACCTGCCGGCGTTACGTTCTCTAGTTCAGGAGGGATCAAATGCGGAACTCCATCAACGTGGCGATCGTAGGTCTCCTGTTGTTCGCCGTTTCGTTGCAGGGTTGCGGTAGCCAGCCGGAACTGACCCGGACGCCCGCCGCCGGACCGAAAGAGGGCACACCCGCGTTGTCAACGAAGCCAGCCTGGGAAAAGGAGTGGGAAGACACGCTCGGCGCAGCCAGAAAGGAAGGCGAGGTCACCGTCTACACTACTTACGGACCTGCATGGCGCGTAGCTATGAGCGAGCTCATGTCAAAAGAATACGGTATTGTCTTCAATGTGCTATACGGAAGGTCTGACGAGCTGATGGAACGCATATGGCGGGAGCAGCGCAACAAGCTATACCAAGTAGACGCCGTTCAAGCCATCAGCAGCAAGCGCTATATTGCCGAAGGGGAGCAACTGGCAACAATCTTGCAACCCCTGGAACAGATGCTCGTCCTGCCCGAAGTCCTTGATCCCAAAGCCTGGGTAGTCGGTAAGATCCCCTGGGCCGACCCGGTGACCAAGAACATGTTGTTCTGGCGTGACGCCCTGGCCGTACCCCTGATGGTCAATACCGATATGGTCGGCCCTCAAGAGATCAAAGTCTGGGACGACCTTTTGAATCCAAAGTGGAAAGGAAAGATAATCTTGAGCGACCCGACCATCGGGGGGAATGCAAACTCGGTTATGACGATGCTGGCCTGGAGCATAAAGGGTTGGGATTTCGTGAATCGCTTGCTTCAACAAGAGCCTATTGTGTTAAGGGACTATCGCTTGATGGCAGAATGGGTAGCCAGGGCGAAGTACCCGATCATGATAGGTCCGCGGCAGGAAGAGGTGCAGGAATTCATTGGTCTCGGGGCCCCAGTCAAATACGTTAACTTTCAAGACGGCATCATAACAACCTATGGCGCTGGGACCATAGCTGTGGTGAAGGGGAGCCCGCATCCGGCTGCCGCAAAAATCTTTCTCAATTTTCTCCTTAGCAAGGAGGGACAAACTCTTACTGCCAAACTCGGCGGTTATCCAAGCGCCAGGGTCGACGTACCCAACGCGGACTTTCTCGATCCCGCCACGCTACGGCAACCTGGGATGAAAGCTTTTTCTAGTGAGGATGTGGAGTATATGCGGAACCTGGATCAAACAAACCAGAAACTCAAACAACTCCTGGCTCCCCTCATGAAATCCTAGAGGAAGCATCGTTTGGCAAATGAGTGGCCCCGCTGGGTGATAAGCTGAATGAAAGGAATGCGAGGTGAGGATAACGCGGTGAGGGGAGCTTCCGGACCAGGGTCTTCCAGCAAAAGGAAGCAGTAATCCGAGACAGGAAGAAAAGCAATATGAAAAGTTTCTGGCGGCTAATAGCAGTTTCGATACTCGCGAGCTTGCTTCCGCTGGCGTGTAAACAACCTCAGGAGCCTGCCCCCACGCCGGGCGAAGTAAGAACTCCGGCCGGGGCACTGTCTACGTCTCCACCCAGGGCCGACCGGGCGCAAGACTGGGAAAGAACGGTGGCAGAAGCCAAGAAAGAGGGCAGAGTGACAATCTACAATATCCTGGGCCAAGAGCCAAGGATTGCAATTTCCCAGGCGTTCATGGCCAAATTTGGCATTGAAGCGGAATTCGCGTCCTTCAGCAGGGCGGTAGAAGTTATGGCCAAAGTACAGGCGGAAAACAGAGCGGGATTGTTCTTAGCCGACCTTTTCTTTGTTGGTACGTCCACCAACATAGCCAGCATGAAACCGGCAGGACTTCTTGGTGCCATGGAACCACTCCTAATGCTTCCCGAGGTGACAGACCCGCGGACCTGGACGGGTGGGAAATTTCCCTTTGTAGATAAAGATAAGCAGGTGATCGCAATAAGTGCTGTTACAAGACGAAATATCGTTCACAATACTGACTTCATCAAGAAGGGCGAAATAACTAGCTACAAGGACATGCTGAAACCCCAGTATAAGGGAAGAATCTCGCTCAATGATCCCACGATAAGTGGCTCTGGAGCAGCTTTTCTGGCTTTCTTAGCATTGCGTGTCTGGAATCTTGACGAGGCAAGCGAGTTTCTAACACGATTAGTAAGGCAGCAAGAGGCGGTTATCCAGAGGGACCAACGCCAACAAGTGGAATGGATTGCCCGGGGGAGATTGGCTATCGGCCTGGCGCCACACCCCGAAACCTTAGTTGAATTTGTTGGGGCTGGGGCACCCCTGAACGTGGCCACAATGAAAGAAGGCACTTATGGCATAGCTGGGACCGGGGCCTTTTCTGTACCCGACAAATTTGCTCACCCCAACGCTGCAAAAGTCTTTGTGAACTGGCTGCTTACTAGGGAAGGACAAACCGTCTTTGCCCGGAGTTACGGCAGTCCGAGCATGCGCATCGATGTATCTGCAGAGGGAATTGACCCCATGTTTCTACAACAACCCGAAGAAAAGGTTTTCTTTGATGATGAAGAGATGATCCTTTTTCGGGCCAGGGTGCAGGACATTGCCAAGGAGATTATTGACAATGCTATGAGGAGGTAAGGTTTTCGCACCTTTTTTAGACATCAACAGAGCCAAGAACTCGAACAAGCTTACGAGCTAATAAAAGGAGCTAGAATGGAAAGGGCGGTCATTGTGACAGGAGCGGCAGGGTGGCTAGGTGGAGCTATCGCCAGGGCTTTCGGAAAGGCGGGGGATAAGGTGATGCTGAGCGACATTAATACGGCGCCCCTGGGAGAATTGGCCGCTGCTGTAAACAAGGGGCCGGGGCAAGCCCTTACCTGCGGTGCAGATACAAGGAATTACGACGAAGTAAAAGCACTGGTGGAGGAAACAATAAAAAGGTGGCAGAGAGTAGACGTCATGGCGTGCGTGGCCGGGGCAGGGCTTACACGACTCTCGGGGAGGCAACACAAGCTCCTTATTGAATGCACCGATGAAGAGTGGGACCTGGTAGTTGACTCAAACTTGAAGGGAACATTTCACAGCATCAAGGCGGTGGCAGAGCCGATGATGCGACAAAAAGACGGCCACATAATCATCATGGGCTCGGGCACAGGCTCCAGAGGCAATAAAAGGCGTTCTGCCTACGCCTCAGCCAAAGCAGGCGTCTACGGCCTCATGAAATGCGCTGCCCTGGAACTGGGCGGCCATAATATAAGAGTAAACGTGGTTAACCCCGGTCGGAATCTCCGACCGGGAGAAGCGATTGAGACAGAAATCGTAGAACAGAACATTCTGAAAAGAACAAATGATCCCGCCGAAGTGGCGGCTTTCTATGTGCATCTCTCTGGAATGCACAATGTCTCGGGGCAGATTTTTAACCTGGATAGTCGTATCCTGTTCTGAAGATTAGACATCAGGCGCCCAAGCGCAACGATAGACGCGCTACAACTAGGACACAGCGAGCCCCGTAGCGACGCCCCTCGCGGGCGTCGAAGCCCTGGCAGTCAAGCAATCGCGACGGGATGAGCCCTGTGGCCATGGCTGTGGACAGCTTGCAGCGGCTGAGTTGCAGACACCGACACAGACCGCCGGCGCATCGAAGACGGCCCCTGAAGAAAACGCGCGCAAATGGACAGTAAATCTTTGCCAAATGAGACAATCATATTTCACGCCGTGGGCGATGTGGGTCCCAGGCGCATCGAGTACGGGGAAACCCCCGAGTCCCTCTTCGCTATGGTGCATCAGAAAGTGAAAGAGGCGGACATATCTTTCTGTCAACTGGAAAGAAATTTCTCGACCCGGGGCTGCTTTCAATACCGGAACCATCCGACCTGGTACGCCCGGGTTCATCCCGACAATGTCAAGTCTCTGGTCTTCGCCGGCTTCAACGTTGTCTCCAACGCCAGCAACCACTGCTTCGAGTACGGCCCCGAGGCCTTGCTAGAAAGCATCGATGTTCTGCGAGGCAACAACATTCAGGTCATCGGGGTCGGCAAGGACATCGCCGAAGCCAGGAAACCGGCCATCGTCGAGCGCAAGGGAATCAAGGTTGGCTTCCTGGCCTACAACGCCATACTCGCCACCGAGATCGAGGCCCGCGAAGACAAACCGGGATGCACTCCCATCCATGTGGACACCTACTATCAGTCCCAGGACTTCGCCCCGGGAATGCCGCCCAGGATAGTGACCATCCCGTTGGAAGGAGATGTGCGGGCAATGGAAGAGGATATTCGTAAATTGCGGAACCAGGTAGATGTGGTAGTCGTTTCCATGCACTGGGGAATATATTTCATACCTGGGGCAATAGCCATGTATCAACCAACCGTGGGACACCGGGCGATTGATGCGGGGGCGGATCTCATTGTGGGGCATCATGACCACATAATCAAGGGCATAGAGATATTCAGAGGAAGGGTGATCTTCTACGGACTGGGCAACTTTGCGGAAGAGACGCCATTTCAGGTAAAAGCACCGTCAGGAGTGCATGCTGGACGTCCTACCTACAAATATCGAAAATGGCAACCAGAACCGGGGTGGGAGCGATACAACGCGCCTGTCGATTGGCGTTACTCCATGATGGTCAGGTGCGTTATCACGAAGAAGGGGATTCAAAGAGTGTCATTCTTGCCAACGTGGATCAACGGGCGGGCGGAGCCTGAAGTACTGTCTGGAAAAGACCCCAGATTTCAGGAGGTTCTGAACTACGTTGAGCCGTGGTGCCGCGAACTGGGCACGGCTCTCCGGATAGAAGGGGATGAGGTGATTGTTTGGAAATCCCAGGAGCCGACTTAAGCACCATATCCTGATACACACTCCAAAAGGGAGACTATGGATAACGAAGCAGCAGCAAAGGAAACAATTGTGCTCTGTGCCGTGGGCGATGTGGGTCCCAGGCGCATCGAGTACGGGGAAACCCCCGAGTCCCTCTTCGCTATGGTGCATCAGAAAGTGAAAGAGGCGGACATATCTTTCTGTCAACTGGAAAGGAATTTTTCAACTGCGGGTCATTTTCAATACAGAAATCATCCGACGTGGTACGCCCGGGTCCATCCGGACAATGTCAAATCACTGGTCTTTGGAGGGTTCAATGTAGTCTCCAATGCCAGCAATCACTGCTTTGATTATGGCCCCGAGGCGTTGCTGGAGAGTATCGACGTTCTACGGAAGAACAACATCCAGGTCATCGGCGTAGGTAAGGACATCGCCGAAGCCAGGAAACCGGCAATCATCGAGCGGAAGGGAATCAAGGTTGGATTCCTCGCCTATAACTCAATACTGGCCATGGAAATTGAGGCGCGTGAAGATAAGCCCGGATGCAGTCCTGTTCGCATTTCAACGTTCTACGAGGCGCAGGACTTTGCCCCGGGAACGCCCCCCAGGATAATCAGTTTTCCGCGCGAAGAGGACGTGATTGGCATGGAAGATGACATCCGTAAGCTGCGAAATCAAGCAGACGTGGTGATTGTTTCCATGCACTGGGGGATGTATTTCATGCGCGGCGCCTTAGCCATGTACCAGCCGATCGTCGGCCACCGGGCTATCGACGCCGGGGCGGACCTTGTCGTGGGGCATCATGACCACATAATCAAGGGCATAGAGGTATACAAGGGGCGGGCCATTTTCTACGGCCTGGGCAATTTTGCCGAGGAGACGCCAAACCACTTGAAGCCGCCGCCGGGAGCGTTTTCCAGGATCAGCATAGGAAAGTATCGCAAAGTGCACCAGGAGAAGGGATGGGAACGGTACGGCGGCCTGGTCGATAAACGATACTCCATGGTCGCCAGGTGCCTCGTCGGCAAAAAAGGGATTCAAAAGGTATCGTTCCTGCCCACGTGGATCAATCAACGCGCCGAGCCTGAGATACTCTCCCGCAAGGACCCGAGATTTCAGGAAGTGCTGGATTACGTCGAGCCGCAGTGCACAGACCTGGGAACGGCTCTTGAGCTTGAAGGGGATCAGGTGGTTGTTCGGAATTCGTAGAATCCACTCAATCGAGAACGCCAATTTCTCACCTGCGGGTTGTCCAGACTGAGGACAACAAGACTATCATGCGGACCGTTTCGAGGAGAATAAATGACTCAGCACAAGGTATCCTTATATGCGGTAGGAGATGTTGCTGTCAGCCGTGAAGATCCTGAATCGATCTTCGCCCTGGCGGCGCCGACCCTCAAAGAGGCCGATATCCGCTTCGGACAAATTGAAAATATCCTGTCCGAAAGGGGTATTCTTCAAGTTCACGTGTCCAGCCGGGCTGCTCACCCGAAGAATGTCGCTGCGCTCACCTACGCGGGATTCGACGTCATGTCGGCGGCCAGCAACCATACCCTGGACTGGGGCTATGACGGCCTTTTTGACACCGTGGACCTTTTGAGAAACAATGGCATCACGGTGATTGGCGTGGGAAAGAATTCCGAAGAAGCCCGCCAACCGGCCATTGTTGAGCGCAAGGGTACCAGGGTGGCGTTTCTCGACTACTGCAGCGTCTTGCCCAAAGGCTATGAAGCCACACCGGACAAACCTGGCGCATCGGCGATAAGAGTCTCCACAGCCTACGAGCAAATGGACTGGCAACCCGGAACGCCTCCCAGAGTCCTGTCTTTCGCCAACAAGCAAGACCTGGAAGCCATGGTGAACGACATCAAGAAGGTGAGGAGTCAGTCGGATATCGTAGTAATGTCAATTCACTGGGGCATCCACTATGTCCCCTCTTTATTAGCCATGTACCAGAGGGAAGTCGCCTATGCCGCCATCGACGCCGGCGTCGACCTCATCCTGGGGCATCATGCCCACATTCTGAAAGGGATTGAGGTCTACAAGGGCAAGGTCATCTTTTACAGCCTCTGCAACTTTGCCTTCGACCTCGGCCCCATTGAAAGAATTCGGAAATTGATCTACTGGCAAGTCTACCGGTGGGAACTGGATCCGGACTATTCCGCCTATCCCTTCCCTCCGGATTCCAGAAAGACCACCATCGCCAAATGCATCATGTCCGACAGGAAAATCGAGAGGGTCTCTTTCTTACCCGTGATGATCAACAAGCGGGCGCAGCCCGAGGTTCTGGTACGTTCCGACCCCCGCAGCGACCAGGTCTTTGACTACGTGGCGTGGCTCTGCAAGGACCAGCATCTGGATACCAGGTTCCGTAGGGAAGGTGACGAGGTAATCATCGGGGTTTGAACCGATGGGAAACCCGGTTAAATTTTGAACGAAAAGTGGACATGAACAACCAATCCGCACCAGGCAATACCATCCTGTTTCACGCCGTGGGAGACGTCGGCCCCAGGCGAGTGGAATACGGCGAAGACCCCGAATCCCTTTTCGCCATGACGCACGAAAAGATCAAGGAAGCAGACATATCTTTTTGCCAGCTCGAGAAGAACCTTTCCACCAGGGGTTGCCTCCAGTGGGCCGATCGGGTTACGTGGTACGGACGTATCAGTCCGGAAAATGTCAAATCGCTGGTCTATGCCGGCTTCGACGTTATCTCTCACGCCAGCAATCATTGTTTTGATTATGGCCCGGAGTCGCTCCTTGAAACTATCGACGTCTTGCGCCACAACGATATCCAGGTCATCGGAGTGGGAAAAGATATCGCCGAAGCCAGAAAGCCGGCTATTGTTGAGCGGAAAGGGATCAAGGTTGGATTCCTGGCTTACTGCTCCGTGCTCCCTCCAGAAATCGAAGCCCGCGAAGAGAAACCGGGATGTTGTCCCATCCGCGTTTCCACCTACTACGAGGCCCAGGATTTTGCCCCGGCCATGCCGCCGGTGGTGATCACCGTTCCCCGCCAGGAAGATGTTCTGGACATGGAAGAAGATATTCGCAGTTTGCGAAAGCAGGTGGACATCGTGGTCGTTTCTATGCACTGGGGGATACATTTCGTCCCCGGGGCCCTCGCGATGTACCAGCCGGTCGTTGGCCACCGGGCGATCGATGCCGGCGCCGACCTCATTCTGGGCCATCATGACCACATCCTCAAGGGCATAGAAATATACAAAGGGCGGGCTATCTTCTACGGCCTGGGCAACTTTGCCGAAGAGACCCCCCAGCACGTTAAGCCTCCGCCTGGCGTGTACACCAAGCGCCTTTCGAATATGCACCGAAAATGGAAACTGGAGCCCGGGTGGGAGCGCTATGACGGCCCCACGGACAAACGGTACTCAATGATGGTCAGATGCGTGTTCGGGAGAAAGGGTATTCAGGAAGTCTCCTTCTTGCCGGCGTGGATCAATCAGCGCGCTGAGGCCGAGATATTGTCCGGAAAAGACCCCAGGTTCCAACAGGTGCTGCAATACATCCAGCCATGGTGCGACGAACGTGGCACTGCGTTGCACGTGAGGGGGCATAAGGTAGTTGTGCACTGTCAGGCTTGAACGGTATTGTGCGTGCCGCGGGCAGGGCGTAGCCCATGGCTTTAGCCTTGCGGGTTGGGGGGAGGTCAAGCGACCAGGTAGGTCATCCCACAAATGGGATTCGGGGACAAAAGCTCGGGGTCTCCGTCAGGCCTCGATCATTGATAAGAGAAAGGGACAGCATTGAATACTAAAGCTACGCCAGATAGTTCGATCGTGCTTCATGCCGTGGGCGATGTGGGTCCGAGGCGGATCGAGTACGGGGAAACGCCTGAGTCCCTCTTCGCGATGGTGCATCAGAAAGTTAAGGAAGCGGATATATCTTTCTGCCAACTGGAAAGGAATTTCTCCACCCGAGGTTGCTTTCAATTCCGAAACCATCCAACGTGGTATGCTCGAGTTCACCCCGACAACGTCAAATCGCTGGTATTCGCCGGCTTCAATGTTGTCTCCAATGCCAGCAATCACTGCTTTGAATACGGCCCCGAAGCGCTACTTGAAAGTATTGACATTCTCCGGAGCAACAACATCCAGGTCATCGGGGTGGGCAAAGACATCGCTGAAGCCAGGAAACCGGCCGTTTTGGAGCGAAAAGGGATCAAGGTTGGATTCCTGGCCTATAACGCCATACTCGCCGCCGAGATCGAGGCCCGTGAAGACAAACCGGGATGCACTCCTATCCATGTGGACACCTACTATCAGTCCCAGGACTTCGCCCCGGGGATGCCGCCCAGGATAGTGACCATTCCGCTGGAAGAAGATGTTCGAGCCATGGAAGAGGACATCCGTAGGCTGCGGGACCGTGTGGACGCGCTGGTTGTGTCCATGCATTGGGGGATGTACTTCATACGCGGGGCCATAGCCATGTATCAACCAGCCGTCGGATACCGGGCAATTGATGCCGGGGCCGACCTCGTGGTAGGCCACCATGACCACATAATCAAGGGCATAGAGATATACAAAGAGCGTGCGATCTTTTACGGCCTAGGAAACTTCGCCGAAGAAGTCCCACATCACGTCAAAGCTCCTGCCGGCGTGCATTCCGCACGCACCTCACATAAGTACCAGAAGTGGCAGATGGAGCCCGGATGGGAGCGCTATAACTTCCCCGGCGATTACCGGTATTCTGTGATGGCCAGATGCGAGATCACCAGGGAGGGGATTCAACGGGTATCGTTCTTGCCGACGTGGATCAACCAGCGCGCCGAGCCCGAAATATTGTCCAGAAAAGACCCGCGGTTCCAGGAAGTACTGGAATACGTTCAGACCTGGAGCAAAGAGCTGGGGACCACCCTTACTCCGGAGGGAGACCAGGTGGTGGTCTACGATTCAAATACGAACTAACCTCGGAACTGCAAATCAGACACCGGAACATCCCGTAGCGACACCCCTCGCGGGTGTCGAAGCCCTGGCGGGCAACCGGGTACGACAGGGGCAAGCCCTGTCGCTACGGCCGACCATGTCATAGAAGGAGACGGAACAATGGAAAGAGTAGTTATCGTGACCGGCGCAGGCGGGGTGATAGGTAAAGAGATCGCGACGGCTTTCGCGAAGGAGGGAGACAAAGTCGTCCTCAACGATATCAGGATGGCGCCCGTGGCGGAGCAGGCCGTGGCCATAAACAAGGGCCCCGGGCAGGCCTTCCCCTACCAGGCAGACGTGCGGAATTATGAGCAGGTGAAAGCCATGGTGGACGAAACGGTAAGGCGCTGGGGCAGGGTAGATGTCGTCGCCTGTGTTGCGGGGGGAAGCTACGGCAGGGTCTCCGGGACCAACCGGCAGAAGCTTCTGGTTGAATACTCGGATGAGGATTGGGACCTTGTGCTGGACGTAAACCTGAAGGGGCCATTCCATTGCATAAAGGCGGCGGCAGCGCCGATGATGGCGCGCAAGTCCGGGAACATAATCATGATGGGTTCGAGACTCGGCACGAAGGGGAAAGTCGGGCGAGCCAACTACGCCTCCGCCAAAGCCGGCCTCTACGGTCTTATGAAGGTCGCTGCCCTGGAGTTGGGCCCGTACAACATCAAGGTAAATGTGGTTATTCCAGGTCACATTCTGCATGCCGACGAGGCGCCGGATGACGAGCTTATGCAACAGAACACTCTCGGAAGAACCCAAACTCCCTCAGAAGTGGCCCGTTTCTACGTTTATCTTTCCCGAACGGAAAATGTTTCGGGGCAGATCTTTTACCTGGAGAGTCGCATCATATAGCCGGCAGGGTAACCGGTTTCGATAACGCTCCTGCACAAATTAGGAGGGGGTAAACATGAACCAATCACTCTGGATACTGCTCGTCTTCTTGTCGTTCAGTTTGGTCTACGGGGGCTGCAGTCAGGTTGGCCCATCTTCCCCTCCTCCGATCGCAAAGGCGCCGGCGGTGGAATCGGCCCAGCCCGTTCCCGGAGCTTCCTGGCAGCGCAATTGGGAAAGCACCGTGGCTCAGGCGAAAAAGGAGGGCCTGGTCCGGGCCTACACCATTGTCGCTCCAGAGGCGCGGATAGCGTTGGCGGAGGCATTTAAGGAAAGATTCGGCATCGAGGTGGAGTTCATGCCGTTTGGCAGGGCGGCTGAGCTCATGACGAAGGTGCAAGCAGAGAAGACGGCCGGGCTGTATCTGGCCGATATTTTCTTTGCCGGCGTGTCCACAGCCACTACTCAAATGAAACCGGCTGGCCTTCTTGGACCTCTGGAGGTGCTTTTCATGCTGCCCGAGGCCACAGATCCTTCAGGCTGGATCGATGGAAAGTTCCCTTATGCCGATCAGGACCGCCGGGTCATTGCCTTTAGCGGCAGGGTGGCCCGGGACCTTTTCTACAACACTGACCTAATCAGGAAAGGGGAGATCGCCAGCTACAAGGACCTGCTGAACCCCCAGTATAAAGGGAAAATCACTTTGAACGACCCTACGTTGGGCGGCTCGGGAGCACAGGTAATGGCCACGTTGGCCCTGCGTAGCTGGAGCATCGAGGAGGTCAGCGCTTTCCTGACCCAGCTAATCGAGCAGCAACAGGCGTTCATCCAGAGGGACAACCGCCTGCAGGTGGAATCCGTGGCGCGGGGGAAGTATGCGATTGGAATCGGGGCGCCCAGCGAGATGTTACCGCAGTTTCTCAAGGCCGGGGCGCCGCTAGAGATTGTCATGGTGAAAGAGGGTAGTCTGGTCAGCGCGGGGAATGGGGCTTTCAGCGTTCCTACCAAACTCGCCCATCCCAACGCGGCCAGGGTTTTTGCTAACTGGCTGCTGACTAGAGAGGGGCAGACTGCTTTTGCCCGCGGTTCTGGGCTCCCCAGCAGGCGCACCGACATCTCGACAGAAGGAACAAGTCCAATATTCCTGCCCCGACCGGGAGAGAAGCTGTTCTTTGACGACGAAGAGATGATCATCTTTCGGACCGGCAAAATGATGGACGTTACCAAACAAATCATTGATCGGGCAACGAAGAAGTAGAGATGCAGTCTCTGAGCCGTATTCGGGGTCGTCCCCGACCCCGAATTAGATGTGGGCGTCCGGATCAGGGACGAGCCCGACATGTGGATTTACTGCGTTCGTTTTAGAAACTGAGGCGCTATTTCGAGAGGCACCATATGACTATCTACGGATACGGAAAGATCCTGGCGGTGGATTTGTCAACGGGGCGCATCACTCAGAGTGAAATTGCCCCCGAGTTTGCGCAAAAATATATCGGCGGTCTGGGTTTCGGTTCTAAAATCCTTTACGAAGAAGTGGGACCGGATGTCAATCCCTTCGGCCCCGACAACTTGGTGATTTTCGCCAGCGGTCCTCTAACTGCCACCGCTGCTCCCTGCGCTGGTAGGACTGAGATAACCACCAAATCTCCGTTAACCGGAAGTATTGGCACAGGGAACACCGGGGGGCTCTGGGGGGCCCAACTCAAGCAGGCTGGGTTTGACGTTATTGTCGTCAGAGGTGCGGCTGAGAGACCTACCTACTTGTGGGTCGATAATGATATGTGCGAACTGAGGGACGCCAGCCATCTGTGGGGAAAGGACACGTGTCAGACATCTGATATTCTCCAAGGAGAATTGGGATCATCGTCCGTACCCGGGATTTCGGTGTTATGCATAGGGCCAGCCGGGGAGAACCTGGTTAGATATGCCTGTCCGGTCAACGACTATCATCATGTCGCGGCCAGAGCCGGCGCCGGTGCCGTCATGGGAGCCAAGCGGCTGAAGGCCATAGCAGTACGGGGCACCGGACGGCTGCAGATGGCCCGCCCTGAAGAATTCAGCAAGGCAGCAAGAGAAGCCCGGGAATGCATACTGGCTGCCAAAGCCGCCAAACAGATGCCGGGCGCCCCAGCCGAAACAAGAAAAGCGTACCTCGAACGAGGCTGTCTCCCCGCTAAGAATTATCAAACAGGGGTTCTGCCGCGTTGGCTGGAGACCAGGGGCGTGGAAGTCGCCCGAAGATACGCGGCGCGAAAAGACGTTACCTGTCACGCCTGCCCGATATCATGCTTCAATCTGGTGGAGATCAACGAAGGCAAATACGCCGGCCTGAAAGTTAATAGGGCGTTCGCGCCCGGCCCGGTCACGGAATGGGGGGCAAAATGCGCCCTGGACAATTTGCCCGCCATCTGGAAGTGCAAGCAGCTATGTCACGAGCTGGGCATGGACTTCGTGTCAGCTTCTGGCGCTATTGCCTTTACCATGGAGCTATTCCAGAGGGGTATACTGACGGCGAAAGACACCGGGGGGTTGGAGTTGACCTGGGGCAACGAAGAGGCGGTCGTACGCATGCTGCACCAGATAGCGTCCAGAGAGGCCTTCGGCGATATTCTCGCCGAAGGAAGCGTGGCAGCAGCCGCCAGAATCGGGAAGGGCAGCGAACGGTATGTGATGGCCATCAAAGGTATGGAGATGATGTCGCAGGACCCGAGATCGGGCTACCGGGGGTACGTTCTCGGCACCCTGACTAACCCCCGAGGCGGAGACAACGTCAAGACCACTCACTGCCACGCCGACCGCTATAACCCTCACTGGTGGGTTGAGAGGTTCGACATATTTGAGGATGTGAAGGCAAAGATATACAGCATGCCTCCGGAACAGGTGGCCGATACCTGGGAAGGCAAACCGTTGATGTGCAAGTGGTACGAGGACCTGTACTCGGCGGTCAACGCCCTCGGCCTTTGCATTTTCGCCTCGGGCCACGAAACCTCCCTCGGACCAACCTACCTCTCCCGGCTGTTCTCGGCCTGCACCGGTTGGGACACAACCCCAGAGGACATTATGAGGTCTGGCGAAAGGATCTTTACCCTGATGAAGTCCTACGCCGTAAGGCAAGGTCTCACCAGGAAAGATGACGCTTGGCCGGAACGGTTTTACACGGAACCGATGCCGGAGGGTCCGGCGAGAGGCGCCGTGCTGGACCGGGAAACGACCGAACGGGTGCTCGATGAGTACTACGACGTGAGAGGCTGGGACAGGCAATCGGGAGCCCCCACCGCGGAGAGGCTGAACCAGCTTGGGCTGGGCGGTGTTGCCGACGACCTGTTGAAAATGGCTCTTATCCGACATCAGGGCTAGGAGGCAGGCCGTCGCTCAGGGCATTGACGAACCCTCACAGCCACGAGTTCTTCCAGGAAAATCATCAAGAAAGAGGAAAACCATGCAAGCAACTGAACATGTAGCAAACTGGATCGTCAACACGAAGTATGAGGACATGCCCGCGGAGGCTAAGCGGGTTGCCCAGGACACCGCTTTTGATTGCCTCGGCGTGACTCTGGCGGGCTCGGCCCAGCCTTTGGGTAGCATCATCCTGAGCTACGGCCAACAACTCGGAGGCGTGGCCGAGGCTACCATGATCCCGAACGGGCGGCGAATAGCTGCAAGCAATGCCGCCCTGGTCAACGGGACACTGGCCCATGCTTTGGACTTCGATGACCGTAGCGGGTTTGCCCATTCGGCCTCCGTCCTTCTCCCGACCCTGTTAGCAATGGCCGAGAAGACGGGGGCTTCGGGGCGCGACTTTGTGGAGGCGTACATTGTAGGCCACGAGGTCGGCGAAGCACTGTCGCCGCGCGGCAAGACGGGCGAATATCCCTTCCAAAAACAGGCCGTAAGCGGCCGCATGGGCGCTACCGCGGCCTGCTCCAAGCTTCTCAAACTAGACCAGAGACAGATTAGAGTGGCGCTGGGAATTGCCGGCTCCATGGCTTCAGGACTCGAACATAACCTGGGTACCATGACGAACCCTCTCCACGCTGGGTTGGCGGCGCGCGATGGTGTCATGGCCACGGAATTGGCTGCCCGTGGGTGGACGGCCGGCGAACGCATCCTGGAACACCCTAACGGATTTATCAACGCCTTTCTTGGTCCGGCCTGGCTAGGCCAGCAGCAGGCAGGGCACCTCCTGGTCGAGCGCCTCGGAAATCCCTTCCGCATCCAGGACATGGTAATGATCAAGAAGTATCCTTGCGGCGGGTCGAACCATTTCACCATAGACGCCCTGTTGGAGTTGATGCGGGAGCATCACTTCGACTATCGCGATGTCGCTGAAGTAGAGGTGTCCCAGGCCTACTATTCCCACTACATAGACCCCATAAACGAAAAACCCCGCACCGGGCTGCAGGGTAAATTCAGCATGGTCTACAACGCTGCTGCTGCGCTGGTGCTGGGAAAAGTGGATATCGATACTTTTACCGATGAACGTGTCAACGACCCTCGCATCCGGGAAACCATCGACAAGATTCGAATGCGGGTGTTGTCAAGATACGAGATAGCCTACGCCGACGAAGAGCGTCACTGGCCCGGCGGCGGGTCTACGGGAATGACCGGAAGGCCGATCGTAGTCCGGCTCAAGAGCGGAAAGGTCGTGAGCAAGCTCATCCCGCCTGACCACATACTGGGCGGACCAAAGAACCAATGGGGCTTTGACGGCATCCGCGCCAAGTTCGAAAGCAACGCGCGTCGGGTGCTCCCTGAACAGAAAGTTCAGGAGGCCGTGCG
Organism: Chloroflexota bacterium; assembly: GCA_016210565.1. Taxonomy (GTDB): domain Bacteria; phylum Chloroflexota; class Dehalococcoidia; order JACQUA01; family JACQUA01; genus JACQUA01. The sequence goes on from JACQUA010000173.1 coordinate 21,228, forward strand.
GGTGTGGTCTAAATTGGACGAAATACAAAGTATTCGCGAGGCTATCCCTTCCATCTTGGCGTGAGCGGCTGCGCCGCGATTTGACGGACAAGCCGCGGCCCGTTGGGTTCGTCGCCCGGGATCCGCGCGGCAACCGTCTATCGTGAGCCACGAACAAACTCTGGTCGCCTGCAAGGTTGGTAATTGACAGGCTGCAAATTGTGCCGGCGAACGTTTTTCCGCCGGGGGGAACAAACTGGCCTTATGGGCATAACTGACACCAAACCCGGTGGGTGAGTTATCGCCATTGACTTGCTGCCCCGAAGATCCCCTGCTGCACGAAACACGAATCGCCCGCGCCCAACCGGGCCATGCTGCTTGACAAGGAGACGTCCAGACGTCTATTATTCAGGGCATGAAGCCGGAGAAGGCGAATACAGAGAACGCCAGATACGCCCCGGGGCAGGTGCGAGACGCGATTATTCAGGTCCTGTCTCTGACATCGAAGCCGCTATCTGTCAGTGAAATCCAGGAACGTGTCTCCTGCATCATCGGGTCTACGCCCGACTCATCCGTTCGCTCGTATCTGCGCCTGAACACTCCCGACCTTTTCGTGCGGGAGACCCGCGGGATGTATGCGGTGCAAACAACACCCGGGGGAGTCCAGAAGGGCTTTCCTGATCTCCAGCCATGGCGTGAACCCGCCCGGTTTGGCAAATCTACCATTGTTCATGCTGACTGCTTCGACTGGATAGCACAACAACAGGATAACGCCTTTCACGCCGTTGTCACCGACCCACCCTATGGTCTGTATGAGTATTCACCGGAACAACAGAATAAGCTCCGGAGCGGCAAAGGCGGCGTATGGCGAATTCCGCCGTCCTTCGACGGGCACGATAGAAGCCCCCTACCGAGATTCACTACCCTAACCCCACAGCAACTCAGGGACCTCAGGACGTTCTTCTTCTACTGGGCGAGACTGCTTCTGCCCAAAATAGTCCCCGGCGCACACGTCGTCGTTGCCTCCAGCCCGCTGGTGTCACACATAGTCTCGGGATCGTTGTCAGACGCCGGATTGGAACGGCGAGGGGAGATCATCCGCCTGACCATGACCCTGCGAGGCGGCGATCGTCCGAAGGCCGCTCACAATGAGTTCCCCGGCGTCAGCGTCATGCCGCGCTCAATGTGGGAACCATGGCTTGTCTACCGGAGACCAGTCGAAGGGAGAGTACAGGATAACCTGAGGAAATGGGCCACCGGAGGCTTTCGCCGGCCGTCTCCTGAGAAGCCTTTCGGGGATGTGATCGTATCGGCGCCGACCAGGAAAGCCGAACGCGCCCTGGCCCCACACCCGAGCCTAAAGCCCCAGGCGTTTCTCAGGCAGGTTGTCCGCGCGGTGCTGCCGCTGGGCCAGGGGACAATTCTCGACCCCTTCGCCGGAGCCGGGTCCACTCTGGCTGCAGCCGAGGCCGTCGGCTATCAGTGCACCGGAATCGAGAAGGACGTACGTTTCTTTGACATGGCTTGCGATTCCATCCCCAGACTGATACGCTTCACGCCGAACGGGGAACGCCCGTGACGAATTGCAGAAGAAATCCGCTCTGCGAGAAAAGACCCTTCGAATGCGCTCAGGGTGACAGCCGCCCCTACCTGTCATTGTCATTCTGAGCGAAGCGAAGAATCTTTGCCCCTGATTCTGCGATTAAGCACTAAGCACGGTATACCCAGTTTTGCCTCAGTTTCTGAATACCGTCCTTGTGAAGCGTGGCTGTTCGGGTGCCAAGTTCGCCCCTGGGGTTCCTCCTGAAATCTGATATCGTCACGTGTCCCAGGTATACCTCCGTGAACGCCAGGGGACGACGTTCCACAGCCGGTTCCGTTTCCGCGTCGAGTTCATACACAAAAACGCACATCCACTGGTCCCTCGCCCCGTGGGTGTCAACGGCGCCCCCGGCCTTCCTTGTCGTCTTGATCTCAACTCCCTCCGTTCCTGCTCTGACCGCATTCCCGGCATACAAGCCCTGCACAATCAGGTCGGGATGGCCGTTGAAATAACGGTTCTCGGTGAGAACACGTGAATGCCTGGCAAGAGCCACGGTGAGCATATCTGAGAGAACGCCCGACATGATAGCGGGCCGCAGCATGTCATCCAGTCTCCCGAGCCCTTTGCCGGTCAGATACGAGTTGACGTCGTAGAAGAAGTCGTAGACATCCTGCATTGCCATCTGGAAGTCCTGCGGCCTTAATTCAAAGGGAAAGACCGCCGCAGGGTTGAACTTCCCTGGGTCGACCGTGTTTCGAGCAATCGTCACGGATGCCTCACCCGCACAGGAGAAGCGGAGACCGCAGTCACCTGGCGCGACGGCGCACCGAACCGACCTGCTTGTAAACCCCACGCGATACCCTGACGGTCAGATTGCCGGCAATACGCCCCTCTGCCCTTTTCCTGTCCATGTTTTCGCTGTGTTTTTTCATCAGCGCAACTATGTCATCTGCCTCCATCTCATTGACGATAAGGAATTTCGCTTTCCCCCCGGAGGGTTCGGTATTCTCGTAGAGGGTCGACTTGAGGAAGCCCGGGGTCAGGAGTATGTCGGGCAAATGAATCCCGGTATACCATTCTTTTAGCTCGGCCTCCCGCGCCGGATCAGCCAGATTGGTCTCCACTACTAAAGCCCATTTTGCCATGTTTTGTTTTCCCCCTTTCGAGAATAGTTAAACCCCGATTACGCATGTGCTAATACCAACGCATTAATTCGCGAGGCATCGCCCAACCCTTAGGGGCTTGATTTATCAAGCCTTACGCAGGTTTGATAAATCAAACCGCTGCGGGGTCGGAGCTGCGCCATCACGCTGCAAGTATTATTGCGTTTGTATTATTTGGCTTCATTCTTCCCCACCCCCCGCAGGCTAAAGGACCTGCGGCCACCCCCCACCCGGCGCAGGGATAACCCGGCCAGTTGCGCCGCCGGCCATGGGGGGCAGGAAGATGATTTTGTCGCCATCGGATAGCTTCGTGTCCAGGCCCTGGAGGTGATAAACCGGCTGGCTGTTGACCATGACCAGCACCCCCAGGTTGAATTCCTTCCCCTCTTCATCCAGGACAGCTTCGACGAAGCCGCGGGACCAGCTCCGCTTCATCTCCGACACGAATCCTCCCACGGTACCGTCGGGGACCTCCACCACCCCCTTGCTCCGCCCGGCCAGGTCGGCGTAGTGGCCGTATATTTCTACATCAATGCGAGTCAATGGTGCAGTTCCTTTCCGGTAGCTTTCAGCTATCAGCCTTCAGCAGCCGTAGCGATCCCGATGCATCGGGACGACGCGTCGGGACAAGGGGCGTCGCTACGGGGGTCCAGACTTCTTCCCGGCCCCACGAAGTGGTGGGTTGCGCTCGCGGAGTACGATACACCGGCAAAGGCGACTTAACCGGCAACTGGTGAAGGGCCTCCACTGGGCCGCCGGCTCGCTTCACCCACCCTGCATCGCTATCTGGATCTCCCTCGGGCATGATGCTTCCCTCCGGCAACGGAAAGTCCTTCTTCCTCCAGATACAGGTCTCTCTTCAACTCCACGATGCGGTCGCGGAGCAGGGCCGCCTTCTCGAATTCCAGGTTCCGAGCCGCCCCCTTCATTTGGCCTTCCAGGTCTTTCACCAGCCGGAAGACCTCCTCCTTGCTTACCGGTTTGCCTCCGGCTTCGTACGGCGTCTTCGCCTCGGCCACCATTCTCACGCGCTCGGTGATATCCTTGATGGCCTTTTTGATTCCCTGGGGGGTGATGCCATGCTCTTTATTGTAGGCGATCTGGATCTTGCGGCGGCGGTAGGTCTCCTCGACCGCCGCTTTCATGGAGCCGGTCATGCCGTCCGCATACATGATGACATGGCCCTCCACGTGCCGGGCCGCCCGCCCCATGGTCTGGATCAGGGCTTCCTTAGAACGGAGATAGCCTTCCTTGTCGGCATCGAGAATGGCCACCAGGCTCACCTCCGGCAGGTCCAGGCCTTCCCGCAGCAGGTTGATGCCCACCACCACATCATAGACCCCCAGGCGCAGGTCTCTCAGGATTTCCACCCTTTCCAGGGTCTGTATCTCGGAATGGAGATAGTGGGTGCGCACGCCCATTTCCTTCAGGTAATCGGCCAGCTCCTCGGCCAGCCGCTTGGTCATGGTGGTCACCAGGCACCGCTCCTTGCGCCCGGTGCGGACCTTTATCTGGTGCATCAGGTCGTCGATCTGCCCCTCGATGGGCTTGACCTCGATGGTGGGTTCCAGAAGACCGGTGGGCCGGATGAGCTGCTCCACCACCTGCTGGCTTTTGTCGAATTCAAAAGGCCCCGGGGTGGCCGAGACATAGACTGTCTGGCGGGTCCGTTCCTCGAACTCGGCGAAGTTCAGAGGACGGTTGTCCAGCGCAGAGGGAAGGCGAAATCCGAAGTCTATCAGGGTTTTCTTCCGGGTCATGTCGCCGTTGTACATCCCGCGCACCTGGGGGAGGGTCATGTGCGACTCGTCGATGAAAAGCAGAAAGTCGTCGGGGAAATAGTCCAGCAGGGTCCACGGCGCGCTCCCAGGAGCGCGCCGTGAGATGTGCCGGGAATAGTTCTCGATGCCGTTGCAGTAACCCGTCTCCCGCAGCATTTCGATGTCGTAGTTGGTCCGCGACTCCAATCGGGCCGCTTCCAGCACCTTGCCCTGCTCCTTCAGATCGGCGACCCTTTGCTCCAGCTCGGCCTGAATATCAACTATGGCCTCGAACAGCTTCTCCTGGGAAGTGACAAAATGCTTGGCCGGGTAGATGTCGATGCAGCCGCTCTCGCCCAGTATTTCACCGGTCAACGGGTCGGTTTTCACGATGCGCTCCAGCTCGTCGCCCCACATCTCCAGGCGCACGCCCGTCTCCTCGTAGGCCGGCAGGACCTCCAGCGTGTCTCCCCGGATGCGGAATTTCCCCCGGGAAAAGTCCACGTCATTGCGCTCGTACTGCATCTCCACCAGCCGCCGCACCAGGCGGTCGCGGTCGTATTTCTCGCCCTTCTTCAGCGAAAGCACGAACCGGTAGTATTCCTCGGGGGAACCCAGACCGTAGATGCACGAGACCGAGGCCACGATCAGCGTGTCCTTCCGCTCAAACAGCGCCCTGGTGGCGGCATGCCGGAGCTTATCGATTTCCTCGTTGATGTCGGTCTCTTTTTCGATGTAGGTATCGGTATGGGGGATGTAGGCTTCCGGCTGGTAATAATCGTAGTAGCTCACAAAGTATTCCACGGCGTTATCGGGAAAAAACTCCTTGAACTCCGTGTAAAGCTGGGCCGCCAGGGTCTTGTTGTGGCAAATGACCAGGGTGGGCCGCTGGACCTTCTCGACCACGTTGGCCACGGTGAAGGTCTTGCCGCTGCCGGTCACGCCCAGCAGCGTTTGCTTCTGGATCCCCCTGTTCAGGCCCTCCACCAGGCTAACAACGGCCTGGGGTTGGTCGCCGGTGGGTTGGAAATCAGAGACAATCTTGAAATCAGCCATGTCAGTCAGCACTCTATGATACCATACCCGCCCCAAACCGGTCTCATCGAGAAACCTGTAGCACAGGCTTCTCGCCTGTGGCTTGAAGCACCCGGTAGCGGCACGCCGCCAGGCCGCGGCCGGCTTTGGCGGTCGTCACGCGACCGGTCCCGACGGGGTGGGGTGGGGGAATCTTGAATCCTGGAATCCTTCTTGAAGTGCCAACACCGCTGGTGATTTCACATTGACATCCCCCCGCTGCCGGATATATCATTGCGGTGTCCAGAAAGGCTAATCATGTTCGTGAGAGTGAAGGGCGCCCGCAAATACCGGTACCTGCAACTGGTGGAAAATCGCCGCGAGGGAGACCGGACGGTGCAGCGTGTTCTCTGTACCCTGGGCAGGGTGGAAGACCTCGAAACCCGCGGCGGCATCGATGTTCTTCTCCGGTCGCTCGGGCGGTTCGGCAGGTTGGTCACAGTGTGCACCCACAGCGGGGCGCAATGCCCGAAAGCAGAGGACCCGGAGTTGCCCGGACCGGACGCCAGGCCCGCGTCCGGTGGGCTGACGGCGTCCACCGGCGTCCTGCCGGTTTCCCCCCACATCGACGCCGCCCGGGCCAGACATATACCGTGGAGCTCCGGAAGTGTTTCCCCTTCGAATCGCGAAAAAGCCGTCGATATCCTCAGGAAGTCCTTCATCTTCTCGGGTCTAGACCAGAAACACCTGATCGAACTGTCCCGGCTGGTTGTTGAACGGGAGCTCAAGGCCGGCCAGTTCCTGTTTTTCGAAGGCCAACCGGTGGGATTCTGTCATCTGGTAGCCTCGGGGGTAATGAAGCTCGTCAAGCATTCGGCCTCGGGCGTAGATTTCATAATAGACGTATACGGCCGGGGTGAGATGATGGGCATCACGCTTCTGTTTGCCGCCGGCAAGCCACACACGGTGTCCGCCCAGGCGGTGCTCGACGCCCGCGTACTGTCTATCTCCAGCAGCGGCCTCATCCGCTTTCTCCACCGCTACCCGGCGTTCAGCACTGATATCCTGGGGAAGATGCTCACCCTTTCCGGCCAACGGTACCAGGCTGATACCTCACGGCTCACAGACGTTCCCGGGGAGAGGACCGAGTACCGCCTGGCCCGCGTCCTCTGGGTCCTGTGCCGGAGGCTGGGACCCGGGATTCCTCTAACACGCCGCGAGATCGCCGAGATGACAGGGACCACCATCGAGACGACATCCCGGTTCATAAGCCGGTTGAAGCGGGATGGAATCGTGCGCGCGCTTCGCGGCAAGGTAGTGATCGTGGACCACGACAAGCTTGGACAACTGGCAGGGACGGGCGGGGGTTAGAAGGTTAGAAGGTTCCCCACTCCCGCGCCGCATGTTTGATGCAAATCATTGCAGTCCCCTTCCGGACGGACTAAACTCCTTCTGCCCGACAACAAGGGACGTGCATGGAGATGCGCCGGCAAATGCCCGGAAGCAAGACTCCTGTCGATTGCTCCCGCCTACCCGAGTCGGTCCACCGCGGCCTGGAACCACCGGGGGGGACGGTGAATGTTGGCCTGAAGCCGCTCCCTTGCCTTCAATCCCCGGCCACAAGGGGGAAAGGACATCTATTCCGCGGGCCGTTTTGGTCCAGGGTCAAGAGCTGAATAATGCGTAAGACTATTCCGCAAAAATGGGATATTGAGACCGACGTCGTTGTTGTGGGATACGGGTGCGCCGGCGCAACCGCCGCCATAACGGCCAGCGATGAGGGCGCCGCTGTCACCATCCTGGAGAAGATGCCCGCCGGCGGCGGCAATACGCGGATATCCGGCGGCGGCTGGCTGACGCCCACAGACGTGGGGTTTGCCGAATACGTAGAGACCCTCTGCGGTGGCCTTACAGAACGTGAGGTGATCAGAACGTTCGTGAAGAAGGCTATGGGCATCGGGGAGTGGGTCAAAAGCGTGGGCGGAGAAGCCCGTGTTTTCAAGCCCGCGCAGGTCTCGTATGTTGCGGGTCCGTTCCCTGGAGCCAGTTTTCCCTGGCTTCCCGGCTCGCAGCATATGCTAAAGATGAAACTCAAGGAACCCGCCGATGATGGCGAAGGACTCTGGAAGTTCTTTACCGATACAGTGGAGAAAAGGCCCATCAGAGTCATGCTCAACACGCGGGCGGAGGAGTTGATTCTCAACGAAAAGGGTGAAGTGGCCGGCGTCATGGCGCGCAAGGAAGGCGGGCAGCTCTTCATCAAGGCCAGGAGGGGAGTTATCCTGACAACCGGGGGCTTCGGACGCGACGAAGAGGCCAAGCGCGACTTCCTGCCCTGCCGGCCCTTCTTTGATTTCGGGAATCCGGCCAATACCGGGGACGGCATCAGACTGGCCCAAAAGGTTGGCGCCGCACTGTGGCACATGCCGGCCACTTCAGCAGCCCTTGGCTTCAAGACCCCCGAATATGACGCCGCCTTTTGCATCAGTTTCAAGACCGAAAGGTTCATTTTTGTTAACCGGGACTGCCGGCGATTTGTGGATGAAACGGGACTGGAGGACCACGAGATCGCCGCCATCGTCTCCACGTTTGACGCCCGCCGGTGGTCTTATCCCAATATTCCGGCCTATGGCATTTTCGATGAAACAGGCAGAAAGAAGGCCCCCTTATTTGAAGGGAACAGCGGCTTTAACCGCACCCTGTATAAGTGGAGCCCGGATAGCTCCATCGAAATCGAAAAGGGATGGGTGATCAAAGGAAACACGATAGCTGAGCTGGCCCGCAAGATCAAGCTAAACGAGGCCGGGTTGGAGCAGGGTCTCTCGCAGTACGCGGGATACTGCCGGACCGGCAAGGACGAGGACTTCGGGCGGGCCGGTGAAACCCTGGTCCCCCTCGACACGCCACCCTATTACGCCATCGAGCTTTATCCCTGCCTGTGCAACACCCAGGGCGGGCCGCGCCGCGATAGTGAGTCCCGGGTGCTGGACCCCGACGGCGAACCCATTCCAAGACTCTATGCCGCCGGGGAGCTGGGGTCCATCTGGGGTTTCATCTACCAGGGCGGCGGTAACAATGCGGAATGCATCGTTTTCGGCCAGATAGCGGGAAGCAACGCCGCAGCGGAAAAGCCGTGGGACGACTCAAAGGGAAACGCCAGGCGTGTGGTGAGCTGCATCGGAGACAGGATTGACGGCCCCAACGCAAGAGCTGGTTGATTTCATGCTGACGGTGGAGTTCCCCGACGCGGGGGAATTGATGCGCCTTCTATCTCCCCTTTTGAAAAAGGGGATAAGTGCATGAATAGCATAATGGTGGGTTCGCGCAACCACCCCTGCCACTCCACCCCATTGCGCTTAACCCACCCTACGCCTGCTAAATAATGACGAATAGTCTCACACAAAGACACGAAGGGCACAAAGGGATCCCCTGGCAGGGGGATTCAAGAAAACGCTCATCATGATTCAGGAGTTAACCCGATGGATGCATCCGCAGTCTTTGCCCACCACATAGCGAACATTTCATTCGATGATATTCCCGCCGCGGTTGTAAGCATCGCCAAAACCGATGTCCTGGACACGCTGGGCACGACCTTGGCGGCCACGACCCAGGCGCCCGGATGTCGGGAGGTCGTCGACCTGGTGAAAGAGGGCGGCGGGAAAGAAGAGAGCACCATAATCGGCTTTGGCGGCAAGACGCTGGCATGGATGGCGGCGTTGGCCAACAGTACCATGGCCCATTCCCTGGAGTACGATGACAACCACGACGGCGCCAGGATGCACAGCGGCGCCGTGGATGTCCCGGCCTGCTTCGCCGTCGCCGAGCGGGTGGGGAAGGTGGATGGTAAGAGGTTCCTGACAGCCCTGATCACCGGCATGGACCTCGGCATCCGGCTGTCGCTGGTCGCCCCCGAAGAACCCAGATGCTGGCACCAGACCACGCTCTACGGCTTTTTCGGCGCCGCGGCCGCCGCCAGCAAGATTCTCGGGTTGAATGAGCAGGAAGTACAAAACGCCCTGGGTATAGCCTTTGCCCAGGCGGCCGGCAATAACCAGGGCATTAACGATGGGGCCCTGACAAAACGAGTGCAGGCCGGCTTTGCCTCCAAAGGCGGAGTCCTGTCGGCGCTGCTGGCGCAGAGGGGTATCACCGGAGCTGTGAACAGCCTGGAAGGCGAGTTCGGACTTTACAAAGTGTATCACGGCGGCAAGTACAGCCGGGAGGCCCTGCTGGCTGATCTCGGCAAGAAGTTCGAGGTCAGCAATCTCACATTCAAACCTTATCCGTCCCCCCGGGGCACCCACTCTTCCATCGATGCCACGCTCGCCATCGTGCGGGAGCATGATATCAAGCCCGAAGACGTCGAGAGCATCACGGTGCACAAGAGCGCCATCGCCGTCCGCGTCCTCGGGGAGCCCATAGAAAGAAAGCGGCGACCCCCGAATGTCGTGGATGCGCAATTCAGCGTACCGTACACGGTGGCGACCGCCGTGGTCAAGAGAGGGGTCGGCCTCCGCGATTTTACCCCTGAGGCAATGAAAGACCCCGCCGTGCTGCAGATGGCGGATAAGGTGAATGTAAAACTGAACCCGGATTTCAACCCGTCGAACTACCATCCCGGCATAACCGAGATAACGACGAAAGCGGGGAAGACATACTCGAAACGGGTGGACGTGCCCAGCGGCAGCCCCAAAAACCCTATTTCTAAAGAAGACCTGATGCAGAAGTTCCTGGATTGCGCTTCCTATTCCAGAAGACCCCTGACGCAGCAAGACATCAAGAAAATAGTCGACATGGTGACGAACCTGGAGAAGCTGGATGACGTGGCTGACATCGTCCGCATGCTTGGCTGACCGACCCCGTTTGCAGCCGCAGGGGCAGCCACGTAGGGTGGGTTAAGCACGGAGGGGTGTCCGGGAAGGAGGATGGCCGTGCGAACCCACCAGGAGATGGACGCCAGGCAAAGCTGCCCGACGGCGCGCGCAGGGACAACCTTATTGCCGTGTATCAAATTCGAAGTTGGAGGAAAACACCAATCATTGGCAAATGTTCCGTAACATGACCCTGATAAGGCTGGCCTGCTTCGCCCTGGTCTTTGCATCCCTCAGGGAATAGAACACGCCGCACATCTTTTCCCACTTCGAAAAGGCCGCAAAGGGTGGGTCCGCGTCCCGATTGAATCGGGGCGCTTAACCCACCCTACTGCTTTGCATTAGAAAGGATATGCCAACCTATGGATGCCTCATTCGCCTTTGCCCGTAACGTCGCCGGCGTCAAGTTCGAAGACATCCCCGCCGACGCCGTAAACATCGCCAAGATGTCTGTCCTGGATACCCTGGGGACCACCCTGGCCGCGACCACCCTGGACCATGGATGCCGCCAGATCGTCGAGTTCGTCAAGGAATCGGCCGGGAAAGAGGAGGCCACCATCCTGGGTTTTGGCGGCAAGGTCCCCTCGTGGATGGCCGCATTCGCCAATGGCACGGTAGCCCATTCCCTGGACTACGACGACTCCCACGAAAAGGCGCAGACCCACGGCGGTATCACCCACGTGCCCACCGCCTTCGCCGTGGCGGAGCGGGCCGGGAAAGTGAATGGAAAGGCGTTTGTCACGGCCGTGGTCCTCGGCATGGACGTGGCCTTCCGGCTGTCGCTGGTGACGCCCAAAGAGCCGCAGGACTGGTCGCCGACCAGTCTCTATGGATTCTTTGGCGCCGCCGCCACCGCCGGCAGGATTCTGGGATTGGATGAAAAACAGGTGCAGCATGCCCTGGGTATCGCCTACTCCCAGGCGGCAGGCACGCGCCAGGCCATCGCCGACTCGGCCCTGACGAAGCGCCTGGAGCCCGGATTTGCCGCGATGGGCGGTATTCTCTCCGCGCTGCTGGCGCAAAAAGGCATTACCGGGGCCACCAACAGCCTGGAAGGCGAGTTCGGGCTATACAAGGTGTATCACAGCGGTAAGTACGACCCGGCGGCCCTGACGGCTGACCTGGGAAAGCGGTTTGAGGTCAGCAATCTCAGCTTCAAGCCGTATCCCTCCGGTCGCGGCACCCACTCTTCTATCGACGCTACGCTGCAAATAGTCCGCGAAAACCATCTCCGGCCTCAAGACGTTGAGAGCATCAGGGTGTTCAAGAGCCGCACTGCAACGGAGACCCTCGCCCGGCCCGTAGAGGGCAAGCTGCGCCCCAAAAACCCGGTGGATGCCCAGTTCAGCATACCGTTCACCGTAGCCGCGGCCCTGGTAAAGGAACACGTCGGCCTCAGGGATTTCACGGCGCAGGGCATCGCGGACCCGGCCGTCCTCGAGGCGGCGCAAAAGGTGACCGTTCAGGAGTACCCGGAATTCAACACCGCCAGAAACACCTATCTTCCGGGAATAACCGAGATCCGCACCAGAGACGGGAAGCTCTATTCAAAGCGCATAGACATACCCTACGGCACTGCCCTGAACCCGATTCCCAGAGAACGGCTCGTGGAGAAGTTTACCGACTGCGCTTCCTATGCCATCAAGCCATTGACGAAAAAGAATCTCGATAGCTTGATCGATATGGTCATGAATCTCGAAAAAGTAGACGATGTGGCCTCGATTGTCCGGCTCCTGGCCTGATGGCCTGCAGTAGGGTGGGTTAAGCACCGGGGGGAAGGGGGGACGAGGTTGGCTGTGCGAACCCGCCAGGTGAAATGACGAATAGTTGATACGGTTATGAGACTACTGGAAACATTGTACGATGTGGGACCCATCCCCCGGCTGCCGGCTTAGAATAGCATATGGTTGCGTGGTTTCAGATGGCTGCGCGTATGCGCAAATACCTCATTGTCGCCGTAGTGGCGATCCCGGCATTCATGGGCAACCTGGACGCCACCGTTGTTGCCGTTGCCTTCCCCACGCTGGTGTCCGAGTTCGGAAGCTCGCTGGTACTGGCCGGGTGGGTGATGAGCGTCTATACTCTGGTCAGCATTGGAGCGATACCGGTCGCTTCAAGACTAAGTGATACCCACGGGCGAAAATCGACGTTCGTCGTTTCCCTGGCCCTGTTCACTGTCGGGTCTTTCCTGTGCGCCGTTGCTCCCAGCATTGGCTGGCTGATCTTCTTCAGGGCAATACAGGCCGCCGGCGGCGGGGCCTTTCTTTCGGTGGCGACCGGCATCACCAGCGATATGTTTTCTGCCTCGCGGCAGCGATTGATAGGTTTGATCGTGAGTATCGCCAATTTCGGATCGGTTGCAGGACCGAACATCGGTGGCGTCATGGTGGCGCACCTGGGCTGGAGGTCCATCTTCTGGGTCAACGTCCCCATCGGTATTGTCGCCCTGATTCTTTGCCTGTGGTTAATCAAGGCTGACGTCAGAAAAGCGATTCACAGTGAAGTGGACCTCCCGGGGATTGGGCTGCTCATGGGCTTCGTTTCGGCGCTAATGATTTCCTTCACCCTGGTGGGCCACGACTACGGCGTCCCGCTGTTTGTTGTCCCTCTAACGATAATGTTTGGCCTTCTTCTTCTGGTCCTGTTCATTTACCGGTGCAAAAGACGTCCCGGTGGTCTCATCAGCCCGGAAGTACTCTCCGGCCGACCCTTCATGGCCGCCAACCTGTTCAATTTCGTCTACGGGACCTGCTCCCAGAGCGGTGTGCTATCGCTGGTCCCTCTTTATGCAGTATCGGTCTACGGCATGACTGTGATAGAAAGCGGACTGGTGGTCACTCCCCGGTCATTGGGGCTCATTGCCGCCTCGGTAGTCGCCAGCCTTTTCATTTTGAAGTGGGGATACCGCCGCCCGTTGGTCGCGGGAACCCTGGGGAGTGCGTTCGGATTCGCCGCGTTAGCCCTTGAGCCGGGCGGGATCAGCCTGGGCGCTGCGTGGATAAGTCCAGCCATACTGGTGATGCTCTTGAGCCTCGTTGTTGGCATCGGGGCAGGAGTGGTCATTCCAGCATCGACCAATGCCTGTATCGACCTCATGCCTGACAAAGTTGCCAGTATCGTGGGGTTCCGGCAGTTGGTTGCTCGAATCGGCGGTTCGTTTGCCATTGCCGTGAGTACCCTGGTCCTGCAATCGGGCGCCGACATGGCCAGGGGGTTTACCTGGGTATTCATGGGCGCCAGCGCACTGCTATTGCTGTCCATCGCCGCTGCGTTCGTCATGCCGGCAGGGCCCGGACGCCAAACATGAAACCATTGTCCCGACTGCCCGTTCATCGGGCCGGACATCCCTTACACCCGGGAGGTCCCTTGTGCGAAACCATCACCTGCCCTTTCATATGAGGCGGAAAGACAGAGAGATTAACGACCGGGAGCAAATCGACCGCATTATTCGGTGAGCCGCGATATGCCACCTGGGCTTGATAGACGAAGATGAGCCATACGTAGTCCCGGTGAACTTTGGCTATGAAGAAGGACACATCTACTTTCACTCGGCGCCCGAAGGTCGAAAGATCAACATCATCAAGAAGAATGGCCGGGTCTGCTTCAACGTGGTGACAGATGTGCAAATAGACGACGAAAACGGCTGCAAGGTAAAATACCAGAGTGTCACGGGGGCAGGCCTGGCGCACATCGTGGAAGACCCTGAAGAAAAGGTGCGAGGCGTGAAGGCGCTCATGCGCCACACTCTCGGACATGAGTATGATTTCCCGTTGAAAAAGATGGACTCGGTCCTGGTGGTGAGAATCGACATTCGAGACATCAAGGCCAAACACGGGCGCTGACGCCAGCGGGCGTAGTGCACAGCTTCAGCTCTGCGGGCGGGGACGTCGACCACTCCGGCAAGCCCCCGACCTGGTCGAGGGCATGCACTACACCCCACCCCGTTATACGTGATCCGGGACAATCCAAACCGCGAATCGCTAGTTAGTGCTTCCGTATCAGGAGGGAAACAGATATGAGGCCAGAGACCGAACAGAAGGCTAAGAGATGGCAGGAACAAAGATGGATTCTCGACAACATGGTCCGCTCATTCGGCATCGACTGGGACCAGACCAGAAGCGCGCGGATAATGCGGGCCTGCGGCCCGATGGTGGGGCCGGACCTCCAGTTCCTGAGTCGCACCATCAAGAAATTCGATGACATACCCACCCAACTGGCCGCGGTCGCTTCAAAATGGGAAGCCCTCGCCGGGGAAGAAGAACGCCGGGAACACCGCGAGACTGCCTGCCAGTATTACTACATTGCCACGGTCTTCTACTCCCACGCCCAGTGGGCATTCTTTGAAGACGACAACGAGGACAAGATCAGGTACAACCAGCGCAAGAACGCCTGTTACGACAAGATGGTCGCCCACGCGCCCCGCCGCATCGAGCGGGTCGAGATTCCATTTGAGGGCAAGTCTCTGGCAGGGGCTTTGCACTTGCCGCGCGGCTTCGACCCGCCTTATCCCGTGGTACTGTCTATTTCCGGGATGGATGCCGGCGAGAGGGAGATTTGCCTGTACGACGAGCCTTTGCTGGAGCGCGGCGTCGCCATGTTCCGAATCGAGGGACCGGGACAGTGTGAAAGCAACTTGAGGAAGATCCGGGCAACGGCTGACAACTGGGAGCGGGCAGGGAGGAATGCGATAGACTATCTGGTGAGCCGGAAAGACATCAGGGGCGATTCCATCGCCCTGCACGGCAACAGCATGGGGAGCTATTGGGGCTTTCGAGTGGCGTCCGCCGACCACCGTCTGGGGGCCTGCGTTCTGTCTTCGAACTGTTTCGAGCCCGGGATGACCAGCCTGCTGAATGCGGCCTCGCCGACATTCAAGCTGAACCTCATGTACATGACCGGCTACACGAATGAGCGGGAGTTCGATGAATTCGCCCGCGGGTTGACCTTGAAGGGGCTGGGAAGCAAGATACGGTGCCCCATGTTCATTCTGGCCGGCGAACGCGATGAGCTGAGCCCCCTGGCCTGCACCTTCGAGCTGTTCGAAGAGGTCAAGACCCCGAAGAAACTGCGTATTTACAAAGGGGACACGCACAGCATCGCCGATCCGATGAAGTTCAACGTGATAGCCGACTGGATCGTGGACCGGCTGAAAGGGAAAGCCATCGGACCCGGGGAGAAACAAATCGAGTATGTGTGACCGGCGGACGGGGAGATGACCGGCGATGCGCGGTTCCGGCTTTGTCATTTGCATGTCTATCCCTGCTGGCTCGTGGTCGAACCGGGCCGGCATTACAAACTCCTGCAACCCATTCGGGCAAAGCTGCGCACAAAGCTGAACAACCTATTGACAAAACCCGTTTTGGTGATAAACTTATACACCAAAAGGGAAAAGGCATTGCCCGGTCGTCCCCAATAAAAACATCTCACCGTGGCAAGAATTCCGTAACATAAAGGAGGTTTTTCTATGTCAGAACCCAGGACAAAGACCGCGGGTCAGCGAGGCAGTGGCATGCTGGCCACCATCGGTGCCATTGCATTCTACATCGGGTTCCTGCTGGCCGTCATCGGGGGCATCTTCTTCCCGGCGGCGGGATGGGCCATACTCATCCTGTTCATCATCGGGATCATCGTCGGCCTGCTCAACATCACCGCCAAAGAGGCCATGCCCTTCGTTGTCGCCGCCATCGCCCTGGTGGTGGCAGGCACCGCCAGCTTCGCCGCCCTGGACAAGATCATACCCGGCGTGGGTACGAGGCTGGACTACATGGTAGACTATATTTCCAGCATGATGGTCCCGGCCGCCATTATCAACGCCATCAGGATCGTCTACAACCTGGCCAAGCCGGGCGAACAGGCCTGACCCAAAATAACGAATGACGAAATAATCATCCATCCCGACGAGTCGGTACCATGAAGGATGAAAATGTCTTTCTGAGCGAAGACCAGCGTAAGCGAGTCGGAGTCGAAGAATCTTTCCCGAGCGGGGAGAGCAAAGACCCTTCGACTTCGCTCAGGGTGACACTTTTGCCGCATACTTGTGTCATTGGTCATGGGAATCCGGCTCCTCATCCGGACTTCCGGTTTCGTCATTTCTCGCGCCATTTTAGAGTCGCCGGGTCAGCCACGCAGGGTGGGAATCGCAACCACCCTCTGCCGGCTCCACGCCATCGCCCACCCGACGCACTACGTAGTTCACCACAGAGACATAGAGAGTACAGAGGGAATTGCCCATCCCGTCTCCTCTGTGTTCTCAGCGTCTCCGGTGAGAGCTATGGATTTGCCATCCACTGCCGCCGGCGCATCCGTTGGGGCAAGCATACCGGCAGGGATGCAACCATCCGTGAGCAGTTGCAGCGCTCCCACGAAGCATCAAACCAACCCCGCAGGCACGGAGGCCTGCGCCACCCTGCCAGTAACTTACCGCGAGTCAGCGCGTGGATAGCCGCTGCAGGGCCAGCTTTACTTTCTCTTCCGTGGACAGAGACGGCTCGGGCTGGAGGCTGGCCAGGGCCTGGTTGATTTCGGAGGAGTTGTATCCGAGGGCGGACAGGGCAGCCGCCACTTCCGCGTCCTGCTGCACGGCCTCCCCCACCGGCATCCCCAGCTTGCCCTTTTCCAGCTCGCTTTTCAGCTCCAGCACCAGACGGGAAGCCGTTTTCTTGCCGAAGCCGGGTACCCGCGTAAAATAGCTCACGTTGTCCGTCGCCACCGCCGCCACTATCTGGTCCGGGCTTACGCTGGAGAGGAGCGAAAGGGCCAGTTTGGGACCGATGCCCGTAACCCCGAGCAGCGTGTGAAAAATGGAGCGTTCTTCGGCAGAGGAAAAACCATAAAGCGATACCTGGTCGGTCCTGAAGTGCAGGTAGGTATGAAGCTGGACCCTGCCCCCCAGCGGCCCCAGCTTATCGAGGGTTGAAGTGGGAACGAATACCTGGAAGCTGACGCTCCCGACATTGACAAAAACCTGGTCGGTCCCCTTCCATTCCAGAAGGCCGCGCACCGAGGTTATCACAGGGCTTTCCTGTCGGCCATCATCCTGGCCACGCGGCTTTCTTGCAAGTGACAGAGGGCAATGGCCAGGGCATCGGCCGCGTCGGGCTGCG
Source organism: Chloroflexota bacterium (assembly GCA_016210565.1). GTDB lineage: Bacteria > Chloroflexota > Dehalococcoidia > JACQUA01 > JACQUA01 > JACQUA01. The sequence goes on from JACQUA010000173.1 coordinate 38,661, forward strand.
GCGCCTGGGGCAACTTCAAAATCACCTTCACCATCTCCTGCACCTGCTCTTTGCTGGAGGTCCCATGGCTGGTAACCGCCTGCTTCACCTTGGCGGGGGAGTACTGATAGACGGCTATGCCCTGGTTGGCGGCCGCCAGAATGGCAATGGCCTGGGCGCGCCCGACGGCCAGGGCGGCCTGGACGTTCTGCCCGACAAACGGCTCTTCGATGGCTACCGCATCCGGGCGATACTTATCGATGAGCTGGACCAGGCCGAGATAGATGTTCCTCAGGCGCTGGCCCAGGGGGGCTGAGGCCGAAGCGGTCAGTACCCCGCTGGCCACAGCGGTGGTCCGGCTGTTCCAGTCATGGACCAGCCCGTAGCCCATATTGACAGTGCCGGGATCGATTCCCAGGACCGTGATGTCGTCATCTCTCATAGCAGCTATCAGCTTTCAGCGGTCAGCGCCAAATCAATAATCAAAAAGCCCCGTAGGGTGGGTTAAGCACAGCGGGGTGGCAGGGCAGGAGGATGGCTGTGCGAACCCACCACCAGCAGTAAATTCCAAATGCCACGCACCAAATTCCAAACAACATCCAAATCCCAATGATCAAATGCCAAGACAGGTCCCGCCGGTTTGTTCATTTGGAATTTCGTCATTGGAATTTGTTTGGAATTTGGAATTTGACCATTGGAATTTGTTCAGATCGCTGGTGGGTTCGCGCCACTAACCCCGTCAGCACCGCCCATTTGCGCTTAACCCACCCTACATGCTGGCTCACAGGCACGGTGGCCTGTGATACCGGGTTGCGTCACGCGACCGCTTTCAGCGCCTCCAGCACCTCATCCGAGAATTCCGCGTTGGAAGAGACTTTCTGGACATCGTCCATTTCTTCCAGCTTGTCCAGCAGCTTCATCGCACTGACGGCGCTTTTTTCATCCAGCTTCACCGTGGCCTGGGGCACCAGGGACACTTCAGCGGAGATGATCTTGACCCCTTTCGGTTCCAGCGCCTTGCGGACGAGTTCCAGGTCCTTGCCGTCAGTAATGATCTCCACGTAGCCCTTCTCGATCTTCACGTCTTCGGCGCCGCTGTCGATGGCGTAGAGACCAAGCTCCTCGGGGTCCATGCTGCCCGGTTCAGCCGTGATCAGGCCCTTCGACCTGAACTGCCAGGAGACCGACCCGGCCTCCGCCAGACTGCCACCCCCCCGGGTAAAGACGGTGCGAATCTCCTGGAGGGTCCGCATGCGGTTATCCGTCAGCGTATTGACCAGGATGCCAGTACCCCCGGCCCCGTAGCCCTCGTAGGTCACTTCCTGCAAGGCGGAGCCTTCTCCCCCACCCATCGCCTTCTTGATGGCCCGGTCGATGTTGTCGTAGGGCATACTGCTATCTTTGGCCTTCTGGATGGCCAGGCGCAGACGGAAGTTGGCTTCGGGGTCCGCCCCACCAGAACGCACTGCCACCATTATTTCCCGGGTCAGTTTCGTAAAAATCTGGCCCTTCTTCGCATCTGCTACGCCCTTGGATCTCTTTATCTGTGACCACTTTGAATGTCCTGACATAGCTTTTACTCCTTCCGCACCGTCAATTTTACCATAACCCGGACAAGCGGGAAATGCCAGCTTCCAAGCATCAAGCTCCAAACGACTGGAAATATCTCCGCCGGAGATACAGCGCGGCGCCGGCGACGCCCGTCTATCCACGCCTATTCCTCGTCGCCCGCCTCGTCTTTCTCGCAATCGATTGGCTCGCCGGCGGGGCTTGTTGGCCTGATGAAGCTAAGATAATCATCTATCGCCCGGACGTGCATAGGGCTGAGGCCGTACAGACCGGCTACCGTCCTGTCCAACTCGGCTTCCAGATCCCGGAGCTTCTTCCCCGCAGGCGACCCGTGCAGGCGGCGCGAGATCTCGAACAGCGGCGCGAGTTCGGCTGGGACGGGATCGTTGGGCTGCGTCATAAGAGCCAGTAGCGCCTCCGGCACGGGTACCAGGCCCAGTACCCACGAATCGAAGTGCCTGTAGGCGCCGCGGTCCCTGCGAGAGAATGATAGACAAAAAAGCCGGACGGCGCTGGCGCTAAGGAAGCCGGCGAGGCACTCCCCCGTGGCCCTGTCGGGTACCGGGATCAAATACGCAGTGTCCAGGGCAACCGTCAGACGTCGGCCACGCCCCGCGGGGAGGTACACACACCCCAGATCATCAGAGATCCGTTGCCAGACAACTTTGTGGCCAAGCTTCTCCGGCGAAACCCGGAAGATCTGCCAGATCGGCATGCCATCCCTGTAGTCGGACCGGCGGCGTAGGGCCGCCTCATGCCGGCTGAAGTACTCGCGGGCGCGAGGCGGCAGCTCTCTCCTTGGCTCCCCGGTGACATCATCGTGCGTCCAAATAAGATGGTCCCTTACTTCGTAGCCCCAGGCGTGGATGTTTTCTCCGCGGATGAGGGGCCTCAGAAGTTCTCTTTCGATGCGCGCCCGGAAGCCAGCGCGGTCGCTTTCCGGCAGACGGGCATCGTAGTACCCTTCGGCGTAAACTATTGCTTCGCCGGCGTTTTCGGTCGCCTCAACTCGCTTCACAACGAAGACATCGTTGAGCGATGTCTTGACCCCCATCATGGCATTGAAACCGGGGATCTCCCCGAGCAGCCGCCTCGCCCTGGGCGCGCCATTCGCCGAGGTCCTCCGGGCAGTCTGCATCAGCAGGATAGCTTCCCTGACCTCGGGCGGCGCCAGCGCCCAGGGGGACTCTTCGGTCTGGTTTAAGGGTCCGGTTTCCAGCGCGGGGGAAAGAATGGGGAGGTCCTTCTGCTGGGTTTGCCAGCTTTTGAAGGAGGCGGAGGGGCCGGCGACCGTAACCTGGACCTCGTGGCTTGCGGGAGCCTGGCCCTGTTCGAAGGCCAATATCAGGGGATAGTTGGTAGCGTCCTCGAACAATGTCCGAGCATGCAGGGAATAGTCGTGCAGCGCCAGTATCCTGGTATCCTTAACCAGGCTCTTGCGCAGGGCGTTGCCGTACAGGGCATGGATGACTTTGGACGTTATGACGAAGCTCAGTCTGCCATTTGGCTTGAGGAATTCCCGGCCGCGTTCCACGAAAGCAATGGAATAGTCCACCTGCCTGCCGAATCCCCTACCGATACCCCCGAGCGCCGCCCCCCGTTTCCATCCCGCGTCAACACAGACCTGATATTCGCTGAACAGCCGCGCCCTTATCTCAGGGGCGATATTGTGAATCCGCACCCACGGGGGATTGCCCACGACAAAATCACATGATTGCCGCAGACCGTCCAGGCTCAGGGCGTTTCGCAGCAGCGGCAGCCAGCGCATGTCGCGCCTCCGGTTGTGGCGCTCGGCGATTCCGGCGAGAAAACTATTGATCGTTGTTTCATAGGCCAGGTAGTTTCTGGCGGAAACACCCTCCCAGAAGCGCGCCTTCACCGCCTCCGGGTCAATGGGCGGGCGGAACAGGCTTAAGGTCTGACCCACCCGGTTCAGAAGGCCGTTCCAGTCGACGTCGCGGTGGTCCGGAAGCACGAACTCGCCCAGACCCGCTATGGCTACCTTGATGACCGGCCTCGCACCGGGAGCAGACAGGGCGCCGCGCGCCCTTCCCGAGCGCGCCCCCGGCATACGCGTGAGCGTCGGCGCCAGCCTGAGCAGAGAATCGGCCCAATACACGGGAATCTCGACCCGGCTGTCCGGGGACACCAGGTCGGCTATGGCCAGAATGTAGTTCACCCGGGCCATGGCCACGGCAAAGGGGTGAATGTCCACGCCAATGATATTCCGGGTGATAAGACTCAGGGACTCGGACGTTCTCCCGCCCCGGCGAGCCCTGGCAATGGCGCGCATAAGAAACGTCCCGGACCCGCAGGTTATGTCAGCCAGACGTTTGTCCGGGTCCCCCCGGTATTCCACGGCGTCCAGCGCCTCATCGACAACATCTGGCCGGGTGTAGAATTCGCCGAGCGCCCGGCGGGTGACCGGGTCAAAGAAACGCTGATAGACCAACCTCAAGAAATCCTCGGAGGCACCGAGCAGGTCAACGTCATCCACGCCATCGGCGATGTCCAGCAACGCCGGACTCAGCGATGCTTCGGCGCTGCCGCTGTGCGCGGCGGCCTCAACGGGCCACAGGAAAACGTCTTCTTCGAAAACGCCCACCACTCCCGGCACGTAATGCTGCATCTCCCTCAGGGCCAGAACCGGGTGGCCGGATTTCTTGAGCACGTCCGTGACGCTGGCGTAGGGGGTGAGGCGCGTTTGAACGGCAACCCTGGTGAGCAGCAGTCGAAGAAGAAGAGAAAGGTAGGTCTCTATGATGAAAAGATATTGCTCGGTGTCCGATTCATTTTCCCTGATGGTTATCCCCAGGGAAGCCGCAGAGCGACGCAGGTTGGCGCGAGCTTCACTGCTGACATTCGTCGCAGTGCTGTACAGACCCCGCCACACCACGAAGGCTTCATCGATGATGCCGACAGCGACGCGAAAACTGGTGAACGCTTTCCACAGTTCAGCTACCATCTGGCCGGCGACTTCAGAGGCAGGACCCAGGCGATCGACAAAATCCTCGGGCGAGATCACGGCGCCCGCCAGCGACACAAGCCACGCTTCCAGGCGCGGCGCCGCAGCCGCCGCCGGTCCCCGGTGAAGAACAGACCCGTCTTCCGCCAGGAGTGCCAGTTCGCGGCCGTCGTAGGCCACTCCCCGGGCGGGTTTGCCGTCATGGCTGGCAGGGAACTCCAGGACATATCTGCGACACTGGGTGACGGCATCTTCAATCCCCGCGCCCCCTGGCGGGGGCAGCTTTACCTCAAATACGATGGCGCCAACTCTGGCATCTGGTATCCCGCGAACCAGGCGGTATTCGGACGCGACCCGCACCCCGCGCTCACGTAGCTGCTTGGACTCGAGGAACCGGTTGATAGCCTCGACAAAGTCCCCGCGCAGCGTGGCTTCATTCAGCCCGGCAGAGGCGGTTTCCAACTCCTTCAGAGGGCGGCTAAGTCGATAGTCGTCAAGCATGAATGGGACCACATGATTTCACGAGATTGCTTAATCTTAACACCGTGCCGGGAGAGTTGGCAACGGGGTTGGCAGCATCTTTCGTGTCTATTCGTGTGAATTCGTGGTTAGGGACCCTCTCCGGATAGCCTGAACAAGTGAACCACGAGATTGACACAAGAATTTTCACGAGATTGCTCTGTTATTTCCAGACCTGGTCAAGCTTTTCTACGGCCAGTTCATTTCCTCGCATCTGGTGTTCATCTCGTGAAATCTTGTGGTTTATTGTCCGACCTTGGAGACGACTGCTTGGCGTCGCATTTTTTTATTGTCAGTCGCCGCCGCCAAAATACCTTCGCCGGAAGTACAACGCCACGTTCACCAGGCCGATGAGCGCCGGCACTTCCACCAGGGGACCTATCACCGCCGCAAAGGCCTGCCCCGACCCGATGCCGAAGACGGCCACCGCCACCGCAATCGCCAGCTCGAAGTTGTTGCTGGCGGCAGTGAAGGCGATGGTCGCCGTCCGGGGATAATCGGCGCCGATTCTTTTGCCCATGTAGAAAGCTACCAGGAACATAGCCACGAAATAGATTAACAGGGGTATGGCGATACGGACCACGTCGAGGGGTAGCTGGACGATAAACTCGCCTTTCAGCGAGAACATCACGATGATGGTAAAGAGGAGAGCGATCAGGGTGATGGGGCTGATTTTGGGGATGAACCGGGTCTCATACCATTGTTTGCCCTTAGCCCTGATCAACGTGAACCGCGTTATCATCCCGCCGAAGAAAGGGATACCCAGGTAGATGAACACACTCTGGGCGATCTGCCCGATGGTCACGTGGACCTCCGTGCCCCGGAGCCCGAACCATACCGGGACCACGGTTATGAAAACATAGGCAAAGATAGAGTAGAAGACCATCTGGAAGATGGAGTTGAAGGCGACCAGCCCGGCGGCGTACTCCCGGTCGCCCTGCGCCAGGTCATTCCACACGATAACCATGGCGATGCACCGGGCCAGGCCGATCATGATGAGCCCTTCCATGTACGCCGGGAAGGCGCGGAGGAATACGATGGCCAGGATGAACATCAGGATGGGGCCGATGACCCAGTTCTGTACCAGCGACAGCCCCAGTATACGAAAATCGCGGAAGACCGGGCCCATTTCCTCGTATTTGACCTTGGCCAGGGGCGGGTACATCATGAGGATGAGGCCGATGGCGATGGGAATTGAGGTAGTATCCACCTGCAACAGGGTGATGACCTTCGCCACCTGGGGGAAGAAATAGCCCAGACCGACTCCGATCGACATGGCCAGGAAGATCCACAGGGTGAGGAGGCGGTCAAGCCAAGCCAGCCGCCTCGGTGAATCACAGGGCTGTGACGTGCACATGGATTAGTCTCCTCGTCCGTAAGCTCCGGTGCCACAGGCGTCCCGCCTGTGAGCGGTTGTCAGCAATCCAGCAACCTGACCACCCTGGCCCGGATCTCGTCCCGAATTTCCCGCACCCTGTCGAGGGGTTTTCCTTTCGGGTCTTCCAGCCCCCAGTCTTCAGCCGGAACCAGGCTTGCCGGGCACACCCCTTCCACCCCGCACCCCATGGTGATGACCCTGGAAGCAGAATCGAGCGTGTCCTGAGTTAGCGATTTGGGCTTGTTCCCGCTTATGTCTATGCCCGCTTCGGCCATCACCGTGGCGACGGTTGGATCAACCCTGTCCGCGGGATCCGTTCCGGCCGAAATCGCTTTCGCGTTTCCCCGCGCAAGCTGATTGAAAAAAGCCTCCGCCATCTGGCTCCGCCCCGAGTTATGCACGCAGACAAACAGGACCGTTTTCATCTCTGCTCCTGCTATGTCCTCCTGAACCTTTCTTCCTTATCCAGGGCATTTACGACGAAAGTGGTCACTTCCGCCTTATTCGGGACTCTGCCCGAGCAGACCAGTTCTTCGTTGATGACAATGCCGGGTGTAGCCAGGAGCGGGTAACTCATTATCTTCTTTATGTCCCTGACTTCTTCGATGCGAGCCTCTACCGCCAGATCTGTGATCACCTCTCTGATCGTCTGTTCTACCTGGCGGCAACGGGAACAACCCGGTCCCAAAACTTTGATATCCATTTGATCAGCTCCTTTTTGTTCAGGTTATGCACTAACCGGGCGGGGCGTGGCCCATGCCCCCGACTCGATCGGCGGCTTGCGGGGTGGGGAAAAGTAATAGCCCGTGCACAAACTGGACCTATTCCTTTCTGGTTGTCTTGAAGCCTTCGACCGGACTGCTGCCGGTATCCAGGTGACTCTTCAGCCGTCCTTGCTGGGAGCGCACCGCTTTGTCATAAACCGACTTCTTTAGAAATACCATTGCCGCCTCCTGGTCCCGGTCAATCATCACCCTTTCCAGTTCCAGCAGTTCTTCTTCGTCCAGGAAGATGGCCGTCTTCCTGATTTCCAGCATTTTGATCTCCTTCTCCCTCTGTGAAAAAGGGCACTGCCAACTTTTCAAGCTTTGGCGAAAGTACGAGGGAATGCAGCCTGGCCGCGACTACGGCCGCAGCATGAGATGTCAAAGGCTCCGCTGGTATCTTGATACCCTGTCATATATGAACTTCTTGAGATAATCAATCGCCGTTTCCTTGTTCCAGTCAACAATAATCCGTTCCAGAGCCTCCACCTCTTCTGCCTCCAGAAAGATGGCGGTCTTTTTGATCTCCAGCATTGGCGTCTCCTATGTTAGTGCTCCAAACAGGTAGCCGGACACGGTGGCCATGACCACCACGAGACCAACATAAGTTAGAGCTTTCTTCGTTCCCATGATGTTGCGGACGACGAGCATGCTCGGCAGGGACAGGCTCGGACCCGCCAGCAACAACGCCAGGGCAGGGCCCCTGCCCATGCCCAGGTCCAGGAAAGCCTTGACTATTGGTACCTCTGTCAGCGTGGCAAAGTACATCAGCGCCCCGAAGAAAGATGCGATGAAATTGGCGGACAGGCTGTTGCCCCCCACAAAGCCGGTCACCGAGGACTCCGGGATGACCGCCTCAATAATTCCGGCGGCAAATACCCCGATTAGAAGCCAGGGCGTTATGAGGCGCACGAAATGCCAGGTCTCTTTCATCCAGTCCCGTAACTCGCCCCCGGTGAACCAGCGCCACAGCATGACCACGAGAATGCCCAGTAGGCCACCCGTGACAACCCATCTCTGCGCAGCGGCAGCGACCAGGATTCCCACCAGAACGGCAAAGAAACCAGCCTGCCGCCACAGGCTCTTGCTCTGGTCGGTCGCCAGTATGGCAAAGGCTCTGGCGTCCTTCAGCGACTCGTCCTTGCGATAAATGGCAGCCATCAACAGACCGATGAGCACGGAGAAGACGATAGCTCCTGCGGCCCGGGCGATGCCCAGGTCATAGCCCAACAAATTGGCCGAATATACAATTGCCAGCACGTTGATGGCCGGGCCCGAGTAAAGAAAGGCGACCGCCGGGCCTAACCCCGCGCCCCTTTTATAGATGCCGCCGAAAAGCGGCAGCACCGTGCAGGAGCAGACGGCCAGGATCGCCCCGGAAACCGAGGCCACGCTATAGGAAAGGTATTTCCTCGCCTGGGGACCGAAATACTTCAGAACCGCCCCCTGCGAGATGAATGCAGCAATGGCGCCGGCTATAAAGAAGGCAGGCACGAGACAGGTAAGCGCGTGCGCCGACAGGTATTCTTCCAGGGCGTTGAGTCCAGGGCGAAAGAGTCCGTTGATGATGCCCAAAGGGTTATCCGGTTATGCGCATTATCGCATATAGCCCAAAAAAGATATAGACCAATGCAAAAGCACTAATGGCGATTACATCGCTACAGTGAGACGAAAACGGGGGCTTTCACCACAGAGACACGGAGAACACAGAGAAGAACCAGTCAGCCGTCAGCTATCAGCTTTCAGCCCCACCTGCCCCGGCGGGGCGGTCCGACTGCTGATGGCTGAAAGCTGAGAGCTACCTCCGTGCCCTCGGTGTCTCTGTGGTGAACATAATGCCCCGTTCCTTAACGCGCCTGCATTAGCTTTTTCGCCCTGAACGCATTCTTTCGGCGCAGCCCGGACCCACCCGCTCGGCTTTTCTGAGCCGCTCCAGGTCCGCCCTGGCCACCGGGTTCCTTTCGATGGCGGCGGCCAGAGTCTCCACCAGGCGCACCGCGTGGCTTTCCATCTCATCCTTGCTAACGGAGTACAGGGCCCAGGAACCCACTTTCCTCAGCCGCAGGAAGCCGGCGTCGTACAGGATATTCAGGTTCCGGGAAGCCCTGGTCTGAGAGATATCCAGCGCCTGCATGACCTCGCAGACGCAGCACTCCCTTTCCAGCAGAACGTTCAGAATTCTGAGCCTGGTTTCATCTGACAGCGCCTTGAAATTGTTTACCAGGTTGCGCATTTAGTACGGCCTCAGTAATTTATATATGCACATACGCGCATATATATTACACCAAATGCAAACCATTGTCAATAGTCTTCCCGGGTCGCCGGAAGGGTCAATTTTTCATTGATTATTCATTGACCCGGTACTATCGGATGGGTAGAATATGCTAGTCTATTGTAAGTATACTGTAAGGAACAAGCTCATCGACCCTTCCGCTTCTTCAATTTCATGCGGGTCTGAGGATGTGGCCGCAGGATGCCAAGTGGCTTCCCTCCCTTCACCGCTGCTGCGTTACAGAGGGCGGGAAGGCCGCCCCGCCACCGGGAATTTCAGCCATACGAGGAGGTACTCATGAAAATCGCCTGTCTTCATGTCGCCGTGGGAAGAAGCCGCCTGGTATTTTATTCCGCGGCCATCCTGTCAACCATTCTTCTCCTGACAGCGGTGGGCTGTGAAAAAGAGCCGCCTCCGACGCCCTCCGCCACGGCCCAGGTCCGTTTGCCCACCACCCCGGCCACAACGCCAACTCCGGTCGCCACACCAAAGCCCCCAGCCGTATCGACGCCAGCTCCTACGGTGGCGCCCAAGCCGGCGCCCGTGCTCCAGATAGGAATGGGCGTAAACGAACGCTTCCATGAAATACATACCAAGAAGCTCAACCTGGCCTGTGATTTCTGCCACTCGGCAACCTCTCAAACTTACAAAGATCCCCTGGCTCAGGCGACCAACCCGGCGGACCCCCGCTCATGCCTGGGCTGTCACAAAGAGGGCGGCGCCCAGCCATTCTATGGCGACAACTGGCAGAAGGCAAAGGTAAGTAAATAAGGAGAACCTCGAATGGAAATAACCCGACGGGAATTCATCAAATCTGCCGGAACTTCGGCCACCGCCCTGGCTGTTATCGGGCCGAACATGGAATTCAGGGCCATCAAGGATTCTCAGATCGGCCGTCAAGAAGGCGAAAAATGGGTCGCCACGGGTTGCACGGGCTGCGTCGGCTGGTGTCCCCTGATGGTGAAGGTAGTGAATGGTAAGGCAGTGCGGATCAAAGGTAATCCCAATTCCAACTGGACGCAAGGAAAACTGTGTCCCCGCGGCTTGCTGAATTTGCAGGTCACCTATGACCCGGACAGGGTCAAGAAGCCACTCAGGCGCACCAATCCGGTCAAAGGCAGGGACGAGGACCCTAAATGGATCGAGATAAGCTGGGATGAGGCGATCGGCGCCATTGCCCAGAAAATGAGGGAACTCAGGGACAGGGGCACGCCCGAGAGGTTCGCCCTGTTCCGCGGCCGGTACAATCCCATGGACGCGGATATCCTCTATGGGAGACTGGTCAAAGCCTACGGCAGCCCCAATTCCATATCCCACAGCGCCCTTTGCGCCGAGACCACGAAATCCGGTTACTGGTATGCGGCCGGCCGGTACGCCTACAACTCCTTTGACTTCGCCAACACCAACTATATTTTGAGTTTTGGGGTCAACTTCCTCGAGGCCCATCGTCCGGTCACCGGACTGTTAGCCAGTTGGGCCAAAGGCCGCAGGGGAAGGGCTATCCGGCCCAAGACGGTGGTCATCGATCCCAGATACTCCGTTACGGCCTCCCGGGCCGACGAATGGCTTCCGATAAATCCGGGGACGGATGGCGCTCTGGCCCTGGGAATCGCTCACACGATACTGGTGGACGGCCTGTGGGATAGAAAATTCGTCGGGGATTTCAAAGAGGCTTCTGGCAAGTTCGTTGCCGGCAAGGTGGTAGACGATAAAGACTGGGAGGATGCCAGCACCACGGGCCTGGTGAAATGGTGGAACCTGTTCCTCAAGGATTTTGCTGCGGAAAGGGCCGCCCAAATCACCGGAATCCCCGCCTCCACTATCACCCGGCTGGCCCGGGAATTCGCCACCACGAAACCCGCCGTGACGCTCCGAAGCCGCGGCAGTGAAGCCTGGCCGGGAAACGGCACGTACAACTCCTATGCCATCTATTCATTGAACGGGCTGGTGGGGAGTGTGGAGGTAAAAGGCGGCATTAACCATAGCGCCAGCGTCAGTTATTCGCCGGAACCGATCAAGCTGGAGCTTGATGCGGTGGCAGAAACCGGGGGGAAGAAGCCGCGCATCGACGAAAAAGGCACCAAGAAATTCCCCCAGGCTGACGTCATCACGAACAACGCGGCGGATAACATTATCAGAGAGTTCCCCTACCCTATCGAGATGGCGCTTGGCTACTGGAACAACTTTACTTTTTCCGCCCCGGGGAGCAAACGCTGGGAAGAAGCCCTCAAGAAGATTCCTTTCCTGGTGCATCACACTACCCACATCAGTGAATGGAGCCAGTATGCCGACATCGTTCTCCCCGCCAGAACGTACATCGAAAAGTGGAGCGCGGGGAACCCGGCGGGCGGCTCCAGCGTGGAGAACGGAGTGACGCTTTATCAGCCGGTGATAGATCCTCTCTACGATACAAAATGCGAGGTAGACATCGCCATCGCTCTCGGCAAAGAGCTGGGGAAATACTACCCATCCATCAAGCGGTCCTTCGATGGCATAGGCGGGACCTACGGTGACACGCCCGAGGGGTATGCCAGGGTTCGGACTAAGGCTTTCTGGGAGAAGCTCCCGGGAGGCTGGGACGAGTTCAAAGCCAGAGGAACGGTGAACGTAAGCCCCTACAAATTCACCTGGCAGTTTCCCACGCCCTCGAAGAAGTTTGAGTTCTACTCAGGGACCCTGAAGAAGCTGTTTACGGACAAGAAGGTGACGGACAGCGACCTGGCGACCTACAACATCAAGGCCCGCGGCGACCTGGTGTATGTGCCGCATCACGAAGACCCCATCTTCATCGGGGACGCTGCTGAGTTCCCTCTGGTCCTGATAACTTATAAGAATGCTTTGAGCCAGGAGGGCAGAAGCGCCAATACCCCCTGGGCCCAGGAAATGTACCTGAACCCCCTGTACGGGCAGGGATGGATGAACCTGGCGGAAATCAACCCTGAGACGGCAAAAAGATTTGGCGTCAACGACGGGGAGGCGGTCTTCGTCGAATCGGTGGTCGGTAAAATCAAAGCTACAGCCAGGGTTTTCGAAGGGATACACCCCGACGTCGTTGCCATGTGCTACGGCCAGGGGCACTGGGCCTACGGCAAATGGGCGAAGGACAAAGGGGCCAATCCCAACGAAATTACCGGGGTCATGTACGAGAATATCACGGGGATGGCGGCCTATTTCAATACCAGGGTAAAGGTCTACAAAGCATAAGGAGGTATATGACATGGCCAAATACGCAATGTTAATCGACCTCGACCGGTGTCTGGCGTGTCAGGCCTGCGTCATCGCCTGCAAGACGGAAAACAACGTGCCCGATTCAACCCCCGACACCTTCAAGGGGCGCAAGGCCAACTTTCGGACCAGGGTGGTGCCCCTGGCCCACTCGGGAAAATACCCCAACCCCGCCGTCCAGATCTTCCCTGTGCTTTGTAATCAGTGTGAGAATCCGCCCTGCGTGGCCGCCTGCCCCACCGGGGCAACCTATCAGCGGGATGACGGTATCGTCCTGGTAGACTGGGAGAAATGCATGGGCTGCAAGTATTGCATGGCGGTATGTCCCTACGGGCAAAGAGGCTTTGTTCAACTGGATGAAGCCAGGGACTATCACAACCCCGAAGCGATTCCCCCGGGCAACCAGCAGTCCCGGCCCCCCAAAGGCAAGGTAGATAAGTGCACTTTTTGCGCCCACCTGGTAGAGCGTGGCGAGCTTCCCGCCTGCGTTACCGCCTGCCCGGCCGACGCCCGGGTATTCGGGGATGCGACCCAGGTTGGCGGGGTAATAGCCGGTTTGCTGGCCAGCCGCAACAGCCAGGTCCTGAGACCGGACTTCGGCACCCAACCCCGCGTCTTCTATCTTCTGAAGGGATAACCCGTGAAGCAGTATCTGGAAAGACTGGCCGCGACCGCTGACATCTGCGGGTTGCTTTCACTGTGCTACGCCTCACCGGCAGATGAGGCGTTCAACGACGAGTTGCCAGCGCGGCTGACGCGTGCTCTTCGAGCCGCTGGTTTCCTGCACATTGAGGATGAAGCCGCCCGGATGAGTCGCTGCTTCGGCGACAGCAAAGACGATCTGGACCTGAAGCTGGAATACACTCGCCTGTTCAGGGGACCGGTGAAAGCGGCGGCCTATCCTTACGAATCCATGAATGTTGAAGGCGAGGTAATGGCTAAGTCGACGTTGAGCGTGCTGGACTGCTACAGGGAAGTTGGAGTGGCGGTGAGCGAGTCATTCAACGACTTGCCCGATCACATAACCGTGGAACTCGAGTTTGTCCGGTACCTCTGCCTGAAAGAGATGGCCGCCATCAAAGGCGGCAACGTCGAAGACGCCTGTCCTTCAGGAAAGCCCGCCACTCCTTCGCCCGGGACCATCTTCTGAAGTGGGCGCACCGGTTCACCGGCCAGATAGAACACAACACAACTGCCCCTTTCTATCTCGCCCTGGCCAGGATCACCCACGCTTTCCTTCTTTCCGACTTCAGCATAGCAACGGAAAGCCAGACTGCCCCGGCCTGCTGACACATGGTTTTTGGTACACATCTGCTCACAAAGGCTTTTGAAAGCCTCCACGGTGGGGGCATAACCTGGAACAAGTTCCTGTGCTCCCGCTACCGTTGGCGCCGTTCCACCTGCCGTTCCTGCGTGCAGGCGTGTCCTGAAAAAGCCCTGGCCTTCAACGGCACTCTCGCTATTGACACGGAGAGGTGCAACGGTTGCGGTGTATGCCTGGCCCAATGTCCCAACGGGGCGCTGCACAGCGCCAGGGTCGGAGACCATGCCCTGCTGACCAGGATGACACTTTTCCTGTCCGAGAACCCGCAAGTCACCTTGCGTCTGGCGTGCCGGGAGCGGCCTCCAGACCAGAATACGTTCACCTTATCCTGCCTGTCGCGGGTAACCACCCCCCTGCTTGCCGGCCCGTTTTGTGCCGCCGTGCGCCAGGTAGAAATAGCCAGACCACATTGCGAAGGTTGCCACGGCCGCCTGGACAGCTACAGCCTGGAAAAGACCGTTTCCCTGGCACAGGGCATCTGCGAGATGGCCGGCCTCGGCAACCGGGCCATAGCCCTCGGCGTTGAGTGGCCAGGCGGCCACGAAACGCCAAAAGAAAGGGCAATCTCGCGGCGCGGGGCAGTGAGAATCCTCAGAACCGAGATCTTGAATACGTTGTCCTCGATCTTCGTCCGGCCCGGGGACGGAAAGAATCTGCCCCATTGGTCCCGGCAGGCAAATGTCTCAAGGGACCTGCTGTTAGCGCTGGTGCAGGCTCTCGGCTGCCGGAGGCCCGTAACCGTAGACCGGGAGGGGTTGCCCCTTGCCGAGGTCGAGATATCCCCCGCTTGCGTCGGCTGCACCGTCTGCTCCACCCTGTGCCCTGCGGGGGCCATCGAGCTGCTCGAACAAGAGAATTCCATCTTTCTATCTTTCCTTCCTCACCTCTGTACCGCCTGCGGTATTTGTATTGAGGCCTGCTTGCCAAAAGCCATTTCTTTCAAGCCCCAGTTTGATCTCGGGAAACTGGCCAGCCGCCAAACAGTGTCACTGGGCCGTTTGCCCCGGGTGAAATGCACCGGCTGCCAGGCTGACTTCTATTCCGCCGGGGACGAACTCTGCCTGGCCTGCCGCGCACAGAACGGCGCTCGCCCTCGTTTGCTGTGGGAATCTCATCGGTCGAAGGGTTAGATGGTTCCGGCTATTTGTTTCACCGGCAAGTCGGGATCCGGCAAGACGACGCTCATCGTCCGCGTCGTTGAAGAGTTGAAACGCCGGAGGTTCCGGGTAGCCGTCATCAAGCACGCTCCCCATGGCTTTGAGCTAGACAAGCCTGGCAAAGATAGCTGGCGCTTCTCGTCGGCCGGCAGCGACACCGTAGCCCTGGTGTCTCCCGGGGGAATCGCCGTGATGGCCCGCCTGGACGGTGACAGGTATTTACAGACCGTCATCTGCCAGATGTCCCTGAGTAATGACATAGTCCTCATTGAAGGTTGTAAGGGGTTCCACCTCCCCAAGGTCCTGGTGTCCTGCGGAGAGGAGGGCTCGCCCCTGTCGAATCCGGGAGATAATCTCATCGCGATTGTGTCGGACAGAGTGTACGACTACCCTGTTCCCCGCTTCAGTCCCGCCGAAGCGGGACGCCTGGTTGAACTACTGGAGAGCCTTATTCATGCCTCGAAAGACCAGGGAAACGGCGGGGCACCTCACCCCATGGCGCAACTGCGGGAAACCACCGGGCAGCCCGAAGAACTGGCGCCCTTCTGAGACACCCCCTTCACCCATTCCAAACTGCTTTCAGAATCCCATCGCATCTAACTGCCCTACCACGGTAACCACAGGCCCGTGCCCCGGTGGTGCTTCACAACCACCGCGCTCCGGGACGCTCCGCACCACGGACAACATGCCGGTACCTCGGGACTCGCAGGCCCGTCATTGCGAGTCCCGATTTCGTCGGGACGAAGCAATCCCCTGGTCGGCGGTCATCCGGTCCGCCGTGCGGACTCTCGCAAAGCGGAGGAGATTGCCGCGCTTCGCTCGCAATGACATTTTCCGAGCAATGCCTTCGGATAAGTCTGTTTGTCGCTGCAGTCTCAGTGTGTTATGTTGACCACCCCTTTCCGGTTCTTCTATAATATGGATGCAATCATCCATGCGCCTGGAGGCGCGCCATGAAGAATGAAAACGCCGGGGTCATCTGTCATTCTGAGCGAAGCGAGCGTAGTCGAAGAATCCTTTGGGGGGGGGTGAGACGAAAGACCCTTCGACTGCGCTCAGGGTGACATTTTCGTAGCAAACAGAAAGAAGCTCATGCCCATGACGAAGCCTCCTCGAACGTACCGGGTCCTGCTGATACTTGCTCTGCTGGCCATCATTTCGGTCTTGGCCGGCTCAGGCTGCGGCGGAGACACCTACACGCGGGTCAACCTGCAGAAGAAGTACCCCCGCGAACCTGTCTCCGGTTTGACCGGCGCCGCCATTACTACCGGCCAACCGGCGCTCCGGGTGGGCATAGCCGGGGTGATTTCCCCGGCCATGACCCTGGAAAGCTACCAGCAACTGCTCCAGTACATGGGCAAGACGCTGGGCCGGCCGGTGCAACTGGTACAACGCCCGACCTACAGTGAGATGAACGAGCTGATAAAGAACCGGCAGGTGGAAGTGGCTTTTGTCTGCAGCCTGGCCTACGTGGAAGGCAAGTCCGACTTCGATATGGAGCTGCTGGCGGCGCCCCAGGTGAGAGGGGCAATAACTTACAATTCGTACCTCATCGTTCCCGCCGACAGCACCGCGGCCCAGCTTGAAGACCTGAGGGGCAAGGTCTTCGCCTTCACCGATCCCCTTTCCAACAGCGGCCGGCTGGCGCCTACCTATGAGCTGGCCAGGATTCGTGAAAAGCCGGAGACCTTCTTCAGGAACTACATCTTCACCTACAACCACGACTATTCGATCCAGGCAGTCGCCGACAGGCTTGTGGACGGGGCGGCGGTGGATAGCCTGATCTATGACTATCTGGCCTCGGTAAACAGCCCCCTTATCAGGAAGACAAAAGTCATCGCTTCCTGGGGACCCTACGGCATACCCCCCGTCGTGGTCCACCCCGGTCTGGACATCTCGCTGAAGACTGAATTGAAGGAGTTCTTCCTCAGTCTCCATACCGAGGCGGAGGGACTGAACATACTGGATTCCCTGCTCATCGACCGCTTTGTGGAAGTGAGTGACGGGATTTTCGACTCACTTCGTCAGATGAAGCAGCGGCTTGCCGGAGCCCAATGAAACCCAAACAGGTCTGGTCTGGATTCTGGGACGTCGCCGGTTCGGTGAGCATTCGGACCAAGATAATGGGCATCGTGGCTTCCCTGGTGCTCGGCTTCGGCCTGTTTGTCGGCTGGTACATCCCTCGCAGCGAGACCCGGTATTTGACCGAGCAACTGGAGGAAAGGGGCCTGACCATTGCCAGGAGCGTCGCCGCCGTGGGACAGGACATGGCGCTAACCAACAACCAGTTCGGACTCTACATGCTGGCCAGGAACACCCTGGCCAGCAATAAAGACGTTCTTTATGTTTTCATTACGGACAGCGAGGGAGACCCCCTGGTGCATACTTTCGAAGGAGGATTCCCGGTCGACCTCCTGGAATTGAGCCGTTCGCACCGCAGCGAGAACCCCCGTGTTCTGCCCCTGGTCACCGAAACGCGCAAGATCAGAGACATAGCCGTCCCCATCCTGGGCAGCCGGGTAGGAGTAGTGCACGTAGGGCTGGACGAGTCCGCCCTCTTCGCTTACAGCACGGAACATTCGCGGCATATACTGACCTTCACCCTCATCGCTCTCCTTCTCGGCGGCGCCTTCGCTTACTGGCTGGCGACGATCCTTACCCGGCCCATCCTCAGCCTGGAACAGGCTACCAGGATGGTCGCCAGCAACAGCGACTTTCCCTGGCAAGCCCCCCCCTGGGCGAGGGACGAAATAGGCCGCCTGGGGTCATCTTTCAACGAGATGACCCGGAAAGTGGCGGAAAGGACCCGGGAGATCATCGAGAAGAACAAGGAGTTGACCACCCTCAACGCCCTGTCCCAGGCCATCAGCCGTCCCCTGGACCTGGGGGAAAAGGCATCCTCGGCGTTGAAGTCCATCTCGGAAGGCCTGGAACTCAAAGCCGCCTGGTTCTTTCTCCTCAATCCCCAGAGTCAGAAGCTGGAACTGCTGTGCCAGGAAGGGGTCCGCATCCCCATCACACCCGGCGCGGCTGAAGAACTCGCCGGGGAGCTGGAAAAAGGCAGCCCGGCGATCCTGGAGAAAGTTGGAGACGGCCGCCTTCCTTTGAGCGGGCCGCTTCTGGTGCAGGAGGGGCTGGTCCCGGTGGCCCTGGTGGCTCTCAGGTCGGGGCGCCGTTTTCTCGGGTTCCTGGCGCTGTCCCGGGCCGGCAAACCCTTTGCCTCCAGCGAAGTCCATCTCCTCAGGGCCATCGGAGAGCAACTCGGCGTGGCGGTGGAGAACTTCATTCTGTGGCAGGAACTGAAGCATAAGGAGAACCTGCGGACGCAGTTGCTGGCCAAGGTGATATCGGCCCAGGAGGAGGAGCGGAAGCGCATCGCCCGGGAGTTGCACGACCAGACCAGCCAGTCCATCACCTCGCTCATGGTGGGGCTCAAGGTCACCGAGGAATCCGGCGACGTCGGTGTGATAAAGCAGAGAATAGGCGAACTGAGGACGCTGGCATCCGATACCCTGGAAAAGGTGCGCGACCTGTCTATCGGGCTCCGGCCCAGCGTCCTCGACGACCTCGGACTGGCTCCGGCCCTGAACCGCTACATAAAAGACTATGCCCGCAAGACCGGTCTTTCCACCCAGTTCCAGAGCGTGGGCCTCGACGGCCTGCGCCTCCGGCCCGAGGTGGAAACAGCCATCTACCGCGTGGTGCAGGAAGCCCTCACCAACGTGGCCCGGCACGCCGCGGCAAAACACGTCGGCGTCATCCTGGAGCGGTCCCGGAAGAAGCTGCGGGCCATAACCGAGGATGACGGCAAAGGCTTCGACGTCGGCAGGATCATGTCCAGTCCCAACCTGGAAATGAGATTGGGCCTCTTTGGAATGGAGGAACGCATCTCCTTGATCGGTGGCAGCCTGACCATCGAATCAGCGCCGGGAAAAGGGACCACGGTCTACGTCGAGGTCCCCCTCGAAGAAAACAGAGCCTCAGATGAACAAAACCAGGATACTGCTGGTTGACGACCACGCCGTCCTGCGGGCCGGCTTGAGATTGCTGCTGGACAACCAGCCTGACATGGAGGTAATCGGTGAAGCCGGGGACCCGGCTGATGGCATCGCGCAGGCTAAAGCCGACAAACCGGATATCGTCCTCATGGACCTGAGTTTCCCCCGCGGCGATGGCATAGCAGCGATCAAGACCATACGAGAAACCCAACCCGAGGTGAAAGTCATCGCCCTGACCATGCACGAAGACGAAAGCTACCTCCGGCCCGTTTTGCAGGCCGGCGCCTCGGGTTACGTACTGAAACGCGCCGCCGACACCGAACTCATCAGCGCCATCAGGGCAGCCGTCAGGGGCGAGGTCTTTATCTACCCATCTCTGACCAGGATCCTTCTGGAGGATACCCTGGGGAAGCCGAAGAAGCCCTCCCCTGAAGAAGCAGTGGATATGGACCTTCTGAGCCAGCGGGAAAAAGAGGTCCTCAAGCTCATCGCCCGGGGGCACTCCAACCGGGAGGTGGCCGAGATGCTCTTCCTCAGCGTCAAGACGGTGGACACCTACAAAGCCCGCCTCATGGAGAAACTCGGGCTCGAAAGCCGGGTTGACCTGGTAAAATACGCCCTGGAACACGGCCTCCTCGAACGGTAGAAGCCCGTAGCGACACCCGCAAAGGGTGTCGCAAACAGCATCGACTTCCCACAACAACACGACCCCGACAAGCCCGGGTAGGGTGGGTGAAGCGAGCAAGACAGGCCACTCCCCGCCTGCCCGGCCATCGACCGCTAAGACGCAGGAGCGGGCATACCTCCACGTCGCGAGCGGAACCCACCATTCTGTGGCGGCGACAGGCTGGAAAGCCTGTCGTACCATGCGGGGGAAACACGACCCCGACGAGTCGGGGTGGCTACGGGGCAGGTTGGTTGCGCAACGACCGGCCGGCCATGGCCGTCAGCCGCCTCACCAGGGCGGCAACGTCCTCGGCGTTAAAACGGGTCGCCTTCCCCGGGACCGGCTCTCCGGTGATGATGGCTATGAGGTCCTCCTCGGAACACGGAATCCCCGGGCTGTCCGGCCCACACCGCACTTCCACTTTAGGCAGCCTGGCCCTCTTGTACCCCTCCACCAGGACGATGTCCACTTTCAGGGTGACACTCTCCAGCACCGCGCCCAGGTCAGGCTCCCCCGGTGTCTCCTCCATACAAACCACCCGCCCCGGAGAAGTCAACACCACTATGTCACTCCCCGATTCGCGGTGCCTCCTGCTATCCGTGCCCGGGCTGTCCATGCAGAACCCGTGGGCGGCGTGCTTTATCACCGCCACCCTCAGCCCCGCCTGCTTCAGTTTGGGGACTATCCGCTCCAGAAGGCTCGTTTTACCCGAGCCAGAATAACCGACAAAACTTACGATCGGGACCGGCATGGTAGTTCCTTCCTCCCCCTTTCGCAAAAGGGGAGAGAAATGCCTTCCCCTTTGAAAAAGGGGGACTGAGGGGGATTCCCTCTGGCGCCAAAGGCCTTTTCAAATCCCCCTTAATCCCCCTTTTTCAAAGGGGAAGAGGGACTGCAGCTTGGCCGCCTTACTTAACAGTTGTTCCTCCCCGGCCGGCAGGAAGCCCCCGACGCGGCAACCGCTTCAGCCGGCAAGCCGGACAAAGAAGAAGAGCGCCCTGTATTACCTCCTCGGGCGCCTGCAACTTCTGGTGCAAAATCTTCATCAGCGGCGCAGGAGCGACCTCCCCCCCACAGTCCGGACAGCTAACCACGCCGACCCGCAGGAGCAACAGCGACAGTCCTACGAGGCTGCCTTTGAGCGCCCGTTTGACGTGCAGCGCCCTGGTGGGGCAGACCCTCACACATTCGCCGCAGGCATAACACTGCGAGTGCCGGAACATGAGTCCCAGCTCCGTCCCGCTTCTTTCAAAGGCCAGAGCCCCGGACCGGCAGACGCTGGTGCAGAGCCGGCACACGGTGCAGAGTTCTGAATTGATGTCAACCAACCCGAAGGGCACGTCATTTCCCTCAATAACAAAGGAGTTCCCAGACTTCTCCACCAGCCCGGCCAGGACCAGAGGCGAAAACGGCGAGGCCGGATGCCCATCCCTCGTCCCCGGCATTGGTCGCGGACCCAACTTCTGAATTTCCTCGGCCATCTTCGTCAGTTGGTCACCCACGGACGGCAGGTCCCCATCCAATACCCGAAGCAGTCTTTCCCGGCCCAAACCCAGATGAGGCATTAGCCGGTGAACAAAGCCCAGGGCCCGCCTCATTTTGACAAGCTCAAGGCCGTGCAGGCACTCGTTCTGGCAAGGCAGGACAGCCACGCCTTCGGCCCCCAGCTGGAAGGCCCGCAACACCAGAAAAGGAGAAAGGGTAGCCAGGCAGGGCAAATAATAAGGGATGACCGACGCAGGATAGCGAATCCCGGCGGCGCCCATTCTATTGAGGATGCTCTCGCTGCCCCGGCAGTGGACCAGCAAGATGCGCGGTGAAAGTCCGTCGGGTTTATCGCTGGCAAGGTGGGCCATCCGCTCTTCCGCAATATCCGGCGTGAAGGGGGGAAAATGAATGGCGCCCCACGGACAGGCCGGAACACAGGCGCCGCAGCCGTCACAGCCAGCTTTCTCGACCGTGACCGTTCCGCTCTCCCCTTTGATGCTGCCCGAAGGACATGATGAAAGGCACAGCCGGCAGCCCCACTTGCCGGTGCAGAGGTCGCTTCTTATGCTGGGGACGACCACATACCGTGGCTGCTTCAAGATGTTGAACAATTCCCTGCGCGTGGCGCCCTCCGGGGGCACTCCAAAGCCAACTTTCAGGTTTTCCGGTCCGACCTCACCCCTCGTTAGGCAGCCCTCCGTTCCGAGCAACAGCATGGCTTTGGCTGTCGCCTCATCACGAGAGTGCGCCATGGCGCACTGCTCCCTGAGGTTCACCGGGTGCACCTGGAAAGGCGACGCGCTCGCCTCTCTGGCTGCCTTCCTGAATAACTCGAGATAGTCTGGTATCGAGCAAGCCCCTATGACCACCGAGCGCACCTTCCTGGCATTCAAGAAGGCCGGAATCTCACCAGGCTCGTCGCAAAGGGCCTCAGCCATACCCACCGGGAAGTGACGAGATAATGAAGATACTACCTCGTCCAGGTTTATGCCGCTGGCGATTCTTCCCTGACACCGACAGATGATGATTCCCCGGTCCATTTTCATCCTGGACCGTACCCTGCGGCAGACAAGCTTCGCCGCAGCGCCGAAAGCCGCAGCAGGTCGACCCGGGCGAAACTATCGGTAATCCTGCCCACGGCTGAATAGAAAGGCTCTCCTGCCTTTTCCAGCCGCCTGGAAAAATCAGTCAGCCAGAGACAAACGTGTTCCCTCAAGAAAGCCTCTTCTCTGGCTATTTGCTCGATGGCGGCAGGTACACTCCAGTCCCAGCAGGCTGCTTCTTTCCGCGAGAGGAAGGCCATGAATTCCAGCTCGACAGCGATATGGTCGGGAAGATCCTTGAAACAAGGAGAAAGGTCCAGACTCTCCCGGGAGTACTCGTGGCTCACCTTGACCGCGGTTTCCCCCATCACAAACCCTCCCTCGACGTATACCGATTCGTAAGGCGGCGCGACGAAATGGGGCGAGGCGAAGAACAGCCTCACGTAGGTGTGGGATAACTCCTCCAGCAACCCTTCTTCCCCCTGCTCGCGCCCCACAAAAGATTTCATTTCTTCCCAACCGGGGCACTCAACCGGCAGCAAGTCCTCTTCCCCGAAAAGCGAAGCGGCTGCATCCACATCCATCCACACCCTCACCAGGTCCCTGGTGGGCATGGAAAAGGAAGCGGAGAGCAGAGAATAGCAGCGGCTGCGCGCCTCCGCCAGCCCTGCGATTTCCGGGCAGGTTCCCGTACTGGCCACTTCAGCAGAACCCCTGGAGGAAAGCATTGACCAATACAAACCGATTAGATGGAGCCGGATCGGGCTGTCATTGCGAGCGAAGCGAAGCAATCTCCCGGACGCTCCAGACCAACGGGGGGATTGCTTCGTCACCCCGACAAGTCGTCCCGAAGAAATCGGGACTCGCAATGACAGATTATGCGTCGTCTCTTATCGCGTTTGTACTGGAGGGCCTTTCCCCGGATCAAGCAGCCGCGGAGCGCCGCTTGATAACGCAGATTTCCAGAGGGATGAGGAAAAGGCTGACCAGCCCCAGTATCCAGAGCAATGCCGACCAGGGGTGTTCTACCCCTACGCCGCGGTTGGCGGTCAGCATCCCGACGGCCCCGGCGGCCACCAGAGACATGCTGAACAAGACATTGGCCCCGATGATGACCGACCTGGTAGTGGCAGATACCCCGGCCACTGGCCGGGCAATAGCCTGCCGTTCCGCGACCCGGGTGATAGTTGTGGTCTTTTCCATGACGGACCTCCCTTTCAGTTGGCCTTTTCAGGCAGTTCTACAATGGGAAATAGTTTCATGAACACAACGTAGGCCAGGATAGCAAAAGTGAAAATCCCGACGATGAGGGACCATTCGGCAAAGGTCGGCGTGTAACTACCCGGAGAGTAGGGAAGCAGCGGGTGCAGCAGGGACGGAACGACGATCAGATAGCGTGTTACATATAGCACCACGTTGATCATCAGAGCACCTATGACGGTATATCTGAGTCTGAAACTCTTCCTGAAAATAGTCTGATTCAATAGCAGCACAAAATACCCGACCACCAGCGCAACCATGCCCGTCCAGAAAATCTGCGCGAACTCCCCGGTCATTATCGAACGCCCTACGGTGCTTTCAGCGGCGGGAGGGTTATAGCTAAACGTAAGATACTCGGCAAAGCTGAAATAGATATAGAGAACAGTCATCCAGCTCAGGAACCTACCCAGACTTCTGATAGCTTCGGCGGGCATATGCTGCTGCCAGCGAAATAGCCAGCGTAAGAAGACAATAACGAGAATTAAGGTGGCAAATCCAGAAACAATCGCCCCCAGCACGAAATAGGGCGCCTGGAAAGGATTGAACCAGCCGGGCCGTCCTCCCTGCAAACCGAAAATGAAGCCGTACACCGAGTGTACCGAGATCATGATGGGCAGTATGACAAGAGCCAGCCACCAGAGCACCTTTTCGTGGACCCTTTTGGATTCCTCGGTATCCTCGTACCCCAGAGAGATAGCTCGATAAAACCCGGCCCTCTTGGGCACCTTCCGGGCGCAGGCAGCGATATCCCGCCGCATGGAAAGATAAAGGTAAACGCTGCTGGCCACAAAGTAGACCGAGATCACGGTTGCCGACCACAGCATGGGAGACCGGTACTGGCCAAACTGCATCACGGACCACAAGAAACGCTCTGTGCGGCCCAAGT
This sequence comes from Chloroflexota bacterium, assembly GCA_016210565.1. GTDB lineage: Bacteria > Chloroflexota > Dehalococcoidia > JACQUA01 > JACQUA01 > JACQUA01. The sequence goes on from JACQUA010000173.1 coordinate 63,155, forward strand.
CCAGGGCGATCGTTATCACCGCCGCGGGCAGGCACACCATCGTAAGGAGCTCGGCGATGCGGACATAGGGTCGCAGGTAATGAAGGTTCAGCAGCCGGGTAGCCGCGGATACACCGATGCCCACGTGGCTGACGCCTATGAAGAAGATGATGTTCGCCACCGCGATACCCCAGGCGGCGCCCACGGGGGTAGATAACCCGCTCTCACCGTGCCCTTCTATTTGCAGCTTCACCGCATTGACCAGAAACCAGGCGAAAAGTCCGGCGAGGACCAGTAGTAACACGTAGAACCCTCTCCCCGTAGTGGTTACCGGGGCCAGAAGGTTGGGCACAGTCTCGGCTTTGCTCCTCATTGACCGCTCCTTATAAAATGTCACCCTGCTTGAGATAGTAGACCTTTGGCAGTGTGCCTACCTCTTCCAGGAGCCGGAAAGACCTGGCGCTGTGGATGAGCTTGTAAACGTGACTCCTGGGGTCTGACATGTCGCCGAAAATGGTAGCTCCCGCCGGGCAGGCCTGCGTACAGGCGGTGGTCCAATCGCCATCCCTGACTTCTCTTCCCTCGGCTCTTGCCTTCTGCACGGCCTTTTCCAGCCGGTGCTCACAGAAAACACACTTTTCCACGACGCCCTTGGGCCGCACACGGACGTCCGGGTTCAAGGCGTTGGCCAGCGTGTCCGGGTAGCTGGGTACCCGCCAGTTGAAATAGCGCCTTGAATAAGGGCAGGCCACCACACAGAAGCGGCACCCGATACACCGGTCGTAATCCACCTTGACGATTCCCCCGGCCAGATCGTCCTTGTAAGTAGCGGCCACAGGGCATACCCTGGCGCAAAACGGGTTCTCACACTGCATGCAGGGAAGCGGCACCACCTGGGCCTTCGGCCTCGGATATTCGCCTTCCATCTCGTACAACACTTCCCTCCAGTGGATAGTGCGTCCCATGCTGGCGTCGGACGGCTCGGTGACCGGCGAGTTGTTTTCAGCCATGCAGGCGGCCACGCACGCCTGACAGCCCGTGCACCTGTCCAGGTCGATAACCATACTCCAGCGAGGCATTTTGCACTCCTATGCTTTGTAAACTTTTACCCTGGTGGCGAAATAGGCGGCCAAGCCCCCCAGGTTACTCTTCTCATTGGCGATAATATGATTCGGATTTGCTCCCAGCTTGCTGGCCCACCGGCCGTAGGTCTCATGCCCGTGCTCAAAAGGGATATTCACGACCTGAGGCATCGCACCGGGATGAATCCGTACCTGTACCTTGACTCGCCCCACCTGGGATTCCACATAAGCCAGGTCCTTATCTCGAAGACCGAGTTTCTCCGCCGTATGGGGGTTTATCTCCACCCACGTATTCCACTTCTCCCCGAGCTGAAGTCCCAGCATGCCCTGTAACATAGGGACGTTAGCCCCCCTGCCTTCGGCATGAGGCATCAGCTTGTAGGTATTCAGGTGGAGTGGAAACTCTTTGGGATCCCCTACAAACCGGGGCGCTTCGTAGTGAGGCAGGAAGAACTCGTCCCCTTTGGCCTTGATCTTCAGGTTGTTCAGTATTTCTTCCAGCGCCTGCTCGACGTCAATTCTTCTGGCTTTGGCTTCATCCTCTGCCAGGTGTTCCATTTTCTCTTCCAAAAGCTGAGAATAGAACTCGAATTTCCCCGAAGGCGTCGCCAGAATCCGCTTCCACTGGTCCGGATTTTCGGTTGCATAAGGATAGCTGGGGTCGGTCCAGACGCCTTCTTTGACAAACCGGTCCCACCACTCCTCGAAAGTCGGGGCCACGATGCTGCCTTTTGCCGTCTTGAATACCCCCTGGGCACGGAACCGGATAAGCTCCAGGAAATCCTTCCACGGGAACGATTGAGCAACGCTGCCTCCCAGGCGCTGGGCGATCTCGATGACAACATCGGCGCTACTGCGGGAATCATACAGGGGTTTCACCACCGGCTGGCGTATGCCCCAAACGGGATAGCCCATGCTCGGATAAATGACATCATCATGCCACCGCTCAAGGTAGCTGCAATCGGGCAGAACAATATCCGCGTGAGCGGTCGTTTCGTCCATATAGGGCGAAAACGTGACCACAAAGGGGATTCTGGCAATCGCCTTTTTCCACGGGTCGATGTCGGTGGACGAGAACAGCGGATTAGTGTAGTACGTGATCAGCGCCTTGACCGGGTAGGGATCGCCAGCAATGACCCTTTCGGCGACATCCTGGTAAACCTTCCCGGCCAGAGGGAAACGCGCCGTCCCTGCATAGTCCACGCGCCCTTTCCTCAAGGAACTGGCAGCGGCGTCATCCTTCACCACGGCGGGTAGAGCAGCAAATGGCGGGTCGATCTGCCGCAGCACTCCTCCCCGCGCGTCGATGCTGCCCACCAGGGCATTCAAAGCGTGAATGGCGTGCCGATTCTCGGGACCATTGGTCTGCATACTGGATCCCCGCGCCCCGGCGGCGATACAGTGCGGCTTCTTGGAAGCGAACTCGCGGGCGATCCGCTCAATGTCCGCCGCCGGAATCCCGGTGATGCCCTCCACTCGCTGGGGCGCATAGTCCCTCAAGACCAGCGACTTGAATCCCAGATGGCGATGCCCGTTCTTGTCTGCCCAATCCTCGAACCCGAAAGTATGGTCTCCCACGAAGCGCCGGTCATAGAGGTTGTCCCTCACAATGACATGAGCCAGAGCGAGGGCAAAGGCACCATCGGTGGCCGGGTTGATAGGGACCCACTCGTCCGCCCTGGCAGCGCTGATGGAAAACCGCGTCTCGACCTGAACGATCTTGGACCGGGTACCCAGGCGGCCCCGCCGCATATCACCGTAAGCCCGCAACAGGCGAGCCGTTGGTCGCCACGCTTCAACGAACCCCGCCCCAAAGCAAATCAAATAATCGCAGTTATCCCAATCGTAAGCGGCGTAGGCCTTCCAGCCTTGTGCCATCCAGTGGCCCATGGGCGAACCGTCCTCGCAGATGCTGGAATGGCCGATGTCATTCGAAGTCCCGAACGCTTCGCAGAAACGCCCGATGAGTCCGCCCATCTGCCCGCGGTTCCGCCCGCTCATGAAGGCCACCGTGTGCGCCAGCCCTTGCGACCTCAGCTCGCCCAACCTTCCTGCAACGGTGTTGATAGCTTCCTCCCAGGAGATGGGCTGCCACCTGCCGGCGCCCCGCTCCCCTGCCCTCTTCAAAGGCCCGTGGATTCGATCCGGGTCATAGAGAATTTGAAGGCCCGCGGCGCCCTTGGGACAAAGGGTTCCCCTGTTGCTCGGATAGCGGGGGTTTCCCTCAATCTTAACCCCCCTCCCGTTGACCACCCTGACCATAATCCCACAACCCCCGGGACACTGCTGGCAAACCCCGGGAACCATCCTATCCTCGGTCGAAGCTGTAGCCCCCGGGGCCGCCCGTAGCAGCCTGTTCCCCAGGTCCAGCCCGCTCAGCACAAGACCGGTCGCCACAGTGGCGCCCCCGGCCTTGATGAAAGTACGCCGGTCAGTCCTCATGGAAATCCCTCGTCGCTCACAAGATTAGACGGCTACAGTCTAGCCGTCGCTAACTGCGGCGTCTGTCCGACGATTTCTTACGTCTTGTAGGGGATTTCTGGACTATTTGGAGGAACCGTAAGGCAATACCTCACATACCCTTGCCATCACCTTACAAAGGGGAAAAGGTAAAACAATCAAAAGGGGATTCGATCAGATATTCAGTTTACCGTGAACGCTTACCGTCTCTAACTTACTCGATCAATCACGTCTCACCAGGATTATGCGTGGGCCCGGCCTGGCGCTCCGCTTTGTGGAGCGGGCGCCGACAAGGTGCAGCAGCCAGATAGCTCCCGCATAGTCCGGGTCCAAGCTGGTTCACTTCATTTCCTTTCGTGATACCGATGACGCAGCCATGTCCCTCAGCCGCCGTACCAGGGACTCCACATCTTCGGGGTTGAAACGGGGCGGCTTCGCGGGGAACGCCTCACCCGTCACAATGGCAATCAACTCTTCCTCGGGGCAAGGCAATCCCGGACCCCGCCGCGAGGCCCGGACCTCAACCTTGGGCAGCCTTGCCTTCTTGTACCCCTCCACCAGGATGATGTCCACTTTCGAGGTGACGCTCTCCAGCACCGCGCCCAGGTCAGGCTCCTGCGGCGTGCTCTCCATCGTCACCACCCGCCCCGGAGAAGTCAAGACCACAATGTCACTCCCCGCCTCGCAGTGTCTCCAGCTATCCGTGCCCGGGCTGTCCATGCTGAACCCGTGGGCGGCGTGCTTGACCACCGCCACCCTCAGCCCCGCCTGCTTCAGTTTGGGGACTATCCGCTCCAGAAGGCTCGTTTTACCCGAGCCGGAATAACCGACGAAGCTTACGATGGGGACCGGCATGGTAGTTCCTTCCTCCCCCTTTCGCAAAAGGGGAGAGAAATGCCTTCCCCCTTTGAAAAAGGGGGACTGAGAGGGATTCCCTCTGGCGCCAAAGGCCTTTTCAAATCCCCCTTAACAGGCTGTCTAAAAAGGAATTTGCTCATATCTGAGCGGGTCGAGGTGTCAGATATAAACATATACTCCCCTGGACTGAACTTTTTAGACAGCCTGTTAATCCCCCTTTTTCAAAAGGGGAGATCGCTGACTCAAAAGATGCTGCATCCGGCACGCGGGGCACAAATTCAAGCTGTCTTCGAGTTCCAGCCCCGAGCTCGCCAGACTGCTCTGTATCTTGCGCAGCATGGGCGCGGCGGTAATGTTCTTCCCGCAGAGCCGGCACTGCGCCAGCCGGGCCTCGACGAGGACCTGTGGCTCGCCCAGCAGGCGGGTATCCAATCCGTGTTGCAGTTTCAGCGCCCCGTCCGGGCAGACCCGGACGCACTCGCCACAGGCGGCGCAGAAGGCATGGTGAAAGACCAGGAACAGCTTGCCCTCCCTCTTTTCCATTGCCAGCGCCCGCGACAGGCACATCCGGGCGCACAGCCCGCAGAGCGAGCACCGCTCCGGCTGTACCTCCACCAGCCCGCAGGGAACAGCCTTCCCCTCGAGGCTAAGCCGAGGCGACCGTTCGTCCTTCTGCAGCAGACCGGCAATGACGAGGGACGCCAGAGGGAAAGGTTTGTTACGAAGCTCCGCCGGCGGCGGCGCAACGCCCCTCTCCGACAGCCCTTCTTCCATTTCCCGGAGCTCCCGCCGGGGTCCGCTATCCAGGACCCGCAACCTGTCTTGAGACAGACCGGCGCGGGCCATTACCGCGCGGATGAATCCGACCTCTTCCCTCGTTTCTTCCAGGTTGAAACCGTAGCGGCAGTCACCGCCGCACGGCAAAAGGGCTACTCCACGGGCGCCCAACTCGAACGCCCTCAGGAGCACATAAGAAACACCCTTGGCCAGGCAGGGGAGACGGATGGGAGCGACCGACCCGGGAATGCCGCCGTCATCTTCCAGGCGTTCCTCTGCCCCCTTACAATACAGCAGGAGGATGCCCGCGCCGGCGGCTTTGGTTTCCCTCGATAGACCCGAAGTCAACAGCCGGTCTATTTCCCGGGGTGAACACCCTTCGACCCGTAGCGCTCCCCACGGGCAGGCAAGACTGCAACAGCCACAGCCATCACAAAGTCGTTCGTCCACTGCCACCACGCCGTCTTTTTCAACGAGCGCCTGCCTGGGACACGAAGGCACGCAGACGCGGCATCCCCAGGTAGCGGTGCAGCCCGATTGAGCTACGGTGGGGACCGGGTTCCACCGGGGGCGGAGCAGGCCGAGAAGCTCCCTCCTGTTGACTTCCATGGGAGGCTACCCGGCGCAGTCCTTCAAATGCTGGCGGCAATCAAAAGCTACCCAGCTTTCCGTGAGGCCGGCCAGCCCGCGGTATAGGCCCAGGGTCTCCTCTCTCCTCACTACCTCACACAACTTCGGGACCCAGGCCATCAGATGGGATTCGAGAAACTCTTTCTGGGCAAGCAACAGCCGTTCTGATTCCTCTTCGTCACCACGCTGCCATGAGTCTGCCGCCCGCCGGCACAGGCAATGCATGAACTCCAGCTCGAAGCTGATGTGGTCGGGGGGTTCACCGCCGAGCTCGGCCACCGGTTCCAACCCGTACCGGGAATATTCCTGGCGGACGGCCACTGTTGCCGACCCGTACACGTGGGCCGCGCCTTCACGGTATACCGACTCGTAGGGCGGCGGCGGCGACGTCGCCTGTTTGACGCCCCGGAAGAGGCGGGTGAACTCCACGGACAGCTCTTCGACCGGCGGATCGGCCCGGCTCTCCTGAAAAAAGCGGTCTATCTCCACCAGGCTGTCCTTCATCTCCGGAGAGAGCGAATCGAGGTATTCTGTTTGTGTTACCAGCGAGGCAGCCCAGTCCCTGAGTGTTTCCAGGAATTCCATCCCCGGCGGCCGGCGGTAGGCCTCGGCCAGGAGCTTATAAAGATTGGCCCTGGCGAGGGACAGTTCGGCCCGTTCGTCCAGATCTGTTTGGTCCATCTGTGTAACCATGGTGAAAAAAGGCTGTCACCCTGTCCCGACACGTCGGGACTCCCGGAACGAAGCATGCTCCGTTTCGGAGAGCCGGAGCCCTGAGCGAAGCGAAGGCGCAGGCGTCCCGACTCGTCCGGATCGTCCTTCGGAAAGAAACCGGCAGAAGAACTTGTCCTGAGCAGAGCGAAGGATTCTTCGACTCCGCCTCGTCCCGATAGTATCGGGACTCGTCTCCGCTTTCAATGACATTGTCACCCTGAGCGAAGTCGAAGGGTCTTTCGGTCTCGTATTCTCCCCGAAAGATTCTTCGCGTGCGCTTGCAATGACATCGATGTCATTCCACTGTCCGGCAGCGTTAAGCTGCCTACTGAAGCTCAGAATGACATTTTCATCACGGCGGACTAACGGGGAATGATGAGGGACATCACCCCGCTCAGAACGACGGTCATGACCAAAGCCCCGACCACGATAGAGAGCATGGTCCCCAGGAAGACCTTTTTTACCGTGCCGCCCACCGGCTTCGGGTTGCCGCCTTTCGGTCCGCCGAATATGGTGGCGCCTAGCAGTGTCGCCAGGGGACCCGCAACCACTACCGACATGACCACCAAGCCAAGCAGGGAAGTTGATGCTGACCAGTTTTCCATGTGTTTCCTCCTATTGTTTCTTTTTTACTTCCATCATTGGAAATAGCTTGACGAAAGCCATATACATAAGGCAGGCCACAGCCAGGGTGCCTGCCAGCACAGACCACTCCACCCAGGTCGGGCTGTAGCTGCCCTCAGGGTAGCCGAGGCGGGGATAAAAGAGGGACGGGAGGATGATCAAAAGACGTTTTACCCAGAGGGCGGCTACCACGAGACCGGAACAGATGACCACCAATCCGATATTGAAGGCTTTGGGCCGGATCCCTTGAATGAACAAGTAGGCGCCGGGAAGCAAGAAACCGAAGATCAGCATCGGCCAGAAGACCGGGGCGAACCTCCCCGCGAGCAGAGCATTGGAAATCCTGAGCTCCTCCTCCGGTCCGGCATACCTCATGGTCATCTGCTCGTGCAGGATGAACCAGAGATAGAAGCCTATCAGTATGCCCAGGGCGATCCCCAGGTGTCTGAATATCTCGGGCTTGATCTCTTGCTGCCAGCCGTAGGTCTTCCGCAGCGCCGCGGCGACAATGATCACGCCCGCCGCCGCCGAGGTCAGCGCCCCGGTGAGGAAATAGGGTCCCTGCACGGCGCCGTACCAGCCGACCCGCGATCCCATGAGGCCGAACAGCCAGGGGATCACCCCGCCGCTCAAGAGAACCATCAGGAAGATGATAGTCAGGGCAAGCCACCAGGCAATCTGGTCGACTTTGGGCTTTTCCTTGGGGCTGTAGCCCACCAGCAAAGGCGCGTACAGCCGGCCCAACCGCGGGAACCGGCCCCTCAGCGACGCCAGGTCCTCCCGCATGGTCAGGTAAAGATAGGTCACACACAGGGTCAGGTAAACAAGGATTACAGTGAAGTCCCAGACCAGAGGCGACTGCCAGACCCGTCCGCTGTAGAAGAGGAGCATATTGATGACCCTGTCCGGCCTGCCCAGGTCAATGACGATGTTGGCGCCGGCCATCATCAAGGTGATGATAGTCAGCACTTCGGCAATCCGGGCTATGGAATGATACCTCTCCAGTTTGAGCAGGCGCGCCGCGGCCGACACCGCGATGCCGCCGTGGGCCAGGCCCACGTACCACACAAAAGTAGCGATGTACAGTCCCCAGGGCGCCCCGGACAGGGGCACGCCCAGGTCCCGGAGGCCGGTAACCGCCAGGCCGCCCCGCAACTGGGTCAAGTAGGCCACCCCGAACCACAGCACCACCGCTGCCAGCACGGCCACCGCTACATAGAAACCCCTGCCTGTCTGGACCAGGGGACGCAGAACGGGTTCTTCGATGACTACTCTTTTCATGCTCTCACCTTTTCAGGCTGGATATTCCAGATCTTTGAGACCGGCCCCGGCGCGGTAAGGCCGACATAGTAGACGCGGGGATGGGTGCCTAATTCCTCCAGAAGCCGGGTTGCCTTCTTCCGGGCCAACAGGACCGAGACGTCGCTCTTCGGGTCGTCCAGGTCGCCGAAATTCAGGGACTGTACGGGGCAGTTGGCGACACAGGCCGGCTTGAGCCCTTTATCCAGCCGGTGGACACACCAGGTGCACTTCTCAATCACGCCGACGGCATGCCCGCCCCCCGAAACCAGCCGCTTATCGGTCCCGTACAGCTTATCGTGGTCAGGGTTGCGGTACGGAGGTATGGCGCCCTTCACCACATCCACCACCCGGCCTGCGCCGAACACGCCGTCGCCTTCGCCCCTCTTCCAATCGAAGTACTGGTTGTCCGAGGGCAGTTTCCAGTTGAAATAGTTCACGCCGTAGGGGCAGGCCACCTCGCAGTACCGGCACCCGATGCAGCGATTGAAATCGGTCAGCACCAGACCGTCTGCCCTCTTGAACCGCGCCCCCACCGGGCACACCTTGGCGCAGGCGGGGTTGTCGCAGTGCATGCAGGGTCTGGGCATGAACTGCCAGTTGGAATTGGGATACTCGCCGACTTCGGTGCGGAAAACGTACATCCAGAAGACGCCCTGGCTGGTGTTGTTCTCCACCTTGCACGCTTCGACGCAGGCGTTGCACCCCATGCACCGCTCCAGGTTAATCACCATTGCGTATCTTGTCACTCTTATTCTCCTATGCCCTGGTAACTTTCACCCTGACCAGGTATGTCTGGTCGGCCGACATGGCCACGTAGCCCTCGCCGGTGAAGAAAAGGCTGTTGGGCGTGGGGCCTTTGTCTTTCGCCCAGGGATGGACCCACATACCGTAGTGATGGGACATGGATACGGTGTCGGGCCGCAGGCCTTCCACCAGTACTGCCTTGGCCTTGAGCTTCTTTGTCTGGCCCGTAACCGCGTTGTGGGATTCCACCCAGACAACGTCGTTGTCCCGGATGCCTTTGGCCCGGGCTGTCCTGGTATTGATCTCCACCCGCTGCTCCGGTTCCAGTTCATTCAATAGGGACACAAAGGCGGCCCGGGACTGCTTGAACTCGATCTTTTTGTGAGAAGTCAACAGCAGATCGTATTCCGGCGGCGAGCCCTCGAAAGTCGGCTTTGCCCAGGTGGGCAGGGGATAATAGCCCCGCCAGAAGGTCTCCGAAACGCCCTTCTGCTTCATGGTGTCCTGGTACTGTTTCAGGGATTCGCCGTAGAGGCGGTACCTCACCCCGAAATGCGGCGGGTTCATCCCCGAGAGGTAGAGGTTCTTGATGGCCACCGGGGAGGCTTTCTTCATGCCCTCCCTTTCAAAGAAGGCCACGCCTTCCTCGTACCCGTTCGACATGGCCCAGCGGTCGAAGATGTCCCGGGACTCGGGCCTGGCGTTCAGATCCAGTTTGTACGGGTCCTTCAGGTTGAGCTGGCTGTTGATCTGGTCGACGTAGCCGCCCTTCCCATACAGGACTCCGGCTTTCTCCGCGATCCCGATGTAGATATCGATGTCCCCTTTCGACTGGAAGAGGGGCGGAATCGGGGGCACCCTCAGGGTGGTCCCGCCGTGGTACTGGGTCGAAGCGCTGATCGGCCCCTCGTATTTCTCGATGGTCGCCGCGGGCAGGACCACGTCGGCGAAGAAATCCGCTGTCTCGCTCATGAACGGGTCGATGGCAGCGATGAATTTCAGTTTCTTGTAGGCTTCGATGAACACGTCCTGGGGCGGGAAAGAGAGCAGGGGGTTGGTGTGGTGCAATATCATCACTTCCGGAGTGTAATCAACCCCCCACTTCGCCGGGTCCAACATGCTTAGAGCCGCAATAGATGGGCTCCCCGTGTTGATCGGGAAGTACTTGCTGGTCTTCAGCATGATGTCATAGGGCGGGTCTTTTATCTTTATCTCGTTCAGGCTCTTGAAGTTGCCATAGATGCTGCGGCCGTAGTCCGCTCTCAGTCCTCCCACCGCCTCCACCGCTCCCAGCAACTGGTAGACATTGATGGCCGCGTAGAACGCCTGGAAACCGAACTCTTGCTGGGAAACGTGGTAGGCCATCAGGCCCACCGGGCGGTAGGGCAACTCGATGCCGTCCAGGACTATCGTGCTCCCGATCCGGGCGTTTTCGCCCATCTCCTCTCCGATCCGGCGTGTGGTCTCGGCGGTGATGTCCGTGATGGGCGCGGCCCATTCCGGGGTATATTTGGCAATGTGCTCCTTGTAGACCTCAAAGGCCGTCCTGACAGTCGAGCCGCCGGCGGTGTAAGACCCCTCCAGGGCGGGCGTGATGCCTTTGGCATCGAACGGTTTCGCTGATTTGCTGGCTTCGTCCCACACCTGCTCCTTGCCATCCACTTTCAGGAACAGCGCGTCGCTCTTGACGAGGAACGGGGCGTTGGTGAAGCTCGCCAGGAATTTTCTGTCGATGGTCCCCCTGGCTACCAGGACATTCGCCAGAGCCAGGAAGAAGGCCAGGTCGGTCCCCGGCTTGATGGGCAGCCACTCATCCGTGTGCGGGCCGACGCCGCGCCGGCGGGGGTCGATGGTGACGACCTTCATGCCCCGCTCCCGGGCTTCAACGAACTGCTGGTTCCAGGTCAGCCAGCAGGTCTTGTTCCCGCCCGCGTTGGTCATGTTCCAACCCCAGGCCAGAAGGTAATTGCAGTGGCGGAAATCGGGATGCAACCCGGCGTGCTGCCCGATGGTGTACTCAACCGCCCGGTAGGCGGCGTCCGAGCAGTAGGCGCCATGCCCCATCTTGTAGGCGCCGGTGGCGTTAACGAAAGCATTGTCATACAGCGGCTCGGTCTTACTCCGGCCCTTCTGCCAGATAAGAAGTCTCTTGTCCCGTTCCCTCACTTCCTTGACCTTCTCCCCGACAAGGGTAAAGGCCTCTTCCCAGGATATCTCCTTCCATTCCCCCGGGACCCCTTTGCCGTTGGTCCTCTTCAGAGGCGCCTTGACCCGGTACGGGTCGTAAATCGTGGCGATCTGGGCCACACCCTTCACGCAGAGTTTGCCCCAGTTCCGGGCGTTCTCAGGATGCCCCTCCAGCTTCACTATCCGGCCGTCAACAACCCTCGCCAGCATTCCGCAGTCCTGCTTGCCAATCCAGCAGGTTGTGGGCACAAGTTTTTCGGCGCCGGCTGCGGTCTGCGCCTCAGCCCGCTGCAGCAAAGGCTTCCAGGGTCCGCCGGCGATGAATTTCGTCAAAGCCAGGGTGGCTGCGGTTGCGCCTGATGCCTTGACGAACTGTCGTCTGGTCAGTTTTGGGATCGTTTTCAGGGGAGGCCTCCTAGTTTTCACTCAAATCCGAAGAACGAGGGATTCCGGGGGAGCAGTCCTGGCATACTAGTTCTTTACCTAACAATAATGTAATCTATGCATGAAGCAGGGTGGCTGCGTGCCCGCAACCAATACAATAACTAGTTACCTATACTAACAATACTGTAATGTTATGTCTGCCAGTGAATTCCTTACAATCCTGTAAGGTATTATTCGTATTGACAAGTGGCATTTGTAGGGTAATACCTTACACATAAGTGACAATGCACGACCTCTCCGCTCTGCGAGAGTCCGCAGGACAGACCAAGGTCGCCGCCCACACAGGCAGGACGCCTGCGCCACCGCATTTTCTGAGCAGTTCCCTGATTTAGCATCATTCCCTGTGTCCACCCCACTGTTCTTGACTGTCACCTGTATCACCCACTCCAGAAAGCCGGTATTCAATGCCTTTATCAGCCAGTTCCCACCAAGTGAAAGCGGCAAACTCAGAGGCGTCGCTTTTGAAGCCGTCTTCTACAAGTTCTTGAAATACGATTGCGCCATTACCGGAGTCCTGGACGTGGCCCTGCATGAAAGCGGCGGCAGCGAAGAATACTGTGTCATCCAGATGAAGAAGAGCCATCCTTCCCAGGTGTGGCAGGCGCTCCACGCCGTTACCTCCAGGCTCCCCTATCACCTGAAGATCGTTATCGCCGTGGACGAGGATATAGATCCGCGCGACCCGGATTCCGTCAACTGGGCGCTCTGCTTCGCCATGCAGCCTCATCGAGACACCCGCATAGTCACAGCCAGACTCGGGGAGATCGATCCTTCCTCGTCCCCGATGGACGACCCGGAACGCGGCTATCCGAAGCCAAATGGGAATTCCTCCATCCTCATCAATGCCACGAGGAAGTGGGATTATCCACCAGTCTCGCTACCCAAAAGGGAATTCATGGAACGGGCCCGGCGAATCTGGGAAGAAGAAGGACTCCCCAAACTCAAGCCAAAGGTCCCCTGGCATGGCTATCCGCTGGGCCACTGGACTGAAGAGAATGAACGGGAAGCCCGCCTGGCGGTCGAAGGCAAACACCATGAAACAGGCGAACAGATCGCCCGGCAAAGGGTCGATCTACCCAGGCCGTGATGCCTTTCCTGACCTCGCGGACAGGGAGGGGTCCTCCCGGCACACCTCGTGCGCCGATGGCGCACCATGCAGCATGAAGACGAACGAACCGTGGCCGCCTACCAGCGGGGCACGGCGCGCGGTGCCTCCCCGGGCCAGCCGCGGGCCGCGGCCGTCCCGACATGTCGAGATTGCAGAATCTCCAGCCCACACAGGCGGGGACGCCTGTGCCACCCGGTTATTTTCGAGACAATTATCGAAAATTTCCGGCCATCCTCTTGACATATGCCGTTCGGCAGCCTATAATTTCCAGAATCAAGGTGATTTTCCGTCAGGTGTGCAGCTATGCCCTTGAATGCCCCATGGAACGGAATGGCTGCCGCCTTAAAAATAAAATAATAAATGGAGATCAACGTAGCCCAGCTATTAAAAGAACCGGTCGGCTCCACCCGGTCGTATGAGGTTGATGAGGAGTTGAATCTGGACGGCGGCAAGGCCAGTTTCTCGGGGCGTATCCTGCTGACGCGCCTGAACAGCAGCATCCTGGTGAGCGGCAAGGTCAAGGCAGCACTGCCCCAGGTCTGTAGCCGTTGTCTCCGGGATTTCCCGTCCGTAGCGCCCTTTGAAGTAGAAGAGGAGTTCTTCCCGACCGTCGATGTTAATACGGGCCTGCCGGTAGAACAATCCGGCGAGGAGACCGGCTTTACGATCGATGCAAACCATGTCATCGACCTGGATGAAGCCCTTCGCGAGAGCCTGCTGGTCGCCCTGCCCATGAAACCCCTGTGCCAGCCCGATTGCGTGGGACTCTGCCCGGAATGCGGCGTTAACCTCAATGAGGAGCAGTGCGGCTGCGAACGCTCCCCAAAGGATTCCCGGTGGGCCGAACTGAAAAGACTGGCAACTACCGGCAACACTACCAACCACCGAAAGAAAGGATAGGTCAGTCTCATGGCCCCCCTACCGAAAAGAAAATACCCCAAGGCGCGCCGAGGCGACCGGCGCAGCCATCTCCATCTCATACCCCAGAAGCTGCAACTGTGCCCGCAGTGCAAAAGCCCCAAGCTGCCTCACCAGGCCTGTCCTTCTTGTGGGACCTACAAAGGCGAGGAAGTAATCAAGATCCGCGCCCCCAAGAAGAAAGCCTAGACCAGCCACTACCCTAGACTCAAGAGAAACCGAATCTCTCACGGTGTTCAAATCAGAATGACCGAAGCAAGACGGTTGGCGTTACGACAGCGGTTTTGCCCTCTGGCTTTCTCCCCTGGTCCAGTCATCGGGCTATTCAGCCCATTGTTCTCTATTCCCTTCGCGACGGTCCCCCCTCCTGTACCCGGCGTGGCCGGCAAATCACAGCCACCGCGCAGCGACACCCTTTGCGGGTGTCGAAAGCCGGATCGCCGGCCGTCGAGCATACGACAGGGACAAGCCCTGTCGCTACGGCGTGGAGGTACGGGACTACTGTGATCCGGACCCCGATATGCGACCTTCTGGGCATAAGATATCCCATAATCCAGGGCGGTATGGCCTGGCTGGGCACGGCCGAGCTGGTCTCGGCCGTTTCCAACGCCGGCGGGCTGGGCATCATCGGGGCCGGGAACCATCCGCCCGAGTGGGTGCGGGAGCAGATCCACCTTACACGGCAGTTGACCGACAAGCCCTTCGGCGTTAACACCGTCCTGCTCTCCCCTCACGCCGAAGGAGTCATCAAAGTCCTCCTGGAAGAAAAACCCAAAGTCGTCGCCTTTGGCGCCGGCAACCCGGGAGTCCACATACCGGCTTTCAAGAAGTACGGCGCCGTCGTCATCCCGGTGCTTTCCAGCGTTGCTCTGGCGAAGCGGCTGGAGAGGTCCGGCGCCGATGCCTTGGTGGCCGAAGGAATGGAATCGGGAGGCCACATCGGCGAGACGACCACCATGGCCCTCACGCCCCAGGTGGTGGATGCCGTAAACATTCCCGTGGTGGCCGCCGGCGGTTTTTTTGACGGCCGCGGCCTGGTGGTGGCCCTGGCCATGGGCGCCCAGGGTATGCAGATGGGCACCAGGTTTATCGCCTCAGAGGAATGCATCGCCCATCCCAACGTCAAACGAAGAATCGTCGAAGTCAAAGACCGCTGCACCATGGCCACCGGATACTCTCTGAAACATCCGGTGCGGGCCCTGGAAAACAAGATGACCCGGCAGTTTGAAGCCATGGAAAGAGCGGGGACTCCAAGAGAAGAATTGGAGAAGTTCGGCGCCGGCAAGACCTACCTGGGACTTATCCAGGGAGACCTGGAGAATGGGTCCCTGCTGGCAGGCCAAATAGCCGGCGCCATCAAAGATATCAAACCGGTAAAGCAGATCATCGAGGACATCATGGCCGAGGCCGAGGCCGAACTAAGAAGATTGGCGGCATTGCCAAATGGAGGTTAACGTTGTCTCCAAAGAGCAAGACCAGTCCAGCCAGGGTGGCTCACGTCTTTCCGGGACAGGGCACGCAACGGGTGGGGATGGGCAAAGATGTTCATGAAACATCCCCCGCTGCCCGAAAGGTCTACAAGCAGGCCGATGACGCTCTCGGGTTCCCTTTGTCCAGAATGTGTTTTGAAGGGCCCGAAGAGGAGCTCAACCTCACTTACAACGCCCAGCCGGCCATCCTGACCACCAGTCTGGCTTGCTGGAAAGCCGGCGAAGAAAAGGGCCTCTGGAAAGACACGGGGGCTCCGATGTTCGCCGCCGGCCATAGCCTCGGGGAATATACCACGCTCGTGGTAGCCAACGTGGTGGATTTCCAGACCGCCGTCCGGCTCGTGTGGGAAAGAGGCCGCGCCATGCACATCGCCGGTTCCCAATGTCCCGGCGGCATGCTGGCAATCCTTGGCGCCGAGGAATCCGTCGTCCAGGAGATTTGCCAGGAGTCGGGGGCCGAAATCGCCAACATCAACTGCCCCGGTCAGATCGTCCTCAGCGGCACCACCCGTTCCATCAGAAAAGCCATAAAACTGGGCCGGGAAAAGGGCGTCCGCAAGATGGTCCCCCTGAAAGTCAGCGGGGCCTTCCATTCGCCCTTGATGGGACCGGCCATCCGGGAACTCAACCAGGCCATCACCAGCACCCCGTTCCGGGACCCGGAGATACCCATCGTGGCCAATAGCTCGGCGAAGCCCCTTCACAAAGCGGCGGAACTGAAACACGAGCTGCTGATACAGCTTTGCCACTGCGTGGAATGGCAGCGTTCCATAGAATTCATGATCAGCTCCGGGATATCCACCTTTATCGAAGTAGGCCCCGGCAAAGTCCTCAGCGGGCTTATCAGGCGTATTGACAGCGGCGTGGCCACTCTAGAACTAACCGCGTAGCAGTCAGCTATCAGCTTTCAGCCGTCAGCTATCAGGCAGCAGTTCGACCGACGTTGCTGATAGCTGATTGATGTTTGCTGACTGCTTTCCCCGCTCCGCTTGACCCTGCTTCAGGGAAACACTCAATGAACGCGCAACCACGCATAGCTCTGGTCACCGGCGCCGGCCGCGGCATCGGGCGCGCCATCGCCCTCCGGCTTGCCCGGCAGTCGGCGACCGTTGTCGTCAACGACATGGCTGAAGCCGGCGCCAGCGCCGCTGAAGCTGCCGCCGCCATCAGTGACACCGGCGGACGGGCGTCCACAGCCCTCGGCGACATCAGCAAAGAAGAAGATGTCGCCAGGGTCGTAGATGCAGTCCTCGCCGAATACGGACGCCTGGATATCCTCGTCAACAACGCCGGCATCACCCGGGACCAGCTCCTCATGCGGATGTCTCCAGACGATTGGGACCGCGTGCTGGCCGTCAATCTGAAGGGCGCTTTCCTGTGTACCCGGGCCGCTCTGCGCCCCATGGTCAAGCAGCGCTCCGGCAGGATCGTGAACATCGCCAGTGTGGTGGGCATGATAGGAAACCCCGGGCAGGCCAACTACGCCGCCGCCAAGGGCGGGCTCATCGCTCTCACCAAAACCTGCGCCAAAGAGGTGGCCTCCCGCGGCATCACCGTCAACGCCATTGCCCCGGGGTTCATCGACACCGAAATGACCCGGCGGTTGCCGGAACAGGTCAAGCAGGAAATTCTGAAGCAGGTACCCCTGGCCTGTTTCGGCGCGCCTGAGGACGTGGCCGGTGCGGTGGCTTTCCTGGCATCGGACGACGCCCGGTACATCACCGGGCAGGTCCTGAGGGTTGACGGCGGACTGGTGACGGCTTGACGCCGGAGGGGGGTTGAGCCTTGCCAGGCCCCAGGAGAAAAGCCCGCACCGCGGCATTGCAGGCCCTGTATGAAATAAGCAGCGCCGGGCACGAACCCGAAGCCACCATCAACCGGGTGGTCGAGGAAATGAAGATGGAAGATGAGGTCGCCGGCTTTGCCCGCCAGCTCGTCAAAGGCGTGGTGGAGAACAGAGACAGGATTGACGGGGTGATTCGCCGTTTCGCCCCCGCCTGGCCGCTGGAGCAACTCTCTCTGATAGACCTCAATATCCTGCGCCTTGCAATCTTCGAGGTTACTATAGATAATAAGTTGTCGCCACGCATAGCAATCAATGAGGCCGTCGAACTCGCCAAGATCTTCGGCAGCCAGAGTTCCCCCAAATTCATCAACGGCGTCCTGGGAGCCATCAGCAAGGAAGCAGCAAGCAGTCGATAGTCGGGGTTGTAGCCGCAGGTCTTTAGCCTGCGGGGGCGGTCGCCAGGGTTGTAGCCGCAGGTCTTTAGCCTGCGGGGGCGGTCGCCAGGGTTGTAGCCGCAGGTCTTTAGCCTGCGGGGGCGGTCGCCAGGGTTGTAGCCGCAGGTCTTTAGCCTGCGCAGGCGCGCACCCGTAAAGGGTGCGGCTACGGCCCGTTTGGAACTTGTAATTTTTCTACCGGAGGCGGCCCAATGTCAGTCCTTCTCTACGAAAAGAAGAACAAGATCGCCTATATCACCCTGAACCGGCCGGAGGCGATGAACTCCATCAACAGCGAGATGTGGAACGCCCTGAGCGATGCCTGGATAAACGTCCGGGACGACCCGGAAGTGTGGACCGCCATCGTCACCGGCGCCGGCGAAAAGGCCTTCTGCACCGGGGCCGACCTGAAAGAGATGAGCCTGGCTTTCGCCGAGGCCGTGAAATCGGGCAAGCCGCCGACGGTCCCGATCCCGTACGTAACTCCCATGAGGGGTCTGCGTGTCTTCAAGCCCTTCATCGCCGCCATCAACGGGATGGCCCTGGGAGGCGGACTGGAGCTGTGCATGGCCTGCGACATACGCATCGCCGCGGAGCATGCCCGTTTGGGGGTGCCGGAGGTCAAACAGGGACTTATTCCCGGCATGAGCGGCACGCAGAAGATACCGCGCCTGATACCCTTCGGTCCCGCCCTGGAACTGCTCATGACCGGCGACCACATCGCCGCGCCGGAGGCCTACCGGCTGGGCCTGGTCAACCGGGTGGTCCCCGCCGCCGACCTGATGAAGACCGCCGAGGCCCTGGCCGAGAGAATCAATGCGAACGGGCCGGTGGCCGTGCGCGCCGTAAAAGAGGCGGCCTACCGGGGCATCGAGATGTCCCTGGACGACGGACTCCGGTTTGAAAGCCTCATCACCGTGGCCGTGACCAACACCGAAGACGCCCTGGAAGGGCCGCGGGCCTTCGCCGAAAAGCGCAAGCCCGTGTTTAAGGGAAGATAGTATCTATCCCCCTTTCGCAAACTGACCGTGTCCCACATCTCGGGCTGGACACAGAGGACCGGTACCACAGGCCTCCGTGCCTGTGAGCCCCGGACTTCGAGACGGTGACTTGTTGTGCGAACGATCATTGTTGGAGTACGAATCGGAGGAGCGGTATTCGTCGGTAA
>JACQUA010000186.1 GCA_016210565.1 Chloroflexota bacterium
CCAGGACCATCTGACAGGGACGGCCACGGTGACCGACGCCTCGGGCAACTCCGCCGGCTCCATCAAGTACAAGCCGTACGGTGAGACGCGACTGTCATCAGGCTCTTTGCCCGCCCAGAAGTTCACCGGGCAAAGGCTGGACGACGTCGGGCTCTATTATTATGGGGCCAGGTACTATGATCCGGGGCTCGCAAGGTTCGCCAGCGCCGACCCGCTCATGCCGCGCCCGGCCGATCCCCAGGCCCTGAACCGCTACTCGTACGTCCTCGACAACCCCCTCAGATACATAGACCCCACGGGCTATGAGCCCGACGACGGGACGGTAACGATACCATTCTTCCCGCCTCCGGGCCCGGCCAGGGGCGGGAATATCACGCTGCACGTACTGGGCGCGAATGGGGATTGGGTCAGCTACAGGTATAACCAGGGCGGTCTTTCTGGCGTGTCATTCAGGGTGACGCGGAGGTTCGAGGTGCAGGAGAATACCACGCTGATACAACCCGAACCAACCGGAGTCTGGTGGATGGACTTGCTCCAAGCTGCGCTCTATGGCATGGGCATCCACCGGATGCAGGGGAACGCCCCGGTCCTGGCGAGCGGTTCTACTACTGTGGAAGGGTATGTGTGGTACGGGTCGGTGCCTGGGGTGGGAGTGGGTCCACGCGCCACCTGGGTGTTTGCAACCGAGGAGATAGGCTACACCTCCTGGGCCCGGGACTTCGATTTTGGCGAGTTCCGCCTAGACGGTTATCTCAGGATTTCCGACATGGGTATTCGAGTTTTCAGTGGGCAATTCGCGCCACCATCCAGCGCAGGTCCCGCGGCCGGTGGCCCGACGGCGAGAGCTGCGGGCCCGTCCCTGTGGCCGCGTGGACCGAGTCCTGCCGTCTTCGGCCTGGTGGCCCCTTGGCCGCTATTGTCGCCGATCATCCAGTACAGTCTCGTTGCGACGTACAAGCGCGAGACGGTGCCGGTGATTGGCGGGAGCTTCACCGTGGATCTCACCAAACAGCCGGCGGAGATCAGATGACTCCGTCGTCCGGCGCAGGCACCGCTTTTGGGAACCGCCGCATGGCCAGGGCGCTGCTGCTGTTCGCAGGCCTGCTACTGGCCACTGCCGCGACCAACTGTCTCCAGGTAGATGGTCAACAGCCAGATAAGGTAGCCAGGCGGCTCCAGCAGGTTCAGAAAGAGGTCCCCTTCAAGATCATTTTGCCCACCTACTTACCGGAGGGCTTCTCAATCACCGGCGTGGCCCGGGCTTCCAGCGCTACCCCGCAGCAGGGCGGGGTGCATCTGGTATTGGCCGACCGCGAGTATGGCAAGGAGGTGTGGATCATTCAGTGGTCCGCGCCGATACACGCAATTTTCTTCACCGCGCCAGACGCCGACATTAAAGAGGTGAAAGGGGTTCCAGTAAGGATAAAGTACGGCCGTTTTATAATGAGAGGCAACCCGCCCCAAGGGGTTGAAGGCATGACTGCCGACTGGAACTTCGATGGCCGTTTCTTCGAGATGACGACCGATGGCGTGTTCTGGGACGAGGTGGAGAAAATCATCGCTTCGATGATGGAATGAGCCACAAATGTTCCCGGCAAGGAGTGCGCCAAGAAACCCGAGATTTGTAGCGAATGGCACAGGGCGATGAAGAGCCATTTTCTAAGCGGTCTGCTGCTCGCGGTAGTTCTGGCCTCGATGCCATCGTTCTCATCGTGCGATAACGGGGAGGCCGAAAGGCAGGCGGACGTCACCAGAGAACGGGAATACTTCGAGGCGATGCGGAGGCAGCGACTGCCCGCGGACCTGGAGTACGCGCGGGCGAGAGCAAATTTCGAGGTCGTGCTGCCGGGTTATCTCCCGGCGGGCTTCGAGTTGGACCGCGTAGCCACCCTGTTTGTGGACCACCCGGTACCCGAAAGCGCCTCCTCCGGCGTCTCCGTGTGGCTGACCTTTATGAACAGGCCGGCCAGAGCGGTCATCCAAGTCGTAGAGGCCGGGCCCTCGGGAGTGACCCCCATCCTCGCGGATGTGAACTACGCCAGCGCCGAGATAAAGGGGGTTCGCGTTGCCATCGCAGAGGGGACCGTATATACCGCCATCGATGATGGGACGCGAGGCGGGGCGAGCTCTACCGTGGTTGCTGAAATGGAATCCGCTGCTCACGCATTCTGGACGCACCGGGGCGTGTCTTTTGCCATGCTGACCACCGGCGCATCCCGCGACGAGGCCGAAAAAGTGATAGCCTCCATGATCGAGTGACGGACGGTCCATGGGCAAGCGTGGTAAAGACTTCGTGGAGGTGTACGGCGGCAACGAACGCATAGCGCATATCATGAGGCGACATCTGGAGAGCGAGGGAATCCCGGCGGTGGTGGTGCCGATAAAAGACGGCGCTGTTTCGACTTTCAGTGGATCCTTGAACCTGAGCGTGCTCGTGCCGCGCAAGTACGCTTTGGTGGCGAGGAAGATAATCGGACTTTACAGCGTCGGAAAGGATTAGGCCGGTTTGGTTGCGGGAAGAAGTGCGGCAGCGGCCCCGGCCAGTACGATCTCCGCTGGTTCGTCGCCGTGGACCGCTGAGAAATTATCTTCGTGGCGGATGCAGCAACAACCGGTTGGATAAGCTCAACTCTTCGGGAACATGACCTCCCGGGACGGCGTGGCCTACGCCTACGGCGGCAGCAAACCCCACGCCGTCACCTCGGCAGGTTCGACCAGCTATGCCTGTGACGCCAACGGCAGTATGACAACCCGCGGCAGCCAGACCCTGACCTGGGACGTGGAGAACCGCCTTACCGGAATCACCGGCGGCGTCAGCTACGTCTACGACGGCAACGGCTTCCGCGTGAAGAAGACGGAGAACAGTGTTACAATCCTCTATGTGAACAGGTACTACGAGAAGAACCTTTCCACCTCCACGGTGACGCTGTATTACTACCTCGGCGGCAGGATGGTAGCCTATAAAGAGGGCGCGACCCTTAGATACGTCCACCAGGACCATCTGACAGGGACGGCCACGGTGACCGACGCCTCGGGCAACTCCGCCGGCTCCATCAAGTACAAGCCGTACGGTGAGACGCGACTGTCATCAGGCTCTTTGCCCGCCCAGAAGTTCACCGGGCAAAGGCTGGA
>JACQUA010000187.1 GCA_016210565.1 Chloroflexota bacterium
GACAAAAGACCCTTCGACTGCCCCTTCGCTTCGCTCAGGGCTCCGGCTCAGGATGACAGCTAACGCGGCCGCAGCAACGGAGTGGACGTAAAGCCGCTCAGCGGCCCGCCGTTGACCATGAATACCCAGTAGCCTCTTCCAATCTGCATGTCAGGGATGGTCAAAGCCTCCCGGACATACGTCCAGTTTGAGGCATTGGTTGTCGGGCTGACCACCTGGCTGTACCCCCAGAGCGGGACCGTGGCATTGGGGGCGACGCTGTTCGGCACAAAGAAGGCGGAAGCCAGGGCGTCTTTCACCGGCATGGCGGTGTCCAGGAAGGCCGACCCGATGAGATTCCAGCCCGGGGCCAATGTCTTGCTGGGCGGCGCCGAAATGCTTTCGTAAGGGATGACAGCCACCGTCGCCGTGTTGTTCATCTTCACATAAATTGCGTCCAGCGGGTTCAGCACGAAGGCCGGATCCACGAACTGGAAAGCGGTCCCATTCCACCAGTAGGCTGCCTGGTAGCTGAGGCCGTTGGCTGCGGCAAACTCGCCCCAGGTGTCGGTGGAGGTGTGCAGGCGGACCGGCGTCGAGAAAGTGTTCCATCCCGGGCTGAGAATGATGTTCACGCCCTGGAGAGCGCCCCTGTCGAGGAGGCCAAGCAATGGGCCAAGGCCCAGGGGCGGCCGGCCGTCCTGACCGACCGCAGGCAGCTCGACGAGGATGTCTCTGGCCTGGTTAACTCCATTGACTACGTTGTATGGGGCGGTGATGGTGGTCCTGTCGCCGGGGTGCCCGTTGGGTATGAAAAGCTGCGGGTGGTCAAACGGGGCCATCTCGTAGCGTACCCGGTCGTCCGTCAGGGCCAGCATGAACTTCACGAGCCGGTCAACGTCCGGATCGCGCCCGGTGACATCTTGCGGCCTCAGTTCAACCTTGGCCATGGGGCCGTCCAGGTGGGCGATATTGACATCGCTGAAGTCGCCGTTCCGGCGGTAGAAGTCCATAACCTGCCTGAGCGTCAGGTATCCGCCGTTGTGGAAGTACGGAGCGGTCAACTCAACGTTTCGCAAACTGGGTACCTTGAAGGCGCCGTCCACCAGGACCCTGGGATTCTGCGGAGCGGCCGGGGGTATTCGCGGTGCGAAGGTGAATCCCTGCAACGCCTGCCGGCTGGAGGACAGCGGTTTGCCCAGCTCGGTCGCTCCCCTCCCCAGATCCTCATTGATGGGCCTTACCCCGATGTTATAGAAGCCATTATCGAGCAGCGCTAACTCCGTGCCCAGCTTGAGAAGGCCGTCCACCAGCACTGGCGCCACCTCTAGCTCGATCGGTCCCTCGATCCCCATGCCGGTGAAAGTTGCGTCGCTGAAGGTGGTGCTCTTGTGGCAACTGGTGCAGGACCCCTGGGCAATGCCGGCGAACAGCGGGTTCGCTGCCTGGACGCCGGTGTTGATGAAGGTCAGTAGCCCCGCCAGTTCGTCCTGGTCCAGGGCCGTGTCGTCGCCCTCCATGAACAGGTCGAAGCGGGTCCTGTCCGACACCAGGGTCCCCTCGTATGCCTGTATGGCCAGCCCGAAGAACAGGCTGAAATTGGCTTCCATCTGGCTGTAGCCCGTCACGCCAGGCCCCGGGTCCCTGATGAGCCGGGAGCCATCAGGGTTGAAGCTGATAATCCTGGTGGAGTCCCAGTACTTCGTTTGGAAGATGTTCCTGACCATGTCGGCATAGGTGGTGATGGTCAGTCCCTTTGCGCCCGGACCGGTCGCCGCCACCGGCCCCAGGACGCTGTCATTGGGATGCACGTTCTGGAAGGCCAGGGGCCTGGCCGGTAGTAGCTTCTTCCCCACGTCAGGGAAGGTGCGGCCGGCGAACGACATCTCCAGGTCGCTCAGGGGAGGGCCGACGGCCTGGGAGGCCAGGCTGGAGTTGGGAATGCTCACCTGCGTCGCCGTCAGCACGCCGTTCAGATTGACCAGGATGGTCGCGTTCGGGTCCAGGGGTCCCAGTGGGTTGACGCCGTTGAACTGGTTGCGGGCCCGGCCATCCCAGAAGTTGTCGAAATAGAACACGGAGTTAATGACGCTGGGCGCGTTGCGCGGCTCCACCCGGCGAACGTTGACGCCGCCGACGTTGAAAACGGGGTCGGTAACGGCAACGCCGGCATCATTGGCCTGACCGGGCACTATTCCAGTGAAGTTAGCCTTGAAAACACCCTGGGAGGAGAAGACATCGTTGGTAGTCCGCAGAATGACACGGTGGTTGAAGTCCTGAAGACCGGGGTCGGCAAACTGGTGAATCGGCAGGTCGCTTGCCCCTACCTCGTAGTTAGGTCCGAACTGCGGATAGCCGGGGATGCCGGCGATCGGGGAGTTGCCGAAAACCAGGTCCGGGGGGTTGGCCTTGAGACCGGGGCTCCACTGGTTCTTACCCCTGTTGTCCGCGCCGCCGGCGAAATGGCAGGTGGCGCAGGCCACGCCGTCGCTGCCGACCTGGATGTCCCAGAAAAGGGCCTTGCCCATGGTCACCATGGCGCTCTTCGGCCCCGGCCCCGGGTTGATAAAATCGCCGAGGTTGTTTACCTGGGGGATGCCTACAGTGGCCAGGCTGACCAGCCCGGCCTGCGTAGCCGCCGCCCGGACGGCGGCG
The DNA here is from genome assembly GCA_016210565.1 of Chloroflexota bacterium. GTDB lineage: Bacteria > Chloroflexota > Dehalococcoidia > JACQUA01 > JACQUA01 > JACQUA01. The sequence continues at coordinate 2,635 of JACQUA010000187.1, forward strand.
GGGTCGAGGCGGGGCGCCGCGGACGTCACACCGACGAAAGCCAGGAAAAGCGCCAGCAGCATGACGGTCAGGGTCCCTATCGCGATAGTCCTGGACGATCTGGACATTTCAGCTATCCTCCTTGATCACAAGAATGAAGTCACTGGAAAAAACAAAGGTCAAGAATCAAAATCACAAATCAATCATCCATGCGCCGGTTGCGCACATCGTGCAGGATGAACACGCCCAATCCGTTGGGAGCGCGGAGACCGCGCCCGCCTGGGCGAGGGAACCTCGCCGCTACGCCCCTGAGCGCGGATTTTGCATTTGCCATTTTTCATTTTGGTCTTTGATATTTAATTTCGTGGTTGCGACTTGTGCAGCCCGCTTCAGTATCTGCCAATGTATGTCCGGCTTGCCACGCCTGACCTTACGATAACTCGTCTCCTCGCTCCCATCAATCCGCAATATTACGTAGTTCCAAACTGACGGTATACCTAGTTCTTAATACGTAGTTCCAGGCTCTGCCGGGTAATGAAAAAGATATGAGATTTGTCCCTCGGGACATGAAGAAAACATTACATTCGCCCCGGCGTTGGACCCTCCCCCGGCATGCGGCGTTTGGGTTAGTGGTATAATCTATCAGTCGATAGACGGCGGTGAGGCCATAGTCGGCGGTCCGCTGCCGGCGGGGTGGGGAAACTTAAATCTGGAATGCTGGGATATTCGAACCGGTCTTGGTGGCGGGGAATCTTCGAACTTTGAATCTTCTGTTCTTCTAATCTGAGAAGGAGGCCCATGCGCAGGATCGGCGTTTTGACCAGCGGGGGCGACGCCCCCGGCATGAATGCCGCCATCAGGGCGGTCGTCCGGAATGCCGTGTACCGGAACCTGGAGGTCTGCGGCATCCAGCGGGGTTACCAGGGGCTGATAAATGGTGATATGATGCCCCTGGGAAATCGCAGCGTGGGGAACATCGTTCACCTGGGGGGAACTATCCTGGAAACCACGCGTTGCCCCGATTTCAAGATAAAGGAAATCCGGGCCAAGGCCATCGAGGCCACCAGGAAGGCGGGTATCGAGGCCATGGTGGTTATCGGAGGCGATGGCACCCTGCGCGGCGCTACCGTCCTGGCCCAGGAAAGCGGTCTTCCGGTGGTGGGAGTGACCTCGACCATAGACAATGATGTTTACGGCACTGACTACACCATCGGCTTCGACACCGCTATCAATACCGCAGTAGAATACATTGACAAGATCCGTGACACCGCCCGTTCCCACGACCGCCTGTTCTTCGTCGAAGTAATGGGTCGCACCAGGGGATTTATTGCGCTCCAGAGTGGCATCGCCGCCGGCGCCGAAGCTATCATGATTCCCGAGGTGCCGGAGAATATCGACGCCCTGTGCGCCGACCTGGAGAGGACCTTCAAGGGGGGAAAGAGGAGCGCCATTATCATTGTGGCCGAGGCCGGGGAACCCGGTTCGACCTTCAGAATAGCACGGGCGGTTAAAGAAAAGGGCGGGCTGGACTCGCGGGTCTGTGTGTTGGGACATGTGCAACGGGGCGGTTCGCCCACGGCCCGGGACCGGATACTGGCCAGCCGCCTCGGGGCGGCGGCGGTGGATGCCCTGGTGGAAGGCCGGTGGAACGTGTCGGTCGGCGAGGTCAAGGGTGACATCGCCTATACTCCCCTGGAAGATACCTGGAGCAGGAGAAAGGAACTGGATGGCGATTTGATCAGACTGATGAAAATACTGGCAAGGTGAAGGAGGAGTAGGAGGAGTAGGAGGAGTAGGAAGGAGTAGGAAGGAGTAGTCACCAGCGTAGCGGCACGCTGCCGCGTGCCCGTCGGCGGCCGAGTGTCGATACTCCGTAGGGGCGCGGTCGCCGCGCCCGCCCGCGGTCGAGCAGTGCCGCAGGGGCACGTGCAACGTGCCCCTGCGGGGGCGGGGGATCTTGAATCTGTAATCTTGAATCTGTAATCGGTTGAGGAGCTTCTCATGTCATCATCCATCGGTAAGCTTCGTGGTCTTCAGCAACTGGCCAATGATAAGGGCCTGTTCATCATGGTGGCCGCGGACCACCGCGACTCGCTAAAGCGAATGCTGGCCGATGGGACGGGCCGGGGGGTGGGTTACCAGGACATGGTGGATTTTAAGCTGGAGCTGTGCCGCGCCGCGGCGGCTGATGCGTCGGCCCTGCTGCTGGACCCCGTCTACGGGGCTGCCCAGTCCATCGCTGCCGGAGCTCTACCAGGCGGAATGGGACTGCTGGTCAGCATGGAAGAGTCCGGCTACCAGGGAAACAAACGGGCACGGACCACGGAGCTGTTGCCGGGATGGGGGCCGGAGAAGGCCAAACGGATGGGCGCCTCGGCGGCCAAATTGCTCATTTACTTCCGCCCGGACCTGGAAGAGGTGGCGGCGAAGCAACTCGGTCTCGTCCGGAAAGTGGCCGGCGAATGCATGCGGGTTGACCTGCCCCTGCTGGTGGAAACCGTCAGCTATCCGGTTACCGATAAGGAGGATGACCCCCGGGAGTTCGCCAAGGTGAAGCCTCGACTGGTGATCGAAGCGGCGCGGCAACTGTCCGAACTGCCCATCGACGTTCTCAAGACCGAGTTTCCCGGGGACCTGAACTACGAGAAGGATGCCGACAGGCTGCTGGACTACTGCCGGGAGCTTGACCAGGCTTCGAAGCATCCGTGGGTGCTGCTCAGCGGCGGGCACAATTTCGAGGATTTCCGCAAAGAGGTCGAGCTGGCCTGCAAAGGTGGCGCCTCCGGCTTCCTGGCCGGCCGCGGCCTCTGGCAGGAGGTAGTGAAGCTGGGTTCCCGGTCAGATAGGACGGCGTTTTTCAACACCACCTTCACGGCGAGGCTAAAGGAGGTTGTGCGGCTGGCCAACACCTGCGGGCGGCCCTGGCCGGCCAGACTCGGCATCTCCCGGGAAGGGTTTCCCCAACCCGACGAGGCGTGGCATAAGGAGTATTAGCGGTTCATAAGGTTTATAAGGTTCATAAAGTTAGCGAGTTCTTTGAGTTATTGAGTTATTGGGTTATTGAGTTCCCTGCCCCGGACTGCCGACTGCTTGACTGGTCACTGCTTGACTGGTCACTGCTTGACTGTTTAGGCTGCCGGACGGGCACGCGGCGGCGTGCCGCTACGGACCGCCGACTATTGACTATTGACAATGTTGAGACGGACTAAGATTGTTTGTACCCTGGGACCGGCCAGCAACTCACCCACCGAAATCGAGCGGGTGCTGCGGGCCGGGATGAACGTGGCGCGGCTGAACCTCTCTTATGGGACCCACGAGGAACACGAGAGCAGCATTCAGAACCTGCGGCGCGTCTCCGAGCGGACCGGCTTGCCCGTTGCTCTGCTCATGGACCTGCCGGGACCGAAGTACAGGATCGGCGAACTGAAGGGAGGTTCGGTGGTGCTGAAGAAGGGCCAGCGGGTCGTGGTGCAGTCGAGCGGTCAAGCAGTCAAGCAGTCACGTAGCGGCACGTTGCACGTGCCTGTCGGCAGTCAAGCAGTCAAGCAGTCGAGCAGTCAAGCAGTCAAACAGTCAAACAGTCAAACAGTCGGCAGTTCGGGGCGGGGAGGAATCTTGAATCTTGAATCTGTAATCTTAAATCCTTCTGGTGAGGAATCTTCGAATCTGGTGCTGCCGGTCAACCTCCCTACCCTGGCTGCGGATGTCAGGGCCGGGGACACCATCCTGCTGGACGACGGGGCGCTACAACTAAAAGCAGAGGAGGTCGCAGGCGGCGAAGTCCGTTGCCGCGTGGTCGTCGGCGGGACGCTGCTATCGGGGAAAGGCGTGGTTGTGCCGGGGATGAAGATTTCCACCCCTTTTATGAATGAGGCCTTGAAGTCGCACCTGGTTTTCGCCGTTTCCCAGCGGCCGGATTTCATTGCGCTGTCATTCGTCAGCGCCGCCAGCGAGGTGCTTCAGGTGAAAGAACTCCTGCGCCGGAATGGAGGGGCCGTTCCTGTCATCTCGAAGATCGAAAGGGGCCAGGCGGTGCATAACTTTGATGCAATCCTTCTGGCCAGTGACGGCATCATGGTGGCGCGGGGTGACCTGGGTGTTGACATCCCCTTGTCCAGGGTACCGATGGTGCAGAAAGACATCATCCGCAAGTGCAACCACGCGGGCAAGCCCGTTATCACCGCCACCCAGATGCTCGAGTCCATGATCAACTCGCCCCGGCCCACCCGGGCCGAGGTCACCGATGTCGCCAATGCCATTTTCGACGGGACCGATGCCGTCATGCTTTCGGCGGAGACCAGCGTGGGCAAATACCCCGTCCAGGCAGTCCGCATGATGGCCAGCGTCGCCCGCGAAGCCGAGGCGCATCTACCCTACGCGGAGCTTATTGTCAGCAAAGGCAAATTCCTGGGGACGGAAACGGACGAGGCCATCAGCTACGATGCCTGCCGTACCGCACTCCAGTTGAAAGCGGCCGCCATTGTCGCTTTCACCCAGTCCGGCAGCACAGCGCGCCGGGTCTCCAGATACCGCCCCAAAGCACCCGTTCTGGCCCTGACCCCCGATGAAAATGTGCTGCGGCGGTTACTGCTTTACTGGGGCGTCCATCCGGTTAAGATTGTGGAGCCATCCTCGATTGAAGGGCTTTTCGACCTGGGCGCCCGGCTGGCTGCCGAGGCGGGCCTGGCCAAAAACGGAGACCTCATCGTAATCACCGGGGGAATTCCGGTGGGGGTGGCCGGCAGCACCAACCTGCTCAAGGTCGAAAGAGTCGATAGTCGGCAGTCGGCAGTCAGTAGCGGCGCGCTGCCGCGCGCCCTGTGAGTCTCGATGCAGGGAGGCGTTGTCATTGCGACTCCCGATGAGTCTTTCAGGCAAATCGGGACGAAGCCATCTCCTCCCAAAGGCGGTTTAGTCCCATCCCTCATAGTCCCGACGTGTCGGGATGGGTGATTGAATCTTGAGTCCGTAATCTTGAATCTGTAATCTGAAATCTTTCAGTCCTCTGTGGTATACTACTATTGAGCGGTGTGCTCGTGGGGACCCGCAGCATTGCGGGGGTGTCAGCGAGTCGGCTCACTTAATCTCATAAAGGTCCTTTTGAAACCAGCAGAGTTGTTGCAGGTACTGGTCATGATTGGAGGAAAAATGAATAGGGCAATGAAGCAGTCGATACCCGTTAGTCGGCAGTCGGCAGTCAGGGCGGGCAAGCTTCGAATCTTCGAATCCTCTACCCTTCTAATCGTTTGCCTCGTCCTGGCGGCGGTGTTATGGTCGCTGGCCTGCACGGCGGCTTCTCCGGCGGCCACGCCGCCCCCGGCCACCAAAGCCGCCGCTCCGGCGCTGAAAACCACCGTTGAGCAGAGGTGGGAATCCACCCTGGCCGAGGCCAGGAAGGAAGGCGTGGTGACGGTCTATGCCCTCTGGCGGCCGGAAAACAGGACCACCCTTACCCAGGCCTTCAAAGACAAATATGGCATCAACATAGAGTTTTCGCCTTTCAGCCGCGGTTCCGACCTGCTGGCGAAGGTCCAGGCGGAACAGCGGGCCGGGATGTACGTGGCCGACGTTTTCGGGGCCGGCGGGCCCACCCTGGTGGCCACTATGAAGCCGGAGGGGGTCCTCGGGTCCATCGAGCCGCTGCTGATGCTTCCCGAGGTAATGGACGCGAAGTACTGGGGCGGCGGCAAGTTCCCCTTCCTGGACAAGGACAAAACAGCCGTAGGTATGATTGCCTCCGTCCAGAGATACCTCGCCTATAACACGGACCTGATCAAGAAGGGGGAGATCACCACCTATAAGGATGTGTTGAAGCCTCAGTACAAAGGGAAGCTGACCCTGAATGATCCCACGGTGACAGGTGTGGGCAATGCCTTTTTGAGCCACCTGGCCATGGACATCTGGAATCTGGAGGAGACCAAGGCCTATTTGCGTGCCCTGGTAAGAGACCAGGGGGCGGTCATCCAGCGCGATAACCGGCTCCATGTGGAATCCGTTGCCCGCGGGAAATTCCCCATCGCCGTAGCCCCGCTACCCGATGGGCTGGACGAGTTCCTGAAGCTGGGCGCGCCTATAGACGCGGTGATAGTCAAGGAAGGCACCTTCGTCTCGCCGGCGGCCGGGGCCATGGCGGTGGCGCCGAAGCCGGCCCATCCCAACGCCACGGCGGTCTTTGTCAACTGGGTGCTGACCAAAGAAGGCCAGACCGTCTTCGCCCGGGGGTTCGGCAATCCGAGCATCCGTAACGATGTCCCCACGGAAGGATTCCATCCCGTTTTGCTGGCCCAGCCCGGCGAGAAGATTTTCATTGATTCCGAGGATGCGATCATATTCCGCGGCCAGATGCTGGCCATCGCCAAACAGGTGATCGAAGAAGCTGGCAAGTAAGAGCAATGACGAATGACGAAATTCGAATGACGAATCAATGACGAAGTTCGAATGACGAATGACGATGCGATTCCAAGATTCGAAGATTCGAAGATTCCCCATCCCCGCTTGCTACTTTTCCTACCTGCTACCTGCTACTTTTCCTACTCTTCCTACTCTTCCTACTCTTCCTACTCGCTACTCACTACTGGCTACTCGCTACTTGCTACTCACTGAAAGGAGGAAAGAATGACTAAATTGATGACATGGTTTTCGCTGGTCCTGATCGCGGGCCTCCTGCTGGCCGCCTGCGGGCCGGCTGCGGCCCCCGTGGCCGGGCCCACCCCGCCCCCGGCCAAAGAGGGCAAACCTGCCGTCCAGGCCGACTGGGAGCAAAAATGGAACAACGTCCTGGCCGAAGCCCGGAAAGAGGGCACCGTATCGGTCTACATCCTCTGGCGGCCTGAGACCAGGACGGCCCTGACGCCGGCCTTCAAGAACAAGTACGGGATAAACGTGGAATTCACTCCGTTCAGCCGCGGCTCTGACCTGCTGGCCAAAGTGCAGGCCGAGCAGAGGGCCGGCCTTTTTAACGCCGATGTCTTCGGGGCGGGAAACCCCACCCTGCTGGTAACGATGAAACCGGAAAATCTCCTGGGCTCCCTGAAGCCCATGCTCATTTTGCCCGAGGTGCTGGACCCGAAGGGGTGGCGGGCCGGAAACGTGCCATTTACCGATGAGCAGGGCCTGGCCATCAGCCTCATCAACGTCACCATCCGGACCATGGTGTACAACACCACTCTTGTCAAAGAGGGGGAGATAACCAGCTACGAGGACCTGCTGAAGCCGCAGTACAAGGGAAAACTCACTTTGAACGACCCCACCGTTACCGGGTCCGGCAATGCCGCCATTACCCACCTCGGGCAGGCGCTGTGGGGCGAGCAGAAGGCCGTGGACTTTTTGCGGCGCTTGATCAGGGAGCAGGAGGTGGTCATCCAGAGGGATAACCGGATTCACATGGAGTCGGTAGCCCGCGGGAAGTACGCCATCGCCCTGGCGCCCCTCCCGGACCTGATCGCCGAGTTCCAGCAGGTGGGGGCGCCTATAAAGATCGCCATGGTGAAGGAAGATAACCGGATCACCGCCGCCGCCGGCGCGATGGGAGTCCCCACGAAATTCCCCCACCCCAACGCGGCCATCGTTTTTGTCAACTGGTTACTGTCAAAGGACGGCCAGACCGTCTTCTCCCAGAGCTGGGGTAACCCGGGGACCAGGGCCGATATCCCGGTGGAGGGAATCGATCCCCTGTTCGTCCCGGTCCCGGGCCAGAAGTATTATTCGGAGTCGGAAGAGGCCCTGGCGGCCCGGGGCAGGTGGCTGGAGCTTGCCAAGAAGGTAATCGAAGAAGCCAGCCGGTAGGGGCGCGGTCTGCGCGCCCGTAGCGGCACGCTGCCGACTGCCCCACGCCGTCAGGCAGCAGTCAAGCAGTCCCGTAGCGGCACGCTGCCGCGTGCCCCACACCGTCAGCCAGCAGTCAAGCGGTCCCGTAGCGGCACGCTGCCGCGTGCCGCTACGGGGGCGGGGAATCTTCGAATCTTGAATCGGAATCTTCCAATCCCCCGGTAGATTTTCCCTCCTGCGGATGTTAAGATTAGGGCCAGTCTCACAAGGAGGGATCAGTGCCCAAACAATCCTTTGAAAACCCCGTCCGGGGCTTGCGCCGGTTGGGGCAGGCCCCCTGGCTGGATTTCATATCCCGGGACATTCTCACGTCCGGTGAGTTGAAGCGGCTCATCAGCCGGGACGGCGTCACCGGCGTTACCACCAACCCATCCATCTTCGAGAAGGCCATCAGCTCCAGCGCGGCCTACGATGCGGACATCAAGCGTCTCAGCCGCGAGGGAAAGGCAGCGGAAGAGATATGCGATGCCCTCACCGCGACGGACGTCGCCCGGGCCGCCGGCCTCCTCAAGGGCGTCTATGGGCGTTCCCAGGGCCGGGATGGTTTCGTCAGTCTCGAGGTCTCCCCCCACTGCGCCTATGACTCCGCCACAACGGTGGACTGCGCCCGCCGGATTTTTTCGAGCCTGGGGAAGAAAAACGTCCTTATCAAGGTGCCCGCCACGGAAGCGGGCTGCGCGGCCATCGAGGAACTGCTGGCCGAAGGCGTCAATGTCAACGCCACCCTGATTTTCTCCCTCACCCATTACCAGAGGGTGGCGCGGGCGTATTTCAACGCCCTGCAAAAGAGGCAGGAGCGCGGGTTGGGACTGAAAGAAGTCCACTCCGTGGCCAGCGTCTTTGTCAGCCGCATAGATACCGCTGTGGACCGGATCATCGACCAACTGGCAATCGAGGGGGCCAACGGCGCGCGCGTGGTAGACATCTGGACCCTGAAGGGAAGGGCCGCGGTGGCCAATTCCGCCTCCATTTACCAGTCTTTTCGGACCCTTCTCCGGAGCGATGAGTTCCTCCGCTTCAAGGCCGCCGGCGCCCGCCCCCAGAAGATAGTATGGGGAAGCACCAGCACCAAGGACCCGGCCTACAGCGACATTAAATACGTCACCGAGCTGGTCGGCCGCCAGACGGTCAATACCATCCCCCTGGCTACGTTAAAGGCCTTCCAGGACCACGGCGTCCCTGCAATAGCGTTGAAATGGAACGCCGCCTGGGCGCGGGGCGTCCTGGACCAGTTGGCCGGCCTGGGAATAGATATGAACAGCCTCTGCCAGCAAATCCAGGATGACGGCGTCAAGGCGTTTGTCGAGTCCTACGATAACCTCCTGGCGGCCATCGAGAAGAAGCGGCGGAAGGCAGTAGACACCAGACGGTTGTAAGCAGTCGGCGGTCGGCAGTAGTTCGCTGCTAGCCGATAGCTGACGGCTGATAGCCGAAAGCCCATAGCCGATAGCCGATAGCTATGTTGCAACACCAGATCCTGATAGGCGAACACGATCCCCGCCGCTACCACTCCTTCTTCGTGGGGGCGGATGTGGGCGGGACCAACATCAGCCTGGTCCTGGCCGGTTTGACGGGCCCGGACGTCCGCGAAGCAGGAGGCGAAAAGATCGAGATGCTCGTCTCCTTCAAGGCAAAGACGGCCGGGGTGCGGGATTTCTTCGAGCCGCTCGAAGAGGCGCTGGACTACTGTCGCGACACGTTCGGCGCGCCGGCAAAAACCGTTGCCATCGCCGCCGCCGGGCCGGTCGAGGGCCACCGCTGGTGCCGCCTGACCAATATCAACCTCGAGATAGACGCCGAGAAACTCGGCGATAGGCTCAACGTCCCCTGTTTCTTACTGAATGATTTTGAGGCCCTCGGCTATTCCATCAACTACCTGGAGGCGGAAAAGCCGGAGCTGCTGCTGGAGCTGGACCGCGGCGGCGAAAGACCCTTCCCCCCGGTCAAGCCGGGGGTCAGGGTGACATCGTCGCCGCGGCCCCCGGGCGCCAGGGCGCTGCTGGGGGTGGGGACGGGGTTGGGAAAGGCTATCCTGGCGCCCAATTCCGAGCTCGGATTTTACATAACATTGCCCTCGGAAGGCGGCCACGCCGATTTCCCCGTCCAGGACCCGTTCGAATGGGAGTTGGTGAGCTACATCAAGCAGGTGACGGGTTTTCCGGTGTACTACGAGGACCTCCTCTCGGGGAGAGGGCTGGGCAACACCTACTCCTTTGTCAGGGCGCACGGGCTGCACCCCACCTCCCATTTTACGTCCATCATCGAAAAAGCGCGGGACAAGGCCCCGGCCATAGCGAAGTACTATCTCCAGGACGAGGCGGCCAAACACACCGTGGACCTGTTCGTGAACGTCTTTGCCCGCTGCGCGCGGAACTTTGCCCTGGATGTCCTGGCGCGGGGAGGGGTCTACCTGGCGGGGGGCATTGTCACCAGGAACCTGAAGTGGATTACCGGCGGGGAGTTCGCCCGGGAGTTCGAGAACCACCGGCAGTACCGGCCCGTCCTGGAGCAGATACCCCTGCTTGTCATCACCAGCTACGAGGCCGGCACCTACGGCGCCGCCTTTGTGGCGGCCAAAGGCGAGGAGCTCTGGTCGAGGATCGTGTAGAACGGAACCACGAATGGACACGAATGAACACGAAGTTGTCCACAAGGAACTTTCGTAGAAGATCATAAGTCTGGTCCTGGAAGTCCACAATGCCCTGGGCTGCGGTTTCCTGGAAACGTTTTAGAAAATGCTGTGTCCGCGAACCTGAGCAGGCATAGTCTTCAATCGGTCCAGCAGTCGCCGGTCAAGGTCTATTTAAGGGTCAGGTTGTGGGTGAGTATTTCGCTGATGTTTCAGTCGAAGGCAAAGTTATCCTGGAACTGAAATGCGTCGAAAGGATTTCGGACGTTCACCGTGCTCAAATGATAAACTACTTGAAAGCGACAGGATTGAGATTGGGAATCATCATCAATTTTGCCCGGCCAAGGTTGGAATACGAAAGAATAGTAGTTTAGTGCCCATTTGCGTTGACGCGTGGCCAGGAGTGCAGGGCGCCATGTGCGGGAACCACGAATGCACACTAATGAATACAAACTTGAGGAATCATTGGCAATTTTGCCAGGCCAGGGTTGGACCAAGGAACAGTACCTTAGTGTTTATTCGTGTTTATTCGTGGCTAAAAGATGCCTGATGCTTTTCCTTCCGCCACCATCACCTTCCTCGGCACCGCCGGCGCCCGGGTCATGGTGGCCAAACAGATTCTCGCCTCCGGCGGCATGTGGCTGGACCTCGCCGGGGAGCAAATCCTTATGGACCCCGGCCCCGGCTGTGTCGTCCAGGCCACGAAGCGGAAGCTGGACCCCACGAAGCTCAGCGCCATCATCCTTTCCCACCGCCACATCGACCACGCCAACGATATCAACATCATGATCGAGGCCATGACCGAGGGCGGGTTCAAAAAACGCGGCCTGGTCTTTGCCCCCTCGGACGCCCTCGAAGGCGACCCGGTGGTCCTGAAGTACGTCCGCCCCTTCCCGGAGAAGATCATCACCCTGGCCGCGGGCCAGAGCCATCAGATAGGCGGCGTCACGTTTACCGTCCCGCTCCGCCACCGCCACGGCGTCGAGACCTACGGGTTCATCTTCGAGCTGCCGGGATTGACCTTCTCCTACATCCCCGATACCCGTTTCATCCCTGAGCTGGTCCAGAGCTACCGGGGCGACGTCATTATCATTAACGTGGTGCGGCTTGAAGCCGGGCACCCCTTCGACCACCTCTCCGTTCCCGACGTGCGCACCATCATCCAGGGCATCAGGCCGAAGGCGGCCATCCTCACCCACTTCGGCATGAACATGTGGCGGGCCCGGCCCTGGGAGGTGGCGGAGCGCCTTACCCAGGAGACGGGGGTCAAAGTCAAAGCTGCCAGCGACGGCATGAAGGCCGACCTGTACGAGCTGGCGGAAACGAAATGACGAATCAAAATGTCATTCTGAGCGAAGACGAGCGCAAGCGAGTCGTAGTCGAAGAATCCTTCGCTTCGCTCAGAACAAATTCTTTCAGGGAGGGAACCCAAGACCCTTCGCCTCCCCCTTCGCTTCGCTCAGGGA
>JACQUA010000020.1 GCA_016210565.1 Chloroflexota bacterium
GACGAGTCGGGACAATGAACGATGAAAATGTCATTCTGAGCGAAGCGAGCGTAGCGAGCGTAGTCGAAGAATCTTTCGAGGTGGGGCGCCGGACGAAAGACCCTTCGACTGCGCTCAGGGTGACATTTTCAGAGCAAATTCAAAATGCCAATGTTCAAGTGTCCGAAACGGTCCCGCCCACGGCTGAGTTTCGAAATTGGCGCATGTCGGAGATCCCTGGGATTTGGAACCCTAATATTCGAATTGGTTTACAGTTTAGAGATTGGGATTCAGGATTTTCTCTTGTCATATCGTTCCATCCCTGTGTTTCTCTTACCGCTGGCCCATGCTACCACAACACGTTTGTTTCTTTCAAGAAAGACCGTTTACCCCCCTTTCTGTGCATCATCTCACATTGAAGCCCTATCTTCAACGTGATATCATTCCGTGTACGCCCGATGGGCAAGGAGGCAGGTAGTCACTACGCCGGATCAAATCTGGGCTGTCCAGATATGAAATGCGACCAGGCGGAGAAGTCCACCGGCGGCCTGGCTGGTAATCAACAGCGAGATCATCGTCGGAGAACATAAGGAGGGTTAGATATGCGTAGAACGGTTCGTTTCCCTGCCCTCGTCCTGCTGGCTTTCCTCTTGTCGGCCTCCTGCGCCCCGGAGGCGTCCCCGGCTCCAGCGTCTCCAGCCGGACCCAAAACGGCAGCGACATCCAGAGCCTCCTGGGAACTGGAATGGGAAAAAGTCGTGGCCGAGGCGAAGAAAGAAAAGACGGTCGTGGTCTATAGCATCATGGGCGCATCTCAAAGAGAAGCCCTTCAGAAAGGCATAAAAGACAAATACGGTGTGGACCTGGAATTTGTAGTCGGCAGGGGCACCGAGCTCCTCGCCCGCGCGCGGGCCGAAAGAACAGCAGGGCTCTATCAGGCTGATGCGGTGATGGGTGGGGCGACGACGATGAAGACATTCAAGGAAGCAGGTTTCCTGGACCCCATTGAAACCGCCATAATCCTGCCGGACGTAAAGGACCCCGCAAACTGGGCCGGCGGGAGATTCCCCTTTTTCGATAAGGACCGGTATACCATGGCCTTTCTGAGAATCCTCAACGCCGATTGGGCAGTCAACACCCAGATGGTGAGACCGGAAGAAGTGGGTTCCTACAGGGATTTGCTCGATCCGAAGTGGAAAGGGAAGATGACTTTGCTGGACCCGAGCATTACCGGCGCAGGCAACTTGTTCATTAACACCGCGGCCTGGGAGCTGATGGGGGAAGACTACGTGCGGGCCCTGGCGAAGCAAGATCTGGTGATAACCCCGGACTCGCGCCTCCATACAGAATCGGTGGCCCGGGGCAAGTATGCCATCGGGCTGGGTCCTGACTTCGACATACTTGGAGAATTCAAGAGGGCGGGCGCTCCTGTCAAGGAGGTGCATCCGAAGGAAGGCGGCGCGGTTGGGGCCGGGACAGGGGGTTTCGGTGTGTTTAGCCGGCCGGGCCACCCCAACGCCGCCAGGCTGTTTGTAAACTGGTTTTTAAGCCGGGAAGGGCAGACCGTAATAGCCAGGGCCACGGATAGCTCCAGCGTCAGGGCCGATGTCCCTGTGGACCACGTAAACCCTGACCGGTTGCCCGCGGCCGGTGTCAAGTATGTGCTTGAAGATGAGGAGATAATCCGCTTGAGGGGCGAAAGACAACTGCTCAGCAAGGAGATTTTTGGGATTCGTTAGGCCTTTCACGGCCTGATGCCAGCGCAGCAAATGATGATGAATAGTCTCACACAAAACAACGTAGGGTGGGTTAAGCACAGGAGAAAGCAGTCGGCAAACAGCTATCAGCGATCAGCTTTGTTGGCCGAACGGCTAGCTGAAAGCTGTTTGCTGAAAGCTGATAGCTGCACGTGGGCGGCTGTGCAAACCCACCAGAGCAAGGGCACAAGAACAAAGCTGTCAGAGCCAACAAGAGACAATGGTGGGTTCGCGTAACCACCCCCATCAGCACCACACCATTTGCGCTTAACCCACCCTACCCGTATTGTATCAGTCCTGAAAGAAATGCGCGGGATTCGAAAAGATGAAAGAATACTCGGTATTAGGCAAGAGAGTTCCCCGGGTTGACGGACCCGTAAAGGCGACCGGCGAGGCGAGGTACACCGTGGACCAGCGATGGCCGGGGATGCTCTATGGCAAGCTTTTGCGGAGCCCGCATCCTCACGCCAGAATCCTCAGCGTGGATACCCGCAGGGCGGAGAGGCTGCCGGGTGTGAGAGCGGTGCTGACAGGAAAGGACTTGACGGACGCGGAGGTCTGTCTCGACGCCGGAGCCGAGCCGCCCGTGGCGGTGGACAAAGTGCGTTACATCGGGCAAGCGGTCGCCGCCGTTGCCGCCGCCGATGAGTATGTGGCCGAAGAAGCACTGGACCTGATCAAAGTGGATTACGAAGAACTACCCTCCGTCTTCACCCCCGAAGAGGCCGTGAAGGAAGGTGCGCCAAGTGTCCACGACGGTCTGGAGCGTAACATGGTGATGGACCTGGCCTACCATTTCGGCGACGTGGAGAAAGGGTTTCAGGAGTCCGGTTACGTTAGAGAGGATACCTTCACCACCCCACCAGTCCATCCGGCCTACCTGGAGCCGCTTGTTTCGGCGGCACACTTCGACTCGGACGGAAGGCTGACCGTCTGGTCGTCAACGCAGGGGCCGGGCCGCCTTCGTGACGCTCTGGCTGCAACGCTGAGAATGAAGCAGGGCGAGGTCAGGGTCATCGCCTCTTATTTCGGGGGGGGGTTCTGTGGCAAGACCCGGATCTTTCCCCATGATGTGTGCGCGGCCCTTCTCTCGAAAAGAGCCGGGAAGCCGGTCAAGATAGAGTACTCCAGGAAGGAGATATTCGCCGTCAATCGTGGAGGTCAGCCCACCGCGGTGCGGCTTAAAACGGGGGTCAGGCGGGATGGGACCCTGGTGGCCATGGAGTGCCGGCTGATGTGCGATACCGGGGCATACTTCGGGGGAAACCTGGTGTTCGGTTATGTGTTCGGGACTGCCCCGCTGATGACCTACAGGTTGCCCAATTTCAGGTTTCAGGGTCGCATGGCAACGACAAACAACGGCCCTTACCAGTCGCAGCGCGGGTCGGGTGTTACGCCGGCCCGGTTTGTCGTAGAATCGCAGATAGACATCATAGCCGCCGACCTGGGGCTGGACCCGGTCGAAATGAGAGTGAGGAATGCCCTCCAGTCGGGCGACGTGACAGCCAACAGGTCGAAGATATCCAGTTGCGGGCTGAGCGAATGCGTCCGCCAGGCGGCCGCCGCTGCTGGGTGGAGCCACAGGGACAAGCTGCCTCCGGGGCGCGGCATGGGCATTTCCTGCTACGCCTTCGCTACGGCCTACAGCGGCGGCAGCTCGGTCCTGCCCAGCGGGTATTCCAGCGCCTTCGTGCACGTCCACCAGGATGGCACGGTGACGGTCCTCACCGGCGTGAACGATAACGGGCAGGGGATTATGACCGCGCTGGCGCAGATCGCGGCCGAAGAGCTGGGCGTGCCCGTGCAGAACATAAGAGTCACGCTGCCTGATACCGAGATCACCCCGTATGATTTTGGCACCATGGGAAGCAGGGCTACCTACCTCGCGGGAAATGCCGTGAAAGCCGCCGCCGGCGATGCCAGGCGACAGATTTTCGAACTGGCTGCGGCCAGATGGCAGGCCCGCGTTGAGGATTTGGAGATATCGGACGGGCGAGTCCGTATCAAGCGGGACCCGCAGAAGAGCATCCCGTTCGCGGCCCTGGCGCAGGCCAGCCAGTTGGCGGGCAAGGGCAAGCCGGTCCTGGGCAAGGGATACTTCAGTGCACCCGATACCATCGAGCCCAACCTGAAGACAGGAGAGGGCGATATGGGTCCCAACCTCGGCTTCGGCGCCGTGGTGGCCGAGGTCGAAGTTGACAGACAAACAGGGAAGACCACCGTCCTGAAGATCACCATCGCCCACGACTGCGGTCTGCCTCTGAATCCGATGGCGGTGGAAGGGCAATTGGAAGGGCAAATACAGGCCGCCACGGGGGAGGCTCTGTGCGAAGAACGTCTCACCAGCCGGGGGAAAGTCCTCAATCCCTCATTTGCGGACTACAGAATGCCGACTGCGCTTGACATGCCTGGGGTGAAGCCCATCATTGTCGAGACCATTGATACCACCAGCCCCCTGGGAATAAAAGAGTGCGGTGAGGGGCCTCAGGGTGGGGTGGCCCCGGCCATAGCGAACGCTGTGTACAACGCCGTAGGGGTCAGAATGCACGATCTCCCCATGAGGCCGGAGAAGATCATGAAGGCCTTTGAAACGACGTAGGGTGGGTTAAGCGCAGAGGGGTTGAGGGATACGGGGAGGCTGCGCGAACCCACCAACACTCAGAACAAGTTCCAATGGCCAAGTTCCGAATTCCAAACAATCACCCATGCGCCGGTGGCGCACCATGAGGGATGAAAATGGCCTCGTCACCTGTCATTCTGAGCGTAGTCGAAGAATCTTTTGGGGTGGGCGCGACGTGAAAGACCCTTCGACTTCGCTCAGGGTGACAGCGCTTCCACTGTCATTCTGAGCGTAGTCGAAGAACCTTTCGGTTGGGCGCGGGGCGAAAGACCCTTCGACTTCGCTCAGGGTGACAGCGCTTCCAGTGTCATTCTGAGCGTAGTCGAAGAATCTTTTGGGGTGGGCGCGACGCGAAAGACCCTTCGACTTCGCTCAGGGTGACATTTTCTCAGCAATTCCATGATGCAAGTCTCAAAATCATAACCCGGTGCGCAACCCGCTTTGGCATTTGGACATTCGGATTTTGCGATCGCTTGGTACCGAGAATCTTATTCACAGGCAGGAATTGAACATTGGAAAGAATATCCGAAAGAAAAAGGGAAGCCGAGCCGAAAGAGCTGCTCTATGACGTCAGCGGGCGGGTGGGAAACGAAAAAGTGCGGCGCATGGCCGAAGGCAGGGTGGTGATCAAAGGCAAGGAACGGGAGTGGGAACAAAACCGGCAGGGCATGGTCAAGTACCTGTTACACATGACCGACTGGGATAAAGTCGGCACGCCCGGCTGGCACATTTTTATGAATCACATAAAGGTCCACTCGGGCCGGCATACGCACCAGGGAGGGCTGGCCATTTTCGTCCTGGATGGGAAAGGGCACACCGTGGTCGACGGCCGGAAGTTTGAATGGGAGAAGGATGACCTTATCCTTCTGCCTATCAAACCGGGGGGCTGCGCGCACCAGCACTTCAACGAAGATCCCGGTCATCCGGCTGAGTGGATAGCTTTCCAGTTCCGCACCATGTATGAGGTGGTAAGCGTCGGCCGGATCCAGAATCAGGACCACCCGGACTGGGCCGGCCGCGGGGCGACCGGCGGCCAAATTAGACCAACCCCAGAATATGCGGGCCACCGTGGGGGGCGTGGCCCATGGCTTTAGCCTTGCGGGGTGGTGAAAAGAGGGCAGGGTGGGTTAAGCGTCCCGATGGCATCGGGACGCGAACCCACCACGACCCGGTACGACGGGCATCTTGCCCCTCGCTGGCGTGGGTACCGCGGGCCTCTGTGCCTGTGAACACCCGGGACCCCAACTGCGGGGCGCACTGTCCCATGCTCCGCAAACTGGAACAATGAGGCTTCGCGAACGGCTCCAGCATTAAAACGCTGGGCTGGTGAGAGAGACATAGAAGAGGATATTTGCGCCTTGGTTGTGCGCATCTGATCGCGGTTGACTCAACTTTCCGATGAAAAGCGCAATCTGCTGCACCACAAGATGAATCGGGTTGTGATTAATAGCTGGTCGCGGATTCGCCGAATGTGGTCTGTAAATTTGCAGTTCCCCTCGTTCTTGGTTTACAATCACGAGGGTCCGCTCCGTGGAGGAGCCGGTGCTCAAGCCAGGTCGCGCCACAACAATTTTTGCGGGAAATAGCTGACCGGATTTCTTCGCAAGACCACTCTCTCGATGAGCAACAAAGTCGTCGGTTTTCCCTCCCTTCGTGACAGGTGAAGTGAAGACAGAACTGAGGCGCATGTGAGCAGCTTGTTTTGCTGGAGTCATTCCCTGGAGCTCGGAGCCTGGGAATGACTAACGCTGGCGGCCGTTTGACAAGAGGAGTAGCCTTTGAGGCACTCAGGAACTTCTTCCGAGAGAAGCCGCTGGTGTTCCTCGGAAGTGGAATGTCCTGTGCACTCGATGACCGCTTCAGCATGCAGGAATTAGCCAAGGTACTGATTGACAAAGTCCCTCCCTTGCTCGTGAGCGCACAAGAGAAGAAGGAATGGTACGCAGTCGCAGATGCGTTGCGCAAAGGCCGCGACCTTGAGTCAGCGATGGGCAGCGTTCTCGACCAGAGCCTAGTCGAAAGAATTACCGAAACAGCCGGAGGGTTCATATCAGAAGTAAGTTGTGATTGTTGCCTCAAGGTGATCGAGGGCCGGAGCGAGTGGCCGGCCGGTGCGCTACTGAAGGTCTTAGTCGACACGCTGCCCGCGGCCGACCCCGTTCTCAATGTGGTCACTCCCAATTACGATCTCGTGATGGAGCATGCCTGTGAGCACCTGGGTGTACCATACACTAACGGGTTCTCCGGAGGCCTGGTGCGGACCATCAACTGGCCCGCATCAGAGCAGTCAATGTGGATGAGCACTCGCAAACTGTTCGCCAATCGGCTGAGATACTCGTATATGGTGAGGAAGCACATCAGGCTCCACAAGGTGCATGGTTCCATAAACTACTTTACCTTTGGGGCGAAGGTCATCGAGAACAACGAATGGATTATCGATCCGCCTGCCTTTGTCCAGAGGGTAATGATAACCCCAGGTGTGTCCAAGCACGAGAAGCTGCAGATGTACAGGCAGGAACTCCTCCAGCGAGCAGATGAGGCGATTGAACGAGAAAGCCGGTTCCTCTTCTTGGGATACGGATTCAACGACGTTCATCTCGAACAGTACATCAGGCGCAAGTTAATCGACCAAGCCAGCTACGGTTTGATCATAACCAGAGATTCCAACCCGCGTATTCAGACTATCTTGGATGCGGCGGCCAACCTCTGGCTGGTGTGCAGGGGGACGGGGTCGCTGCCAAAGACGACAATATCCAACTGTCAGTATCCGAGATCCCTCTGCCTGGATAATTCCCTACTCTGGGATGTGGCCGAGTTTAAGAGACAGATCTTAGGAGGCTAGCTTATGGCAGTTTTTACCTTCGATCAATCCTACGCCCTTGGCCGCGTTCGTGCGGTGGACACGAGAAGAGTCAGCATTCAAGTTGACAAAGACCACTTCGCCTTCCGGGCGCGATTGAGGAGTGGCTCATCGGAATGATCGAGAGTGTCATTAAATCGCCCGTGATGGAGGAGACAGCCGAAGATGCTGCGCTTGGTCCGGGCGAAGGTGCCGAATTAGCAATGCCACACGAAAGCGTACTAAATACAGTCAGAGTCACCCTGGTTGGAAGGGTGGCCCTTGATGCCGACCAGAAACCGTGCTTCTCTCGCTCCATTTTCCAAGTGCCGGAAATAGATTGTGGATGCAACGTCTTGCGCGATGCTCAACTACAGGCATTTATGAATCTGCTCTCGGTCGAAAGCAAGACCGAGCATTCTCTGGAGATGGGACACTACACGATGGACGAAAAGGCTGTAGCCTATCTGGATGGCAATAGGCTCTTTCAACGCCATGCTTCGCTGCTGGGTAGTACAGGCTCCGGCAAATCCTGGTTGGTCGCGGCAATCCTAGAGCAAGCTGCGAAGTTGCCTTCCTCAAACTTGATCGTCGTTGATTTGCACGGCGAATACGGCAAGCTCACATATGCGAGCCACCTTCGGGTTCCCGGGCCGGAAGAACTCGGCAAGACGGGCGATGAGCTACTCTACTTGCCATATTGGTTGCTAAACGCCGAAGAGTCCCAGTCCATGTTCATTGATCGTAGCGAGTTTACTGCTCATAACCAAGTCATGGCCTTCCAGGATGCAGTGTTATCAGAAAAGAAGAAGTTCCTGGGGACTGAAGGCAAAGCCGACATGTTGAAAGCGCTCACCCTTGACAGTCCAATCCCATTTCCATTTGACAATGTCGTCTCTGAACTAAGGCGTCTTAATGATGAGATGGTCCCGGGCGCAGGAGCTCGGGAGAAGCAAGGACTATTCTATGGACAGTTCAGCCGTCTGCTAATCCGACTTCAAAGCAAACGAGATGATAAACGCTACGGCTTTCTATTCCACCTGCCTGAATCAGAGCAGACGTACGATGCTATGTCAAAAATGGTTAGCCGACTGATGGACTTTTCTAGGTCCCGAGTTAGAGTCATAGATTTTTCTGAAGTGCCGGCGGATATACTGCCCATCATGGTTGGACTCGTGGCGCGGGTCGTTTATCAGGTTCAATTCTGGACCGAAGTAACTGCACGTAAGCCCATGGCCATTGTGTGCGATGAAGCGCATGTCTACCTGCCCAAGAAGGAAGGCCAGAATCCCATCGAGCAAAGGGCAATCGAGAACTTCGAAAAGATAGCAAAAGAGGGACGGAAATACGGGGTAGCGATGGTAGTCGTTAGCCAGCGTCCGTCCGACGTGAGCACCACCATACTGAGCCAATGTAACAACCTTCTCGCTCTTCGCCTGACAAATGGCGACGACCAAGGCACGGTCAAGAGGCTAATGCCGGAGAGCCTGGCCGGACTAATGGACGCCCTGCCAATCCTTGACGTGGGCGAGGTACTGGTTGTCGGGGATTGCGTTCTACTTCCGAGCCGCATTCGCGTAAATCCCCCCAAGGAGAAACCGACTAGTTCAACTATCGCCTTCTGGGACGAATGGAAAAATGCGGCCGACAAGCCCGATTTCGCCAAAGCTGTGGAAAACTTGAGGCGGCAGAGCCGAAAGTGAACCAGAACTCCAACGGCCATCAACGCGACCCGACGCTGAAGCCAAAGAAATGTCACAACTTGGCTTGTTCAAAGTCGGCAGGTAAAGTACTCCTCTAGCAGACTTAGCAACAGTCGGAAATTAGTGGCCACACGATTGCCAGGGTCGGTGCGCAAAGTGCCCCAAAAAAACGACAACAGCTTGAGGCGCTTTAGTGAAGGGTTTTGCATTGCGAGGGGAACAGTGGCATTGAAATAGACCTGATGGTTAGATAGAATAGCTTCACAATAGGGATTGACCTATGAATCTCTTGAATGAGTTGGTATAGCTAATGAAGGAGGTAACATGGGCTACAGTGAGCTGGTTTCGGAAAAGATCGATGCGATGGGTCACCGAGGTGACGAAATGAAAGACCTGTGGAAAACTATTTTAGACTCGTTTGAGCGGGAAGGGTCTGACGGAGTAACGGCCGAACTGGCTGCCAAAAAGGATGCGGTTCAAGAGAAATTTGATGCAGCATTAGACAAATTGGACGTCATGTTGTAGGGAGGTTCGTAATGTATGAACTCGTGCGTCTAAAGGTTTCTGGGTTCCGAGGATTTGTGAGGGAAAAGGAATTCGTCTTTGATCAACCGGTTGTCCTCTTATTCGGGGAGAATCATCGCGGCAAGAGTAGTACCCTCAATGCCGTGGAATGGTGCCTCTTTGGGGACGAGTGCGTCGGAAAGAAGACCGGTATCCGAGAGCGCGTAGGCTGGGAAATTGCTAACCGAACTCAGGGAGATGTAATCGTTACAACTGAATTCGCGGGTCCCAAAGGAATATACAAGATAGTCCGAGAGCAGAGTGTTGCCAGAAAACGCGGCGCGCAGAAGGTTTCGGCGCTTCTGCCGGATGGAAGCCAAGTACAAGGTGACGACGCCGAATACCTTCTTCGTGCCCTATTCCGCTCGTCGTTCCAAGACTTCATGACCACGGTGTATCAGCATCAAGAGGCAATCCGCGCCATTCTTACCCAGGAGCCTAGAGACCGAAACGATGCCATAGACAGGCTTCTGGGTTTATCCCCGTATAGGGAAATTCTGAAAGGCATCGTCGCCACGAATCTTGAACAAGCAGTCAATGGCATGGACGGCAAGCGTGAGGATTTTCGAGGACGCTGTGAACAAGCGATTCGAACTTTGGACAATCTCCTAAGCGAAGAAAGGGCCAAAGCTCTGACCGACGGCATAACGCATGAGGAAATGACTGAACAAGGGGCACTGCACCGAGCCGGAGAAATCGCGAAGGCAGTCGAGTCCCTCGCCAAAGAATTGGGAGTTGTCGGTTTCAAAATGAAGATTCCAGCGGACTTCAAGGAGATAGCGGACTTTCGGGAATGGGTGAAGACCCAGACAGACTTGCTCTGGGCACAGGCACCCGATGTACAGAAGCAACAAGCTTTGGCAACGGAACGGGCAAAGCTCGTCACCGTCAAGGCGAACTACGAAGCAATAATAGCAGACGAGACGCTCGAACGAAACAATAAAGTTGACTTTGTCAAACAATTCGGCGATGAGGCGACCTTGGACAGAGCGGCCAAGGAAACGAAGCAGGGCACAGATCAACTTGAGCACCGAATAGGCCAAACAAACGCCAGGGCCAATCTAGTCCGTGAGGCGACAGAATACCTGGGAGAGTTCGCTCCAGAGGCTACCAAGGGACAGTGCCCGCTTTGTGGTGCTGATGCCCCCGAGTTACTATCACATTTACAGGCGGAGTGGGAAGAAAAGATCAAGGCAGAAGTGGAGGGACTGGAAAGACAAAGGGAGGAATCGCGGACAAAACTCGGAAACATCCAATCGCTTGTGACCCAACTCAGGACCCTGAACACCAAGTTGGAAAAAGCCGGCTCTCGTCGCCAGAAAGGTGCCGGCGAAGTAGCCGCGGCTTTGGGCAGAAAGGTCGGGCAGGAGGACGACCCGCTTGCCCTCCTCAGTAAACAACTACGGCAGATAGACCTGGAACTGCAGGCAACTAACCACGCCATCGGAAAGAAGCGCAACAATATTTCTGCTATTTATGAGAAATCGGGGAAATTGAGAGCCATTCACGAGATTCTAAGTCACGAGCTGAAAAAGAATGGCATCGAGAGCATATGGAACACAAGAGAATTCACCGAGCTAGAAAAAGCACTGAATGAGGCGTGTCAGCTAGCGGAAGATATAAAAGCAATCAAGAGCGCTCTCGCAGAGGCTGCCCGCGAAGAAGCCAAAGCAAAGATACATGCGGCAGAGGCGGCCCTTGATAAGTACTTTTGTTGCATAGCGAAGCACCCTGCCATACCAGGACTAGTAATGGAGGTAACGGAGGATCGGCGGACTGGGCTCAACTCCTATAATTTCAAGAGCAAGGATGGCACAGACCCAACACCTATTCTCAGTCAAGGTGATCTCAACTGCCTGGCAATCTCACTCTTCTTGGGACTGTCGGAGGCAACAGGTGAAACACAGCGGTTCGGATTCTTGATGCTAGACGACCCAACGCAGAGTCTTGGGTCGGAAATGAAAGGCGAACTCGTTAAGGTCTTAGAAGATATAGCTAGTCGTCGCAAACTAATCATCGCTACCCCAGATGCGGAATTTAAGAATCTCCTCACGGTTGGCATCACGAGAAGCAAGGCAACGTACAAGTTCGCCGATTGGAATGAGAAGACCGGCCCACAAGTCACAGGGGCTACGTGACCGTGGATACAAACACATTTCAGCTTTTGGAGCGGATCCGGGATAGATTTGGCCCGGGGATTTTCGGCAAAATTGTCCAAAAGCAACTTGCCCTCGCCTTTTATGAGGCTGGATTCAAACACATCGTTGAACGGGGCGTTCAGGGTGTTGACATAGATGCAGCAACCGTGGAGACGAAATATGCGTTGGAAGTAAAGACCACCGAGGCGCGAATGGTTTCCCTTTCCGAAGAGAACATTAGTGCCCTGAAGGATCGTGCGAAGGATGGGTACACCCCCTTAGTTGCAGTTCTGAGGATGCGGATGTTTGAAGACTGGATATTGGGGGCTGTCCCCTTAGGCCGACTAGAGGCGGGGTCTCTTCCTTTGAGTCACTTACGAGCTTATCGGTTAAGTAAGTTGGAGGCGTCGATCTGCCCGATATTCGTGCGCGTGGTAAATCGGCATTCGAAGGGGGCGCTTGCCGAGGGTGAGCACTATCTTATGAAGATCTTAGACAACATTCGACAGGACCCGACCTGACAAAGCGATACTGGTCCATGTTGTGCTGGCACGGAAGGCTGTGGGTATTTCTGTCAGGACCTGTTGAGATCCCTTAACGCCTTACGTTTTCCGTGAGTCTTCGAGGGGACTGCTGAACAGTCTGACGAAATGTTTGCCGACGGCGGCGAAATTTGATACCCGGGTGATGCCTCAATATGCTTATCTAATACAAAGGCAGTGGGCCGTGGCGCATGATTTCTCAATGCGAGGAATCACGATTGACCCCGGTTGTGGTCATCCATGAAATAACTTGACATCATGAGAAGCGGGCTCTCACACGCACGGTGGCCTGTGGTACCGCGCTGATAGCGTTGTCAACATAAATAGTCAATCGCCGTCATCGCGGAGCAATGCGCTGGCCGGGTTGGTGGTTGTTTAGCCCCGCCCGGCATCGGCGGCGGGCTTACATGTAGCTCACAGGATCCTGTACTCTTTTTCTGAGCCTTTTCCCAGGAACGCCCCACTTCTTTCGCGCCTGCTCCTTGAGTTCAGGGCTGTGATGAACGTCCTCGTGCCAGGAGGGGCCCCACTCGAGGGGCTTGCAGGCGTCGATAATAGCCTTGGAAATGTAGGTGGCTCGTTCGGGCCTCATGGCGTATTCTGCCCTTTGCACCTGGGAAGGGTCCTGCATGGCGAGCTGGCTGGACCAGCAATGCTCCAGGATTTGAATGGCCCGCTTCGGCTCCGTCCGCTGCATGACCGCCCAGATCACATCCTCGAGGCAGGTGGGATCGATATCGCTGTCCACCACTACATGGAACTGCCTGTCTAGAGCTGTGAAGCGAAGTTTTGGCCCAAGATGTCGTAGCAGTCGACAAGGACTCTTGAGGCCGCGCCCGCAATTCCCGGAGTGGGACAGTTACCCCGGCGCCAGTTGTCAGGACGGTAAGGACCATTCTGCTTTCACAGATATTGGCTGAACCTTTGCCCCCAGCCAGAAAGGGGACACCAACCGATCGTTCAATACCGATGGCGACCTCCACAGTCACTTTATTTGGACGAACAGCAGTGCCGAGTCCCTGATATTGACTAATGAATGCCTTGCTTCGCCCAGCGATGTATTCGGCCAATCCCTCAAATCGCTCAATGACTTGTTCGGGCGTTGGCACCCCTGCTGTCGCAAAGCCCGGCTGGGAACCCAACTGCTCAGGTTTAAGGCGCAGCCCCCGTTCGATTTCCACATATATCTTTTGGCCGTTGCCTGCCTCAACCTCTACTAAGTCAGTACCCATGTACCCATGTTGACACCTGCTTTCACGCTGTGATAAATTACGGTTGCAATGGTAACACAGTATAGTGAGTTTGACAATAAAGTAGTCAAGGCGTTGCGCAGATGGGCTGAGAACCATCCCTATCGTGATGCCCCGGTCCTGTCCACGGCTGATGGCATGACATTCACGCCTATGCAGTTAGTACGAGAGGTGGAGCAGCGCACAGAGTTCGGGGAGAAACAACTGAGGGTTCTGCGTCATTTTGCCGAGGCCGAGAAGCTAACCGCCGAGGGTCTAATAGATATGTTCCTATCTGTTGGCACTATTAGTTAACCCAGGTCATATTCTACCTTCTTTTTCACACTATGGCTGATGTTTTGTTTATTCGTCCCTCATACGATACGATAACATCTACTTTGCACCAATGGGCAGATGACGTCGTCAGTGCCTTGCAGGGTAGCGGCGCCCATAATTGCAGAGAACTTTCGGGGGCACGTGCCACCCGGGTCAATACAGACACACAACTTCAGCAGCCCACGGATTGTGTGGTGTTCTATGGGCATGGCGACAACGGCCATCTTTTTTCACAGCACGGCCCAGCTGCTCTCGACCAGGCCAACGACCACAGGCTGGCCAGAAAGCTGGTATACGTAGTGGCATGCGATTCAGCTCAATCCTTAGGGCAAGACGCTGTGAGTAAAGGGGCCAAAGCTTACATCGGCTACAACGATTTATTTGGGATAGTGTGGGGAGGGCCTGAGACCTGGTTTCGGCGTGCTGCTAATGCCTGTATCCTCTGGATGATTGCACCACCTCCTAATGTGGTCCCCTCATGCGCTGCAGCCGTCAACTTTGCCAAATCGACGTATGATCACGCCATCCATTACTATTCCCGAGGTGGCGGCGTCGGCCACTACAACCATGCCTTGGCTGCTGCGTGGCTCCGGTGGAACCGGGACAGCCTGGTTAGGATTGGCGATGGCAATGCCTTGCTCTGAATGGTGGATTGCGTTCACGGTTACTCCTCTGTTGAAGGCCATTCCCCTCTTCAAAAAATGGGGACAACCGTCCACTGCCCGAGCAAAAGAACCTCAACAGAATGACGAAACATCTACCGACGGCGACCAAATTTGGTACCGGGGTGATGCCTTAATATTCTTAATTAATGCAAAGGCAGTAAGCCGTGATGCATGATTCCTCGTTTCGAGGAATCCCGATTCACCCCGATTATGGTCATCGACGAAATAACTTGACATCATCAGAATCGGGCTTTCACTGGCCCCGATGCATCGGGGTGGTACCGGTTGGCCGCGGTGTCAACCTAAATAGTCAACGACCACCATCGGGGAGCAATCCGCAGGCCAGGTTGGAGATTGCTTGGCTTCGCTCGCAATGACGGCGGGTTTACCGATAGCTCACAAAATCCTGTATTCTTTTTCTGAGCCTTTGCCCAGGATGGCGCCCCACTTCTTCTTCGCCTGCTCCTTGAGTTCAGGGCTATAGTGAACGTCCTCGTGCCAGGAGGGGGCCCACTCCAGGGGCTTGCAGGCGTCGATAATGGCTTTGGAAATATAAGTAGCGCGTTCTGGCCTCATGGCGTATTCTGCCTTTTGCACCTGGGAGGGGTCCTGCATAGCAAGCTGGCTGGACCAGCAATGTTCCAGGACCTGAATGGCCCGCTTCGGCTCCGTCCGCTGCATGACCGCCCAGATCACATCCTCGAGGCAGGTGGGATCGATATCACTGTCCACCACGATGATGTAGCTGGTCCAGTAGGCGCCGGCATGGCAGTGTCCGGCGATGTTAGCCGCCTGCATGGAGTGCCCGGCGTAAAGATTGTCCAAAGAGATTACAGCCATCCGGTTGCCATAGAGAGCCACGCCGTTAATGCCTCTGATACCCGCTTTTTCCATCTGGTCCCAGATTAGCGCCGACCTGATGAAGTCCGTTCTGAAACCCGCCTTGCCCGGGGGTTTCACTTCCCTTCCGATGGACACGGTGAGTATGGGGTCATTCCGGTGGTAGACCGCCTTGACGTTGATGACGGGGGCATCCCTTTGCTGGCTGTAACCGACCCATTCCGCAAAAGGCCCCTCCGGCAGGGTGACGCCGGGAGGAATTTCGCCCTCGATGGCTATTTCGGCATAGGCGGGAATGGGCAGCCCGGTGAACCGGCCGGGGAAGACCGCTTCCGGCTGTCCTTTGAGCCAGCCCGCGAAATCCAACTCGGTGACTCCCCCGGTATGCACGACATGTTCGACGGAGGCCATGAAGAGCCCGGGGTCTATGCCAACCACGGCTACTACCGGGCAGGGCTTTCCCTGCGAGTGGTATTTCTCTATGTTCACGCGTCCGTCCCGGCCTTCGGAGGCATAGACGCCCAAAGTGTGGCGGTCATGGAGCTGCAAGCGGTAGGTGCCCATGTTGATCAGCCCGGTGTCCGGGTTCCTGGTTATGACCGCGTGCCCGGTGCCTAAATACCTTCCTCCCTCTTTTTCGAAAGCCCTGGGGGCGGGGAACTTCAGCAGGTTTACCTGTTCCCCCGTTTCCACATTTTCCATGATAGGTCCTTCGGAGACCTGGGTAGGGTGTACCGGCTTGAATTCTCTCAGGCGTTTCAGCCAGGCCCGGATCAGCTCCAACCCCCGCGCCTCGGTTGACCAGCCCGAGGTTATGAAGAACCGGGCAAGGGTCTGCCGGTGCAGGCGGGAAAGGACACGGAACCCCGGCGGATAGCCAGGGAAGCGGTCCAGCAGCAGCATCTTGTCCGTCAAACAAGAGAGAACGCCGGCTTCCAGGTCCCAGTGCACCCCGTCAATTCGGAGCAACTCCCCGATCTGGTCTACTTTTTCCAACCATTCTCTAAGGTCCCGGTAAGGCATAAGAAACCTCCTGATCCGGACAAGCCGGAACTAAAATGACGAATGACGATCCCCGACCTGATCGGGGACGAATGACGAATCAATCAGCCATCCCGACGAGTCGGTACAATGAAGAATGAAAACGGACTGTCTTTGCGAGGAGCGTAGCGACGAAGCAATCCCCCAGTTGGCTGAACAGGCCGGGAGATTGCTTCGTCTCGCTCGCAATGACGTTTTCTGAGCAAGACATTCGTCATTCGTCAATCGAATTTGATTCGTCAGTCGGAATTCGTCATTTCCCCGCTCTATCGGATTCCAAAGATTTCCTTGGCGATGACCGCTCTTTCGGCCCTCAGGCGCGCCGATTCCTCGGAGTCCCCGTCAACGTACCGGACTCCTGGTTTCAAGGCGCGGTCGGGGTCGATATGGTCCGTGGGCGCATCCACCCGGGTGCTCCCCGACCCCAGGGTTGGCCCTATGACAGACTGTCCCTCCCGGGACAATAGCCAGTTGACGAACACCCTGGCGGCGTTGGGGTGCGCCGGTCTGCTGAATACGCCGAGGACTCTGGAAGTGGCGCTCCGGGCGCTGCCTTCCGTCGCCAGTATCTCCTTCACAGGCGCGCCGGCCTTCTTCAACTCGGTGACGAGGTCCGTTTCCGGCGCAATGCTGATCGGATATTTGCCCTGGGCCACGGATACTATCTGGATGTTCGGGTCCCGGGTAATTACAGGTTCTTGCCTGGCCAGTGCCCGCAAGTAGTCTTCCCCCATCAATTCCCACATCACGGTGTTGACCACGATGTTGCCCGAGCCCGTCACGGTGGGGTCTCTCATGATGATCTTCCCCTTCCACTTGGGGTTGAGCAGGTCCTTGAACGAAGTAATCTCTCCGGGCTGGACCAGTTGAGTATTGATTACGAAATTCAACTGGTTCTGCGCCCCGTAGCTCATGAAAAAATGCTCTTTGTCCAAATAGGGGAACTTGCCGTCAAGCCAGGTCTTAGGGTCTTTTATGTCGGGCAGGATTAAGGCCGTGTCAATGGGGTCAAGAAAGCCCGCTTCCTTAAAGCCCAGCAGCGTACTGGCCCCGCCCTGAATGACATCCCCCGAGTAAAGCCCTGCTCTCCGTTCCGCGCTGGCCTTGACGAGAAGCTCGGTGCCCTTCCCTACCACATATTCAACATCTATGCCGTATTTATCTTTCATAGCCTGGCGCACAGCCTCCCTGGGGGCCGGCGTCATGATGTTGTAGCTGACCACGACCCCTTCTTTCTTACCCGCGGCCAGGACCTGCTGCCACTCTGCTTCCCAGCCAATCCTGGCCGGCGCCTCTGCGGCCGGTTTGGCGGCCCCTTTTTCCACCCCCGGGACCGGTCTGGCTTCCTGGACACAGCCTGCGCCCGTGACGAAAAGCACCAGAACCGCGATCAAAACGCTTACAGTCCTCGACATTTGCTCAAACCTCCTTATCCGGCAAAGCCGGAAGTTTCAAGTTTCAAGTTCCAACCCCCGACTTGATCGGGGGCAAGTACGGGTAGGGTGGGTCAAGCGTCCCGATCCGGATCGGGACTTAACCCACCCTACCCTGCTATTCCCCACCCCGCAAGCTCCCGATCCAGTCGGGAGCATGGGCTACACCCCGCCCGAACGGCGGTTCGTTCTCGTCTATTTGATTATACTACGGGTAAGATCCGCTACTTTCTTTCTCAGGTCCCCCTCCTTTTCCAGAAAATCTCTGTTGGAACCTGAAACGTATCTCCCGCCTGCCTGGCGCACCACGGCAGGACTCACATGGTCTGTCGGCACGTCAATCCTGGAACTCGTAATACCGGTAGCTCTTGAAGCAAGGGTTTGTCCCTCCTTGCTGAGCAAGAAGTTAATAAATATCTTTGCTGCGTTGGGATGCGGGGCCCCTTTGGGATGTGCGAGATTCCCGTTGCCTGATGTTGTGTACGTACCTTCTTGCGGCACTATCAAACGCATCGGGGCGCCCGCATTCACCAGTTCATAGACCTGTTCCTCCTGGGTACCTATGAGGAGCGGGTACCTTCCCCGCGCAATCCATTCCGCCATCTGACGTTCATCTCTCAGCACAACGGGTTCTTGCCTCAGCAGGCTGGTTACGTAATCCCAGTCCATCAGGCCATAGCCAAGCACAGCCAGGATCTTCTGACCGGTGCCGCTAACGGTTGGGTCGTTCAAAATCATCTTCCCTTTCCATTTGGGCTCCAGCAGGTTCTTCCAGGAGCTCACCTCGCCAGCCTTGACTAAATCAGTGTTGATAACTATGGGTGAGCTAACATATTCAAAGAACGGAAGAAAGGTCTTGGTATCCGGGTCAAGCCAGGGGAACTTACCACCCCACCAGAATTTGGGGTCCACTACTTCAGGCAAGACCAGCACCTTTTCAAAAGATTGAAGGGCGCCCCCGGGATTATACGTTGCCAGGAAATGGGACGTGCCCGAAGTCACGACATCCGCCATGTGGGTGTTGGTCTTTTGCTCCCTCATAACACGTTCGGAAACCTCTGAAGACCTTCCCGTCGATACATCGAGGGCTATGCCGTATTTCTGTGACATGGCTTCAGTCATAACCTTTCGGAACTCGGTCCCGTATCCCGTGTAGAGAAAGACAACGCCCTCTTTCCTGGCTTCACGGAGTGTCCGTTCCCAGTCTTCCTCCCAGGCCGTTTTCGCCGATAACGCTGGTGCGCCTCTCTCCGGTGTCGTCGGAGGTATCTGGGCAGGTGCTTCCGCGGGAGCGCAAGCATATACTACCAGAAGCGAGAGGCCGAGGAGGCTTGCCATCATCGAATTCTTCAACATTCTGTTCTCCTTTACCCCGAATAAACTTTAGTAATCGTCCGTGCTTGGTCAGCCAAGCACCATCAAGGATGAAAATACAACTGTCATTCTGAGCGTAGTCGAAGAATCCTTTGGGGAGGAGAGGAGAAAGACCCTTCGGCTGTCCCTTCGCTTTGCTCAGGGCTTCCGCTCTCCGGAACGGAGCACGCTCCGTTCCGAGAGTCCCGACGTGTCGGGACAGGGTGACAGCCCCATTTTCCCGGCAATTGTAGCAATCGGGTTGTTTCAATAGTTCATTTCTTCTGGAAGAATACCCCCATCTTCGATGTCAGGCCCCTTTTGTTGAGCTCCGCCTGGTATTCCTTCTCGATTTCGGGATCCTGGTCCTCATATTCAATCTGATTGCCGCCGGTTTTCCTATCTTCTGATGCCCTGGTATCCGGCTTGATGGGAAACTTATTGCTCCGCATGTGTACGGCCAAGTATCTGGCCGGTGTGGAACCCACGTTGAGGTGCTGGTGCCACCAGTGGCCGGGCGGTACCAACAGGCTACCGGTGCGCCAGGGGACCTTTACTTTTGGTTCATCTTCAGGCCACATTAGAGAGAAGCCCTCGCCATTGAGCAACACTACGTGGGTCCCCGGGCCATGCCGGTGGGCTTTCTTATAAGTCCCAACTGGAAATTCAGATATGTGGGAAGCCATGATGTTACTGGACATTTCGAAATTGACGGTGGTGCCTCCCGCGCCCCTTTCCTTGTAGTCATACGTCTTTATCGACCTGATGTCAGGAACAAAATTACTGTCCCACAGTTTTCCGGGCAGTAGTTTGCCTTTGGCCGCATTGAAGTAGTCTTCTTCGCCCTGATACCTATCGGTAAAGGCAAAATCATTGTTAAACACGAAGTCATGATTGTGGATTAGATTCAGCATCAGCGGCGCGTCCGTGATCGCTAGATACCTCACCGGTTTATCGCCCTGGCCATTAAAGTGCTGGTGCCAGACGTTCAGTGGAGGTGCAAACAGACTCCCCGCGTGCCATTCGAAGGTCTGTTTTTCTCTGCCATTCCACCACATGGAGGTAGCTCCGCTGCCACTCAGGATATAGATGGTTTCTTCAAACAGATGCCGTTGCGGTTTCAAGCTTCCCCCGGGGGGTATCTCGCAAACATAGGCATCCGACATGCCCTCGCCTCCCCGTAGAATTACAAAAGCACCCTTTCCCCCTTTCCTTGTCCACGGTTCCACTCTGACGGTGTTCAAATCTTCCACCCCGTAGCCGGAGACTACCGGAATTCCGTGAGCCTTTACCCATTTGTCATAGAATGTCTCCTTGACCCGCGCCGTATCCTTGACGTCGTCCGAACCAGCCATTTTGTTTACCTCCTGAACCGGACAAGCCGGTACCAAAAATCCGAAACAATCGGCCATCCCGACGAGTCGGGACAATGAACGATGAAAATGTCATTCTGAG
Organism: Chloroflexota bacterium; assembly: GCA_016210565.1. Lineage (GTDB taxonomy): Bacteria > Chloroflexota > Dehalococcoidia > JACQUA01 > JACQUA01 > JACQUA01. The sequence continues at coordinate 20,495 of JACQUA010000020.1, forward strand.
CGAAGCGAGCGTAGCGAGCGTAGTCGAAGAATCTTTCGAGGTGGGGCGCCGGACGAAAGACCCTTCGACTGCCCCTTCGCTTCGCTCAGGGCTCCGGCTCAGGGTGACATTTTCAGAGCAAATGCAAAGCACGAATAATGTCACCCTGTCCCGACACGTCGGGACTCTCGGAACGGAGCATGCTCCGTTCCGGAGAGCCGCAGACCTGAGCGAAGCGAAGGCGCAGGCGAAGGGTCTTTGCTCCCCTCACCCGAAGGATTCTTCGACTTCGACTCGTCCCGATAGGATCGGGACTCGCCTTCGCTCAGAATGACACCCGGGTTGTCACCCTGAGCCTGTCGAAGGGTCTTTGGCCTGGCTCTCCACCTCGAAAGATTCTTCGCTTCGCTCAGAATGACACCCGGGTTGTCACCCTGAGCCTGTCGAAGGGTCTTTGGCCCGGCTCTCCACCTCGAAAGATTCTTCGCTTCGCTCAGAATGACATCATTCGGACCTTGTCATTTCCCCGCTCTACCGGATGCCAAATATCTCCTTGTCCAGAACGGCCCGGTCGGCCCTCAGCCGGATCTGCTCCTCGGTGTCGGTGTCGATGTACCGGACGCCCTGCTTGGGCACCTTGTCCGGGTCAACATAGTCGGTAGGCACATCCACTCTCCGGCTGGCATTGCCCAGGGCTTTTCCGATCACAAGCTGGCCTTCCTTTCCCAACAGCCAGTTGATAAAGACGCGCGCCGCATTGGGATGGGCTTGTCTGCTGAGCATGCTGACGCTGCCCTGACTGGCGCCGATGCTGCCGCCCTCTTTGAGATGGAGTTGCTCGATGGGGGCACCGGCATTCTTGAGTTCCACAACCACGTCGTCCGTGGCGGCCAGGCCGATGGCGTACTTGCCGCGGGCCACCGACTCCGCCTGGAGGCGAATGTCCCGTGTCACCACCAATTCTTGCTTCGCCAGGGCCCGCACGTAATCCTCCCCCATGAGCTCCCATATGACGCTGTTGATCATGTTGTTCCCCCGGCCCGAAATCGTGGGGTCCTGCAAGATTATCTTGCCTTTCCACTTCGGGTCGAGCAGGTCCTTGTACGACGTAACTTCCCCTGGTCTTACCATCTCGGTGTTTATTATCAGGTCGGAATTGGTGAGCCTCTGGAAAGAAAAGACATAGCCGCCCTTTTCCATGTAGGGCATCACGCCACCGAACCAGGTATTGGGATCTTTGATATCCGGCAAGATCAGGGCGGTCGAGAAGGGGTCAAGGAAGCCGGCATCCCGGTAGGTCAGTTGGGTTGTCGGTCCGCCCAGCAGAATGTCACTGGTGTAGAGGCCGGCGCCCCTTTCTGCCTTGGTCCGGGCCAGCAGCGCGGTCCCGGCGGCGACCACGTACTCGACATCGAGAGCGTGTGCTGACTTGACGCCCTTCGCCACGGCATCTCTTTGAGTTGGTCCCACGCTAGTGATCACCACCACTTTTCCTTCGCTTTTCCCTTGGGCGAGAACCTTCTCCCATTCGACTTGCCAGTCAGCCCTGGCCGTCGCCCCTGCGGCCGGTTTGGCGCCCCCCGGTTCCACCCCGCTTTGTGGAACAGATCTGGCTTCCTGCACGCAGGCAGCAGCCGTAATGAAAAGTGTCAAGACCGCAACCAGCAAGCTCACCGTTTTTAACATTGGCTCAAACCTCCTTGTATTATGAGGATATTGATGTGTACCCACGTTTTCTCCCCCTTTTGCGAAAGGGGGACACTCCCATCAATGACCGTACTTGCGCCATAGAGCCAGCGCCTTTTGCTGGACCTCCGGAGGATAGGCCTCTGCCAGGGATATCCGTTTTGGCTTGTCCGATTTTTCCCAGTCCACAGGCCAGGTGCAATCGAAATAGGCTTTGGCCCCCATGTTATATTGCCGCTCGTGCCGGTTCAGGAATGGTGTAAGATGTGTTACGCTGGCGTGCTCCAGCCGGACTATTCCCCGGTAGGGATGGCACTTGGTCGCCAGTGCGTGGACCACCTGACCCAGGTCGTACGGGTCCACATCATCTTCCACGACAATAAGGTATGGCGTACTTGGTCCTATTTTGGACCCCCAGACCAGATGGGCTACTTCCTCGGCGATATTGGCATAAAGGGGTTTCACCGCTACTACTACTAGCTTAAGGCCGCCCTCGGCAAATACGGAGACACCGGTAACCGGCAGACCCCGCGCCCTCAGTGGCTCCCAGGCCTCTATCCCTTTAGTCACAGTGAGAACAAAGTCATCGTCGGTGGGTATGCCCGGACACGACATGGTGAGAATAGGATTGTTCCTGTGTGTTATCGCCTTCACATGGATTACCGGCCTGGGCTGTTTTAGACCGGACATGTAGCCCGAGAACTCCCCGAATGGACCTTCGTCCATTCTCTCCCCCGGTCTGACTTCTCCTTCGATTACTATTTCGCTGGTAGCCGGAACAGACAGGTCAACGGTTTCGCACCTGACCAGATCGACCGGCTCTCCCCGCAACCCCCCGGCTATGTCAACCTCTGAAATGCCGTAGGGGACGCTGGTGGTGGCAACAAAGGTTAACACAGGTTCCACACCGATGGCAATGGCAATGTCCATTGGTTTGTTTTTGGCCTCATAGCACCGCGTGAACATCTGGAGGCAATGTTGCTGGTGGGCATTGAATACGCCGATAGTGCTCCTGTCATGCAGCATATGCCGGTACATTCCCCAGTTGACCCAATCGCTCTCGGGGTCTTTGGTTATGGTCAGGTGCCAGGTGCCTATGTAGCGCCCGCCATCGCCGCCGTGGATCATAGGTACGGGAAACTCAAGCAGGTCTACATCACTCCCCGCGTGGATGTTTTCCTTGCAGGGTCCGTGTTTCACCTGCCTGGGCTTAACCGGTCGCTGCCGCCGGCGGAGAATTTCCTCCATTATTTCCTTCGGACGGGCGCCGGGGTCCATATCCAGGGTGATGGCCAGCCGCCGGTAGTTGGCGGCCAGACCTCCGCAAAGACTGTACCCTTCCGGGTAGCCCAGGATCTTCTCGAAGACCACCGCCGGCAGGTGGGCTTCAGCACACCTGCGAAGCACTGCCCCGGCTTCCAGATTCCAGTCAACTTCCTCTCCGATCCGCAGGAGTTCTCCTTCTTTCTCCAGTTTGCCGATAAACTCCCTCAGATCTTTGAATGGCATTTAGTCCCCTCCTGATAGTTCAGAATGAACAAAATCATGGTCATTGAAACATTCGAATTCCGGTGTTGCTCAAAACGAACGCAGTAATAAGCGCCACATCAAAAATCGAAATGCATAACTCAAAAACACAGACCAAAACTAAAAACGGCCAGCCACTTCATCTCGATCTTGCAATTCCGTCTCATGGTGGTTGGGCAAGAAGGCGCCCCCCCGTTTTTGCATTTTCGTTTGTCATTCTCCATTTTGATTTTTGATTTTTGGTTGCGGCTCGTCCGGGTCAGGTCCTTGTCGTGTTCACAACCACAACTATTCAGCAGGTTTCCTATGGGCCAGTATGGCTCTCTTTACCAGTGCTTTGGTTATCTCGATCTTGTAGGCATTCATGGTGAGCGGTTTTGCCCCTGCCACGGCAGTCATTGCCGCAGCCTCCGCCATCGCGGTATCGATGGTCTTCCCCATGATTGCCTCCTCTGCGTTCCTTGCCCTGATGGGCATTGGGGCCACTGCTCCGAGGACGATTCTGGCATCCTGACAGACCCCGCCTTCGATGGCGATGACCGAGGCCACGCTAACGATGGCGAAATCTATCGCTTTTCTCAACCTGAATTTCAGGAATGTTTGCTTCCCTTCCTTCGGAGGTTTGGGGACCCTGATCTCTTTCACTATTTCACCGGGGGTGAGAACATTCCCCATGGTTACGAAAAAGTCCTTGACGGGGATCTTTCTATCCCCGGCTTTTCCTTGAACAATAATGTCTGCTTCCAGGGCCGTCAAGGCTATGGCGGTGTCTGAGGGGCACACCGCAAAGCAGAGCTTGCCCCCCAGGATGGCGTGGTAACGATTGTCTCCCCCAACCGCAAAGCACACGGGGCCGCCTTTCCGGTAGCAGAAATAGCCTCTGCCCGTCAGTGGCGAGCGCCGGTAGTACCAGCAGCGGACGTCCTGGCATAGGTTTCCCCCGATGGTGGCCATGTTTCTCACCTGGGGCGAGCCAATGGACCTGGCTGCATCCGCCAGTATACCGTATTTCTCTTTGACGGTGGGAGAGTCTTCCAGATTGGCAAGCGTGGTCAGGGCGCCTATCTTAAGCCCTTCCGCATCCTCTTGAATGTTGCCTAAACCAGGGATGGTCTTGATGTTGACCAGGACCTCGGGGTAAGCGGGCAGCAGCCTGTTCTTTACCATACTTAAGCAATCGGTTCCACCCGCAATAATCCTGGAGTTTCCTTGCGCTGCCAGGATTGCCTCGCCGACGGTTCCGGCATTGAAGTGTTCAAAAGGTCTCAATTGGGTGCTCAGTTGCAGAAATAACCGAAAGATTCTTCGACTAAGCTCAGAATGACACATTGGAAGCGCTGTCAACCGCCGAAGCCCTGAGCAAAGCGAAGGGGCAGTCGAAGGGTCTTTGTTCTTGATAACGCCGACTTGTGTAATCAGGTATTACTTCGTCTTACCCAGCGCTTTGAGGACTTTGTCAGGAGTTATCGGTGTGCTGTTCAGTCTCACTCCAATAGCATTATAGACGGCGTGCGATATCGCCGGGGCGCTGGGGACCAGGGACGCCTCGCCGATTCCCTTGGCCCCGAATACGGTGTTGGGATTGAAGGTCTCCACCAGGATGGCTGTCGTTGGGGGTGCATCGAGGTGGGTTGGTATCTTATAGTCGAGATAAGTGGGATTAAGTCCCTGTCCGTTCCTGGGATCGCGGACGAAATCCTCGGTAAGAGAATAGCCAATGCCCATCAGCGATGATCCCAGCAACTGGTTCTCAGCCGTGTTGAGACTTATCGCTCTCCCAACATCCTGGGCGATTACATATTTCAGGATTTCGACCGCTCCGGTCCCGGTATCCACCGCAACTTCAGCCATATGGCAGATCCAGGTCTTGGGGACCAGGGACCCCTCCGGTTCTTCCGGAGACCACGGCACGTTCTCCCATTGGGCATACCACCCGTATCCGTCAATTCGGCATCCTATCGGCTTCGAATTGACAACTGCTCTCGATCCAATGTATTTAGCGGTCACGGCCTTGATTTCGATCTTCTTTGCCGGGTCAGCCATGACGTAGATCCATCCTTCTCTTGCATCCAGTTCTTCCGGTTTGGCCCCCAGTTCGCCGGCTGCCAGGGCGAGAAGCTTCTTCTTCGCATCTCTTGCAGCCAGTTGGACAGCGCCGCCCATATTGCACGTGTTTTGGCTATGGGATGAAAAAGAAGCCGCAGGCGCTGATTCAGTGTCGGCGCGAACCACCCGGACATCTTCGAAGCGCACTCCCAACTCTTCGGCGCAAATGGCGGCTTCGATCGTGTAAATCCCCTGACCGGTTTCATCGGCGGCAGCAAACAACTGGACCGAGCCGTCCTTGTTAACTTCAACAAAGGCCGCTCCAGGGGTATTGGAACCACCACCGCTGTGCGCGGCCACCGCCATCCCCATGCCGTGTTTCCTTCCGTCCGGAAGGGTTTGTTCCCCCGGCTTATGCGACTTTTCTTTCCACCCGATTGCTTCCGCCGCCCTGCGCATGCAATCGTCCAGACCGCTCGGCGTCTGTTTTTGCTCCTCCCACCAGTCGCCTGCGCCCGCGTGGTTCTTCAAATAGAAGTCGATGTGGTCCATTCCCAGTTTTTCAATCAAGCGGTCACATAGCTGCGATATGGCGTAGTGACCCTGTGTCGAACCAAAGCCGCGGAATGGTCCTGTTCCCGAAATGTTAGTGTATACCCCGTAGTTCACATAGCGGCAATTGGGGCATTTCCATGTCCAGTTTGGCGCGCGCCCTATGTTGCGCAATTCAGTAGCGGGTCTGGCGTGGCTTATGCCAAAATTGGTGACCGTCCTCATATCGATTGCCGTAATGGAGCCGTCTTCTTTACTTCCCATCTTTACGAGGCTGTGGGTCATGGCCCGGCCCCAATGATATTCCCACTCTCTCAAGTTCTGGAAACGCACCGGTCTGCCCGTTTTCCTGGCCAACGCAGTTGCCATTGCCAGTATGCGCAAGTCCACGTGCTTTCCAAACCGCCCCCCGGCGTGGTGGCAAATTACTCTCAATTTGTTTATCGGCGTGCCGTAAACCTTCGATAACGTCGGCGAGATCCAGTCCACGACGCTGTCCGGATTTTCCTTGGTCCACATCGTGCACACCCCGCTGGCATCCCAGGCCACGACGACGGTGTCTGTTTCCAATGGGGCATGGAGACCAACTTGAGTGTGGACTTCCTCCTCCACAATCGCGTCAGCCTCGGCAAAGCCTTTCTCAACATTGCCGCCGGTCAACCTGGTTTTATCTATGACCAGAGAAGGTTGGCCGCGCTCCTTTGAGTTCCATACGTTCCAGGGCCAGAGGGAGTTCTGGACCGGGGCTCCGGGTTTCATGGATTCCTTCGCATCGAATACCGGCGGCAATTCCCGATAGTCTACTTTTATGAGCTCCAGGGCTCTTTCGGCCGCTTCACTGGTTTCGGCCACAAGGGCCGCCACGTAGTCGCCCACGAAGTAAAGGGTTTTGGCCATAACCTTCATGGGCTCGGCGCCGGGAGCGGAAATCGCATCGGGGAATTGTTCCACATCTTTATAGGTGATTACCCCCCTTACCCCCGGTAAAGCCTCGGCCTGACTGGTTTCGATGCGGACAATGTCCGCGTGGGCGTGCGGGCTGCAAAGGACCATTCCATGGAGCATTCCCGGCAGATAGGTGTCCTGTGTGAACCTGGCGGTCCCCGTGACAATATCAATCGCGCCAAATCGCGGCAGGCGTTTTCCTATGATGGACAGTTGCTCCGGCATGGTTTTCAGTTGCCTCTCATGGCTGAAGCGGCAGCCAGAACCGACTTGACTATCTTGTTATAGGAGCCGCAGCGGCACAGGTTGCCGGACAGTCCTTCCTTGACCTGCTGCTCTGTCGGATTCGGCGTCTTGTCCAGCAGCGCTTTCGCCTGCATGATCATGCCCGGCGTGCAGAAGCCGCATTGCATACCGTCATGCTCTATGAAAGCCTTTTGGAGACTGTGCAGTTCTCCGGTTGACGGATCTCGCAGTCCCTCAATAGTTGTGATTTCCTTCCCGTCACATTCAACGGTAAGCGTAGCGCAAGAAAGAATTGGCTTCCGGTTCATGATGACCGTGCAGGCGCCGCACTCTCCGTTATCGCATCCTATCTTTGTTCCGGTAAGCCCCAGGGTTTCCCTCAAGGTGAGGGCTAGCGTGTGCCACGCCATCACCTGGTATCCAACCGACAGCTCGACTGGCTTTCCATTAACGATGAGTCTTATCATGGCCAGTTTGTTTTGTTGGTTCAACTGATATTCCTCAAGACGGAACCCGCGTTATTGTGGAGGCCACCCCCATAGACGCTCCGTTTTGCGGAGCGTAAGTGCGCACCCGTAAAGGGTGCGGCTACTGGAAGCCATCATTCAGCGGATACCAAATATCTCCTTGTCCGGTCGATCATTTTGCATCTTAATCCGTGATTTTGAGTTTTGCATTTTGATTCTTGATCTTTCTCAGTCACATGCCCAGGAGCGCGCTCCATTTTTCTTTGATGGCTTTCATCGTTTCCGCGTCCACCTCTCCGGACTGGGGGAACTCGTCCTTCCAGTCGAAAGGCTTGCAGGCGTCGATTATAGCCCGTGAATTGAAATAGGAGTTAGTCGGTTTGCGCAGTAGAGGGTCTAAGGGACCGCTGGGCGCTTTCCTGATGATATCTATGTCGTTTGCCGGGTCGGACCTGGTGCTTACCGCCCACATTACGTCGTAGAGGTTGGAGGCATCGATATCGTCATCCACCACAATGACATATCTGCCCACCGGGTTGGCCTGCCGGCTTTGCGATGCCGCCAGCCCGGCATGCCGGGCATGCCCGGCATATCTTTGTTTTATGGAAACGATAATCAGTGACTTGCTGGATTCTTCACTGATCCAGGCTTCTTTGACGCCGGGAATGCCGCAGGCAATCAGGTCTTTCCTCAGCAAAGCGCTTCTTTCGATTCTCTTGAAATAGGAGCCGTCCTTTTTCACTTTGAAATTCGGAGCGCCAAGTATGATGGGATCATTTCGATGGTACACGCGCTCCACTTTTATGATAGGCTCGGGCCGTACCCCGCTGCCGTAATAGCCCGTCCATTCCACAAACGGCCCCTCTTCCCTTTTTTCACCGGGCGGACACCATCCCGCCAGCACTATTTCGCTGTACGCCGGGATGGGAAGTCCGGTGACCTCCTCAATTATGACTTCTTCCGGTTGATTTTGAACGGCGCCGATAATGCCATATTCAGACGCTTCAGGGACCTCGACGCCCGAGATCCGGAAGATAAGGGGATGGTGCCCTACGGAAACGGCCACCGGGGCCGGTTTACCCCGGTCATGATATTTCTTGATGTGGTGCCTGCCGTGCCGGGGCGGGTCCAGGTAGATTCCCAGGGTGGTCTCGTCATGAATCATGATCCTGTAGGCCCCGAGATTGATTTCGCCATTTTCGGGGTCTTTCGTAATCACGGCGTCGCCCGTCCCGATATATCTGCCTCCATCCAGGGCATTCCACTTCGGCGTCGGAAACTTGAAGAGGTTAACCCTGTTGCCTTCATCGATATTCTCGAGGATGGGACCTGTCTTTACGATCTTCGGAGGGAAGTCGGTAAAGGCTTTTTCCCATTCCAGGAACTTATCACCCAGCGTCAAGCAAAGCTCTGAGTCCGAATACGCGCCCGGCAGGCCGAAGACCAGGGCCAGCGTAACGGAATTCGACGAATTACTGGTGACAACCCGGAACCCTTTGGGATACCCCTTGATCTCGTCAAAGAGGAGCACGGGAGGCATCCGCGACGGCAAATTGAGCTGCGTTATGGCGCCTATTTCCAGGTTCCAATCGGCGCCGTTGGGTTTTTTGAGTTGTCCCAGGCCGGAGACCTTTCCTAACCAATCCCGCATGTCGGTCATTTGTTGTTCTCTCCTGATTTAAGAAATCCCGTAATTCAAACCACGAATAGACACGAACAGACAAGCCGGAACCAAAATGACGAATGACGACCCCCGACTTGATCGGGGGCGAATGACGAATCAATCACCCATGCGCCGGTGGCGTAGCATGAAGGATGAAAATGGCTGCGCCATCTGTCATTCTGAGCGAAGCGAGCGCAGCGAGCGCAGTCGAAGAATCCTTCGCTCCTCTCAGGACAAGTTCTTTCGGCGTGGGGTAAGAGACGAAAGACCCTTCGCCTGCTCCTTCGCTTCGCTGAGCGAAGCGAGCGCAGCGAGCGCAGTCGAAGAATCCTTCGCTCCTCTCAGGAC
>JACQUA010000176.1 GCA_016210565.1 Chloroflexota bacterium
ATCGAACGGATCGCTGTCCAGGCGGTGATCGCTCATGAAGAACTGCGGGGCTGGCAGGTGGTGAGTGTCGAGAAGGAGAACCGGGGCTTTGACCTCATCTCGCGCAGACCCCACCCGGAAGACCCGCAGACGGCCATCGAAGTCCGGTTTATCGAGGTGAAGGGCCGGGCCGCCGTCAGCGGAGTGGCGCTGACCGCCAACGAGTACAAGACCGCAGAGCGCCTCAAGAAAGACTACTGGCTCTACGTGGTCTTTCACTGCGCTTCCACGCCGGAGGTCCACCCAATCCAGGACCCGGCGCGGTTGGGCTGGGAGCCGCTGGTGAAGATCGAGCACTATTCCGTAGAGGCACAAAAGATCCTGGAAGCCCCTGGCATATCATGAGAGAATATAAACAGAGGGTGAGGTCAGGGCCATCAACCACGCCGGAGAGCCGGAATGCTTAAACGGATTAATATTCGAGGATACAAGTCTCTGGTCAATGTGGAGGTCGGCCTCCAACCACTCTCTGTGCTCTTTGGCCCCAACGCGGCGGGGAAAAGCAATTTCCTGGACGCTTTGCAACTATTATCCCGGATAGCGACCAGCCGCACGCTGAAGGAGGCCTTTGAGCCTCCTTATCGCGGGAGGCCGCTGGAATCCTTTACCTTTGGAGCCGAGGGGGTAAAAGGCCTGCTGGCTCAGGAGACCGCCTCATTTACCATCCAGGCGGATGTCGAGCTTTCCCCAGCGGTCGTCGAGGCAGTCAATCGCCAGATCCGGGAGATGAAAAGGGCAAAGACAGCCGGTGAAGTCAATAAAACCGATTCGGGCTCGATCGGCTTACCGTTTGTCCGCGAAAAGTATTTGCGATATCGCATCGAGATCGAGATCCTTCCCAAATCCGGCATCTTGCGCGTTGCGGATGAATATTTGGCTGCCCTGAGCTCCGAAGGGCAGCCTACCGGCAGGCGGCGCCCGTTCCTGGAACAGATGGGGAATCGTTTGCATCTGCGCATGGAGGGACAGGCGCACCCCACCTATTACGAGGGCTACCTGGACCACAGTATCCTCTCTCTACCCCTATACCCCCCTCACTATCCACATCTGGTCGCCATGCGGCAGGAGCTGGCAAGCTGGTTTTTTTTCTATTTCGAGCCACGGGAGCGTATGCGGGCTCCGAACCCTGTCAAAGAGGTTCGCCACATCGGGCTGATGGGGGAAGAGCTGGCTGCCTTCCTCAATACCCTGCGCGCCGTCGATGAGCCTCAGTTTAAGGCAGTGGAGAAGGCACTGCACACGATCATTCCATCGGTGACCGGCATCGATGTCGGAGTAAGCAATTTGGGCGAGGTTGAGCTGAGGCTTCTGGAGGGAGATACTCCTATCCCTGCCCGCGTATTGTCCGAAGGTACCCTGCGTGTCTTGGGCCTGTTGGCCCTGGGGGGGGCCAAGGATCCCTCAGCCTTGCTGGGATTCGAAGAACCGGAAAATGGCGTCCATCCACGCCGCATTCGCCTGATTGCGGAACTCTTGAAGACCCGTGCAACCACTGGTGACACCCAGCTTATTGTAACGACCCATTCACCGATTTTGCCAGACCTTATTCCGAATGAGTTTCTGTATGTATGTCGCAAGGTACAGGGACGCACCGTGATCGAGTCCTTCTCCACCTGGGGAGACCTGGCGCGCAAGCGGGATATTGCTCAAGCTCTGGATGCTGAGGAAGAGGGCCTCTCAGTTTCCGAACGCATCCTGCGAGGCGACTTTGACACGTAGGGTTGGCCTCTTTGTCGAGGACTTCGGACACGAGGCCTTTATCAAGGCCTTGGTGGAGAGGATTGCCCGCCAGTACGGGATAGGGGTTGAGATTAAACCTTACAGCGTGCGCGGTGGGCACGGTAGGGCGTTAGCCGAACTGAAGGAATATGTTCGTGATCTGGAGCGCGGTCGTGTGAACTTGCCGGACCTCCTCATTGTGGCAAGGGATGCAAACTGCAAAGGGTATCTGGAGCGAAAACAGGAAATTGACAGGGTTACCGACAAGTTCAAGGATTTGACTATCTGCGCCATCCCTGATCCGCATATTCAGCGCTGGCTGCTCCTTGACTCTGCGGCGTTCAAGGCTGTTTTAGGGAAGGGATGTGCGGCCCCGGACCAGAAATGCAATCGCGACCGCTACAAGGAACTTTTGCTGAGATCAATGCGGAATGCCGGGATTTCACCGCCCTTGGGTGGAATGGAATATGCGGAAGATATCGTAAATGTCATGGACTTGCAGCGAATGGAGCGGATCGACGATTCTCTGGGAAAGCTGCTAAAAGAGCTTCATAACAAGCTCAAGGAGTGGAGCCCACCCAAGGGAGTCCGTATGATCAGGTTTAAAAAACCTTTATAGCAGGTTCAAAAAATGGAGCCGGACATGTCTTACCCCAAGCGTCTCATCGAGGTGGACCTGCCGATCAAGCGGATCTCGGCCCATGCACGGCGAGAGAAGAGCATTCGCCACGGACACATCTCGACGCTGCACATCTGGTGGGCGCGGCGGCCGCTGGCGGCGTGTCGGGCGGTCATCTGTGCGGCACTCTGGCCAGATCCGGCCGATCCGCTCTGCCCGCAACCGTTCCGGGATCGAGCGGCGGAGCTCATCACGGCCTTCGCGATCAAGGTGGCCTCCGACAAAAGGCTGGCGGAAAGCTGC
>JACQUA010000172.1 GCA_016210565.1 Chloroflexota bacterium
CCATCCCGACGAGTCGGGACAATGAACGATGAAAATGTCATTCTGAGCGAAGACGAGTCCCGATGCTATCGGGACGAGTCGCAGTCGAAGAATCTTTCGGACGGGTGGGAGGAAAGACCCTTCGCCTGCTCCTTCGCTTCGCTCAGGGCTCCGGCTCAGGGTGACATTTTCGGAACAATCACCCGTGCGCCGATGGCGCACCATGAAGGATGAAAATGTCATTCTGAGCGAAGCGAGCGCAGTCCCGATAGAATCGGGATAGTCGAAGAATCTTTCGGGGCGGGGCGCGGGACGAAAGACCCTTCGACTTCGCTCAGGGTGACAGCCATCGTAATTTGTTTGTGATTTGCGATTTTGGTATTCGAATTCGTTTAGTATTTAGCGATTCGGATTTCGGATTTTATCTTTCCATTTTCTCTGAGACTTCACTTGTAGGCGGCCTAATCGAGCATTGGCAAAGTTTGCATCACCTCCCTGATGTCTCCGGCGTCAACTATCCTATCTACCACTTTGTCCAAACCCCCAACGATATCTCTGGCGCGGTCTGCTCCCATGGCAGCGCCGATCATGCTCAGGGCCTTTTCCGCGATGTCTCCCCGGTCAATTTCGGTCACGTGTCTTTCGGGGTCAACAGCTTCCGCAGCCAGTGCTGTGCCGTCTTTCAGCCGTACCATTACCCTTCCTACGCCAGGATAGTGCTCATTACCCCTTGACTCGCACCGTTGGAGTAGACCCGCTACCGCCGGATCGTTGATGGCCTCCTCCGAAAAAGCCTGGGGCGTCGCCTCCCCGTAGCGCAAGACAGCCGCCACGGCATATGGTGTGCTGTATTGCGCCGATAGCACATCTCGAATGTCAAGTCCCGCGCGGCGCCGGTCCGGTTTCCTGGACTCGATGACGATGGCCGCCACGTCTCCGGGGCGGTCAAAGATTTCAGGATGGTCCTTGTGCAGGGATAGCGCCGCCTGGACGTACGGATGCACCGGTCCAGCGCAGGGATAGCATTTGACGCGGGTCCGGTTGATGTAGAACTGCGGTCCGGGTCCTTCAAGAATCCTGTCCAGGTTAAGATCGCGGCTGAACGAGCGGCAGAATCCGAATTCCCCTTCAAGAATGGTCGGTGCGCCCGTGACGCCGGCTTCTGCCAGCAGGCAGGCCAGCACGCCGGATTCCGCGCACCTGCCGGCAAAGAGCCTCTTCTCCATTCCGCCCCGGTAGAACTCGGCCACGCCGGTGGCGAAATTGCCCGCCAGTCCCAACGCCGAAACCAGTGGCCCCTTTTCTAGACCCATCACTGTGCCGGCAGCGGCCGCTGCGCCCAGGGCGCCCAGCGTGCCCGTGGCGTGGTGCCCGGTGGAGCTTATGGGGCCCACGGCCTTCGATAGCCGGTAGAGCACCTCGTAACCCGAAATCATCCCGGCGATAATAGTGCGGCCGCCGGCGCCGCGTGACTCCCCCGCGGCTATGGCGGCTGGAATCACAACAGCCCCCGCATGGACGCTGGCAACGTGGTCATCCAGCTCGAAGCCATGGGCGAGGGTCCCGTTTATGAATGCGGCCTGCGGGGCCGGCAGCTTGTCGCACGTGAAATAGACGGAGCTTTCAGCCATCCCTCCGAGCTGTCTCCCGAAAGATGACACGGTCCGTCCCCAGGGGGTACCCGCCCCAACCACAGCCACGCAAAAATGGTCCAGAAGCAACTTCGTGGCGCTCAACACGGCGTCAGAAGGAATCCGCTCGAACTCAACCTCGAGCACAATGTCTGCCAGGCTCTCACTGATGGTCATATTCCCTCGTCTCCCCCTTTGGAAAAGGGGGAGATGGTGATTGAATGCCCTTTCATCCCCCTCACGCCAGCACGCACTTTATTGCCTCCCGGATGTCCCCTATCTCCTCCAGCCTGGACCACACGCGCACCGCATCGGCGATCTTGTGTTCGGGCAGGGCCAGCCGGGCGTTGTTTTCAAACTTCTTCCGGATGTTCTCGAAGCCCCACGGGTTCTTCTGGCTGCCCAGTATCCCGTCCGGCGGTATCACCTTGCTCAGCACCCTGCCGTCCTTCAGACGGACTTTGACAGGTCTTCCCGTCATTCCCGGCGACCCTCCCCCGGGCCAGGCGCCCTCGGTCCGCGCATAGCTCACCTCCCACTTGGACAACACGCGAATTCGGACCTTATCCATGGTTTCCACGATGCGCGGGTCATGCACCCGTTCGTCCGTGAAAGTGTTGATATCTATCTTTCCCAGCACCAGGGCGGCGGCGGCATTGTAGGCCATGCTGAATTTGCCCTGGAGACCGTTCTTCGGCCTCAAATACAGTGGGTCTATGTATACCGAATAATAGGATTGCGCCACTTCCACTTCCTCCACATCCCGGTAGTCGAAGTGATGCTCGCGCATCAATTCCAGGAGGGCGTCTATCGTGAAGTGATTGGACCCGCCGCAGGGGTATTTCTTGATCATGACCTTGTCCTGGATACGGAAGGGATTTCCCAGGCGCTCCACAAGTTTTTGCGCCTCCTCCCCGGCCCCGAAGAAGGCTTCGAGGAACCCGCTGGGATGCTCCAGGATGTGTTCCCCTGCGGTCCACCCCCGGGCGGCCAGTTCGGCCGCTATGATTCCATCCCGGGCGGAGAGACCGGCGTGAAGCGGCTTGACCATGGTGCCGTGAATGTGGCTGAGGCCCGAAGCCATGGACCCGGCGATGCCCAGCGCCATCCGCACCTGCTTCTGGTCGAGTTTGAGCAGCTTGGCGCAGGCGGCGGTCGCTCCCATGCGGCCGCAGACGGGCATTTTGTGAAACGAAGTGTCGTCCACCTTGGCTCCGGCAGGCCTGACCGCTTCCCCTACCGAATAACCGATGATGTAGGCCTCCACGATGTCTTTGCCTGAAGCCCCCGTCTTCTCCGCCAGGGCCACCAGACCGGGCAGCAGGATCGAGGCCGAGTGAGAGAAGCCGCTGTCGCGGTCATCGAAGTCCAGGGCGTGGGCTACCGTCCCGTTCAAAAAGGCGGCGCTGGCTGCCGGTATCCGTTCCCCTCCCGGTATGACCGTAGCTTCGGCCTTGCCGCCCATTCCCCGGACATAGTCCGTGATGGTCCGGCCCGCCGGCTGTACCGAGCCTGCCAGCAAACAGCCCAGGCAATCAAAGGCGGTTTCCTGGGCCACCCGTTTGGCGGCCGCAGGGATATCATCATAGGTAGTCTTAACAATCCAGTTGGCAACGTATTCGGTGGGACCCATTTACTCCTCCTGTGGCGGTCAACGACGGCCGTGGTGATTCGAACCGGGGCGCATGCCCACTTCCTCCCGGGCAGGCGCAGAACTGCTGCGAAAACCGGATTATTATAGCACACCGGAGGACTGGCATACCGGCGGTTGATGGCATCCTATCGCTTGTCAACGGGTTGACAAAATAATAATGCTGTACTATCATTGTCAACCAGAAAAGAACAAAAAAGGCAGAAATGAAAGCATGATCGGACAGCGTCTGCAGCAATTGCGATTGTCTCGTCGCCTTTCCCTCGAATCTCTGGCTGCAATGATGGGGGGCATCGTGACGAAACAAGCTTTGTCGAAATATGAGCTGGATAAAGCCAATCCGTCGCCCTACGTCCTTGGCAAACTGGCCGGGGCGCTCGGGACAAACGCTGCGTATTTCTTCGCGGAACCGGGGATCAGGGTGGAGTTTGTTGCTTACCGGAAAAGACGGCGTTTGCCCGACAAGGATAAGAGGGCATTGAAAGCTCTAATTGAGCAGGCCCTCGAGGACCGGGTTCGCATTCTCGACCTGGTGGGACAGAGCGATGGTTCCCGCATACCGGTAAGACATTTCAAAGTCATGGAGATCGTCGATGCCGAAAGGGCAGCGGAGGAACTCCGCAGCAAATGGCAGCTTGGGCTTGGTCCGATTCGAAACGCAGTGTCAACCCTTGAAGACAATGCGCTGTGCGTGCTGGACATCGAAGCCAACGAAGACTTCGACGGCATTTCCGCAATCGTGTATGACAAAGAAGATAGCGTCAAAACGGTTGCGTTAGTGACCCGCTCCGGGATCGCCGGAGAACGTCAGAGACTGAACCTTACTCACGAGCTTGGTCATCTCGTGTTAGACATCGGCGAAGACATGGACGAGGAGAAAGCAGCCTTTCGTTTTGGCGCGGCTTTCCTGGCCCCCGCCCCAAAAATATTCCAGGAAGTGGGCCGGAAAAGGGCGCTGGTTCAATTGCAGGAACTCCTGCTTTTGAAAAAACAGTTCGGCCTGAGCATTCAGGCCATGGTCCACCGGCTGCACGACCTGAACATAATTACGGATTCTTACTACCAGGAATGGTTTATGAAAATCAACAGGTATGGGTGGAGGAAACAGGAACCGGAGGAATGGCCCTTTGAGAAATCTCCCTGGCTCAAGCGCAATGTATTACGGCTGATTGCCGAAGGACTCATGACCCAGACTGACGCGGAGAGGATTCTCGGCGAGAAGGTGGAATTGGAGACACCGGCTTCGGTGACGGAGCGCCGTGCGTTCCTCAAATTGCCGGTCGAAAAGCGCCGGGAGATCCTGAGTCAGCAAGCCTCGAATGTAGCCCGGCTTTATGCAGAGGACCGGGAATGGCGAGAGATGGAAGGCAGCGCCGACCTTGCCGAGTAGCGGCGCGCCTTTCCCTCGCCGAGGGGAAGTGTGGCAGGTGGACTTCAACCCCACGAAGGGCTCGGAAATCAAGAAGGTCCGTCCGTCCGTGGTTGTCAGCTCGGATGCCATAGGCAGGCTGCCCATAAAGCTCATTGCGCCGATAACAACCTGGAATGAGTCCTTTGCCGGCAAATTGTGGCTTGTCAGGATCGAACCGAGCGAGACTAATGGGCTCACCCAGCCGTCGGTAGTGGATACCCTGCAAATCAGATGCGTGGATGTTCAGGCACGCTTCATCACGAAGATCGGCGTGCTCCCATCAAGCACCATGGAGGAAGTAGCCGCATCCATTGCCATAGTCGTGGAGTATCAGTGATTGCCCGATGAGGAAAAGTTCGCCCTTCGGCGAAAGGGCCGCATAGGCGACACACTTACAGATACGACTTAGAAAGAGAAAGGCGAACAGCAATGGCACGACGGAATGAGAGACACGTGGTACCGAACCCCAACGGGGGCTGGGATGTCCGGGCACCCAATTTCAGCAGGTGCAGTTCCCGCCACGGTACCCAGACACAAGCCGAAGTCCGAGCTAAACAGATCCTGGCCAACAACGGCGGCGGAGAAGTCGTCATTCACGACCAAAAAGGAAAGATCAGAGACTCCGACACCGTCCCCCCAGGAAAAGACCCGTATCCTCCCCGGGATTATCGTCACTAGGAGTGGCCGGGGCAGATTAGGATACCACCGGAATGTATCCAGCGTCCGGATTCAGTCCGAGAAGAAGCCGTTTGGCAGTCAGGGAGGTGAACAATGGAAAGTAAATGCCACAAAGTAGTCAAAGAAGTCCTCTGTGGAGGGAAAGACGGGACAGAGCACAAGCTACCCTCCGGGAGAGGCATAGATTGCCGCGCTTCACCGCTACGCCAGTGCTATGAAGTGGAACTGAACCGCGCGAAACTGAAGGACGCAGTGACCAGGTTGGTGGAGGGCATAGGCGGCGGTAGCTGCAGTAATGCCACGTTGGTGACCAAGGACTCACTTGTTTCTGAAGCGCAGAAGCTTGCCAGTACAATCAAAGTTAATGTCATGCCAATATCCAGGGTGCCGGGGGTCAAACGGTTTATCTGAAGCCAGAAATAGCTGGCCGTTTGCCCAGCGAGAACTCTATAGTGGTCGCCCCGAGTTTTACCAGTGTCGGTCTGAACGTTGACGAACGGCCATGAACGGAACCCAGGAACGAGACGACTTCCGCTCTATTGACCGTGGTGATAGAATAGGCTGAATCAAAACGACTCTTTTTGCATAGGCGACAAGTTGGGCGGACATTGGATTCGATCAAACCGCACCATGCCGAGCGGACTATGAACTCATGAACTCCGGCAGTATCGATATCGGCCAATTGGAGTCCTATCTCTGGGAGGCTGCCAATATCCTTCGTGGTCCCGTGGACGCAGCCGACTTCAAGACGTATGTCTTCCCACTGCTTTTCTTCAAACGCATTTCTGACGTCCACGACGAGGAATATCAAGCTGCTATGACTGAGTCCGGGAAAGATGAAGAATATGCTCGATTTCCCCAGAATTACCGATTTCAGATTCCTGAAGGATGCCACTGGGAAGACGTTCGTGCGGCAGCGACCAACGTGGGGCAGGCTTTGCAGAACGCCATGCGAGGAATGGAGAAGGCAAACCCCGAGACCCTCTACGGCATCTTCGGGGACGCCCAATGGACCAACAAGGACCGGCTCTCGAATGCGCTCTTGCGCGACCTCATCGAACACTTTTCTCGCATCAATCTCGGCAACCAGACGGCCCAGGCGGACATTCTCGGCCAGTCCTACGAGTATCTCATCAAGAAATTCGCGGACCTAACGAACAAGAAGGCGGGTGAGTTCTACACGCCGCGCTCGGTAGTCCGATTAATGGTGAACATACTCGATCCAGGTGAAGGCGAAACCATCTACGACCCCGCTTGTGGCACCGGCGGGATGCTATTGGAAGCCATCCACCACATCCGGGAAAAACGAGGGGATGATCGCACTCTGTGGGGTAAGCTGTTTGGCCAGGAGAAAAACCTCACCACCTCCGCTATTGCCCGGATGAACCTCTTTCTTCATGGCGCGTCAGATTTTCAAATCGTGCGCGGCGACACGCTGCGCCAGCCGGCTTTCTTCTCGGGCGACAACCTCGCTACGTTCGATTGTGTCATCGCCAATCCTCCTTTCTCCCTGGAAAAGTGGGGCGATGAGGTATGGGCCAGGGATCCCTACGGCCGGAACTTTGCTGGCATGCCGCCCGCCAAGAACGGCGACTACGCCTGGGTTCAGCA
This sequence comes from Chloroflexota bacterium, assembly GCA_016210565.1. Classification (GTDB taxonomy): domain Bacteria; phylum Chloroflexota; class Dehalococcoidia; order JACQUA01; family JACQUA01; genus JACQUA01. The sequence goes on from JACQUA010000172.1 coordinate 6,962, forward strand.
CATGATCAAGTCCACGTCGCCCGGGACCGGCCGCATGGCCGTGGTTCTGCCGCACGGGGCGCTTTTTCGCATGGGCAGAGAGGGCGAGATCAGAAAGAGGATTCTGGGCATGGACCTGCTCGAAGCCGTGATCGGACTCGCCCCCAACCTGTTCTACGGCAGCGGCCTCGCCGCCTGCATCCTTGTCTTCCAGCGGCGCAGGGCCATAGACCAGGGCAACAGGATACTCATTCTGGACGCCTCGCGCGAATTCAAGCCAGGCCGAGCCCACAACGAACTGCTGCCGGAGCACGTCAGTAACATCTATGGCTGGTACCGCGACTTCAGAGATGTCGAAGGCATCGCCCGCGTGGTCACGCCCAACGACATTGCTGCCAATGATTACAACCTGAACATTTCGCGATACTTGGAGCCCAAGAATGACCAAGAGACACTCACCGTTGAGCAAGCTATGAGGCGGCTCGAAGAGGGCGCCCAGGCCGCCTTTGCCGCAGAGGATAGGCTCATTACGATTCTCAAGCGTGAGGGGTTGCTCCAATGACTGGCGTCTCTCGGCAGCAGCTCGAATCCTATTTGTGGGGCGCGGCCACGCTACTTCGTGGGACCATTGACGCTGGCGACTACAAGCAGTTCATCTTTCCGCTCCTCTTCTATAAGCGCCTTTGTGACGTTTATGATGAAGAGACGCGGGACGCTCTCCAGGAATCCGGAGGCGACGCGGAATTCGCCGCCTACCGGGAGAACCACCGCTTCCAGATCCCTCGGGAGGCGCACTGGCGCGAGATGCGGCAGTCGGCGACGGACGTAGGCCGCGCCTTGCACACTGCCATGCGGGCCATCGAGACCGCCAACCCTGATAAGCTTTACGGGATCTTCGGCGACGCCCGGTGGACCAACAGGGACCGGCTCTCCGACGCCATGTTGCGCGACCTTGTCGAGCATTTCTCCTCGCTTGACCTCACCATCGCGAACCTCCCTGAGGACGAACTGGGCAGCGGCTATGAGTACCTCATCAAGAAGTTCGCTGATGACTCTGGCCACACGGCCGCCGAGTTCTACACCAACCGTACGGTTGTTCACCTGATGACCGAGATATTGGAGCCTCAGCCGGGAGAGTCCATCTACGACCCCACCTGCGGTTCTGGCGGCATGCTCCTCTCTTGCGTCGCCCGTTTGCGGCGGCAGGGCCACGAATGGCGCAATGTCCACCTCTATGGTCAGGAACGGAACCTCATGACGTCGTCCATCGCCAGGATGAATTGCTTTCTCCACGGCATCGAGGACTTCCAGATCGTCCGCGGCGACACCCTTGCTGACCCCAAGTTCGTTCAGGGAGACCGTCTGCAACGATTTGACGTGGTATTGTCGAATCCGCCTTACTCCATCAAGCAGTGGGACCGCGATGCGTTCGCTTCGGACCCCTGGGGACGCAACATCTATGGCACGCCGCCGCAAGGCCGGGCCGACTATACTTTCTGGCAACACATCCTGTCCAGTCTCGCCCCCAGGACCGGCCGCTGCGCGATCCTTTTCCCGCACGGCGTCCTGTTCCGGCAGGAAGAGGCCGAGATGCGCCGCAAGATCATCGAGGCCGATGTAATTGATTGCGTAATAGGGCTTGGGCCGAACCTTTTTTACAACTCACCGATGGAAGCCTGCATTGTGGTATGCCGCGCCGCCAAGCCAGACGAGCGCAAGGGGCGGATACAGTTCATTAATGCTGTCAACGAAGTAACCCGGGAACGTGCTCAGAGCCTCCTGACCGGCGACCACATCGAACGCATCATCGCCGCCTATCGCAAGTTCGAGGACGAACACGAATTTGCTCACGTGACGCGATTGGAAGAAATCCGCGTCCACCAAGAAAATCTCAGCATTCCGCTCTATGTGGCGCCGATCATTTCGCAGGAAAAGTCTGCCAATATTTTGCCGGGGCTGGAATATGCTCTGAAGAATTGGCTCGATAGCTCCCAAAGGTTGCGCACAAGCTTGGCAACCCTGCTTATGGAAATGAGGAATGAAGAACCGAAGGAGCCGTGAACAGTGAGCGATGACTACTATTTGAAGATCGGATCTACCGACATCTTCGGCGAGAACCTCCTGGATAACCTGTCACCGACTGATGAAGGCAAGAAGAAGAAAGCGGTCTCTGATCTTGCGGAGCGATTGAAAGAAACCCGCATCCGCATTGGTACACTGCTCAAGACCGATAATGTTTCGTTCCTAATCGGTGCCGGAGCTTCCATGGACGCTGGTGGTGTGGGCCTGGCATCAATCCCAGTCGAATTGGAGAAGTCGCTGCACGTCAAGGCAGAGGAATCTGGCAACGGAGAAGACGCTGACTGGTTGTTGCTGTTCTATGCTGCCTGTTCAGTCCAGTCTGGTCAGGCTTTCAGTTTCCGCGATCGTAGGCCTTCTCTGGATGGAGACCCGAGCGAGGTGAATAAGATCCCTATCAACCTCGAAGATTATCTCAGCCAATTGCACATCTGGCGCGCGGGCATGTCCGAGCAGTCTACAAACACAACCATTGCTCTCGCCGCCGGCGGTTCTTTGACCATTTCCAGGGTCGCCATTGATCGCTTAATCAAGGAAATAAAACACAGTCTCATATCGCTGGTCAATCTGCCAGCATCGGGCAAGGAAAGCGCGTTGAGAGATCACCGTCGACTGATTCAAAAAGTACTTACTCGTCCGCTCAATTTGCGGCGTGCCAACCTGTTCACTCTTAACTATGATACCTTGATTGAAAAAGCCGCAGACGCTGAAGGCGTCATACTGGTTGATGGGTTCGTCGGGACCCTGCAGCGGATATTCCGTCCCGAATCGTATGATATTGATTTCTATTTCCCGGCCCAGACTACCGAGGGCCGGGTTCACCGGCTCGACCGCGCGCTCCATCTTTACAAGCTGCATGGGTCCATCACATGGCACCGGTCCGAGGAGAGTTGGGAAAACCCTTACGGTGTTTACGCCACCTTTTACAAACAGGGAACAACAGCCGAAGACGTCCTGATTTATCCATCGCCTCTCAAGTATGGACAGGCTCTCGGATTGCCATATTCGGAGTTGTTTCGCCGTTTCGGGTCTGCCATTGCTCAGCCGCAATCGGTGCTCTTCACCATTGGCTATGGCTTCGGCGATGCACATGTGAATACGCTGATCCGTCAGGCGCTCGCAATTCCAAGCTTTACCCTGGTTGTTATCGATCCAGCGCCAACCAGCGACTTTGTAAGAACCCTGAGGGAACGGGGGGATGAACGGGTCTGGCTAGTGAGCGGACGGGAACTGGGCTGCTTCAGACACTTTGTTGAAAAGTTGCTGCCCGACTTGCGGGATGAGGAAATCACGGAAAAGGTCATGAAAACGTACAGGGCTCTCAGCCCCCCAGTGCGGACTAATGACCATGATCGATCGGGGGATACCGATGAATGAGCACGAAATCGGGCGGGTTGTGGTAGTGGATACGGCCCAAGTAACAGTTGAGTTAAATCGTGATCTCAAGGCTCTAACGCGCTCCACCTATGAAGGCACCATCGAAGTGGGGCGAATCAACTCATATGTTATCATACCAGTGGGGTCACGGCGTATCGTAGCCATGGTGACACGGGTCAACTTAACGGAGGAAAGCGAGATCCAGGCGGATAAGATGATGGTTTCATTACCATCCACCCGCCGTCTCATGAAAGCGACCATGATCGGCTCTATAGACGAGAAGCATTTCCGGCAGGGCATTAGTCTGTTTCCCGTTCTGGATTCCAGGGTGTTCTTGACCACCAAGGACGACCTTGATGCCATTTTCAGCGTACGTGGACAAGAAGAAGAGATTGACCCGGATAATCCGGGATATTGCATACCCATTGGAAAATCGGTTGTCTTCCCTGATTACACTATCCGTATCGATCCCGACGCTTTCTTTGGCAAGCATGCTGCCATCATAGGTAGTACGGGATCGGGAAAGTCTTGTTCGATTGCAACTATTCTTCAATCCATTGTTTCCGACCCGAAGGTCAAGCGAACACGAATCATAATTCTTGACACAAATGGGGAGTACCGTGCAGCCTTTCAAAGGAAGCAAAAAGACAGTACTCACGTTGACGCAATTCCGCACCGGCGGTCACTGTACATCCCAACCGATCCTTCCGATTCCAGCAGGCTGGCGATTCCTTATTGGTTCATGGACTCAGACGATTTTGTCCGGCTATTCCGCGCATCACCTGGTGTCCAGCGTCCTGTGCTACTGAATGCTTTATCCTCCGCAAGGTTGTCCGCTAACAGAGGACAGGGATGGATAGCAGTGCGTGACACAGCAATAGGAGAGTTCAACCGCATTCTTCCTCTATGTCGGACGTCTGACGGGAGGGGTTCTCGAACAATACGCCAGCTTTGTGACGGAATGGGTGAGTACCTGGCCAGCGGATTGGCAACGTCTTCCGATGAGACCTTGGCTGCGAAATACCCAGAAGCCGACGTTGCCAAACTCAGAGAGGCTTTTGACAAGATACAAAAGATTACGCGTGAGGGAATTAAAAGCGAAGGCGTACAATATGAACAATACGCTGTGATAGACGCCAGCAAGCGACAACGTATTGAAACCATAATTAAGCCGCTTCTTGGGTCACTCGCTCAACTGTCGGAAGGTGACATCAATATTAGTCTCTCAACAGCAGATTGCCCTGGCTATTTCAGTAAGCAAGCATTTCGTCACGAACATCTGGAAAATTCGATCTCTCGAGACGAGTCCAACTCGGCGAGGGCTCGAGACAACTGCGCAACGATGCTCATGCGAATTTACCGGCTGCTAGAAGATACGCGCTTTGAGTTTCTTTTCGGACCCAGGTCATCCGAATGGCCACCAGTTCAAGATGCACTTGCCACATTCCTGAGGGATATTCTGGGGCTTGGGTCTAGAGCATGTGCGGAACTGACTGACAATGCCACTCTGCCAAATGGACTTTTGCCCTTCTATGATCGACAACGGCAAGGGGCAGAACCAGCCAACATTGCTATTATCGATCTGAGCCTCCTTGCGTCAGAAGTTCTCGAAAACGTAACGGCGTTAATTGGCCGCTTGATTCATGAGTTTCTTCAACGGCTAAGTGACCCGGTCAGTGGCATGGGACGCGGTGAGTTTCCCGTTGTCCTCGTCCTTGAGGAAGCCCAAAACTATATCCGAGAGAACCGGAAGTCCGAAGAAGACTCCATATCCAAAGAGGTCTTCGAGCGTATTGCGCGGGAAGGCAGAAAATTCGGGCTCGGTCTTGTTGTGGCATCCCAACGCCCGAGCGAGCTTTCTAAGACGGTTTTGTCACAGTGCAATAGTTTCATCGTGCATCGCTTACAGAATCCCGAGGACCTGAGTTATTTTCGTGAGATTGTTCCCGGTATCTACGGTCAGCTTCTCGGTCAATTGCCCGCGCTAGCATCGCGCAATGCTCTGGTCCTGGGTGAGTGCGTCCAGGCGCCAGTGCTGGTGGAAATGCGCGAGGTCGATCCGGCGCCCCAGAGTAAGAACCCACAGTTTTTCAAGAGTTGGACGACCGATGCCCGGGTACCTGATGTTGAGGCAGTGTGCAAGAAATGGGAAGGTGTGAGCGCTGTTGAAGATCAGCAGCAGGGGGATCCCCTGTAATGCTGAAATACAGTATCAACCCCGACTGGGCCTCCCTGACGCTATTTGCCAGGCAGGGCTGGACGCGGGTCCGGTTTGGCGACGTGGTGGACAATCTCAACGAGACCGAGAGCGATCCGGCCGGAGCCGGGTTAGAGCGCTTCGTCGGGTTGGAACACCTCAAACCGGGATCCCTGCATATCCGAATATGGGGAAGCGTAGCGGACGGCACCACGTTCACGCGGCGCTGCCGTCCCGCGCAGGTGCTTTTCGGGAAACGCAGGGCCTATCAACGCAAGGTAGCCGTGGCCGAGTTCGATGCCGTTGTGTCCGGAGACATCTACGTTCTCGCTCCGAAGGACGAACGCGTCCTGGCGGAACTCCTGCCGTTCATTTGCCTCTCGGAACGGTTCTTCAAGCGTGCCGTGGAAACTTCAAACGGTTCACTTTCGCCACGGACGAACTGGAGCAGTCTTGCCAGCTTCGAGTTCGACCTCCCACCACTGGATGACCAGCGACGCATTGCGGATATTTTGTGGGTGGTGGATAGATGCAAAGTTCAGCACGAAGACTTGCTAGACAATCTTAGGAGCTTCCATAAATGTAGCCTCGACACCGCTTTTGCGAAAGACATAAAAAGCAGGCGGCTGGCTGAGGTCCTCGTCTATGCTTCGGATGGACCTTTTGGTTCAAAGCTGAAGACGGAGCACTACTCCACCGCCGGCGCTCGTGTGATTCGGCTACAAAACATCGGCGAAGGCTACTTCGATAATACCGACGAGGCATTCGTTTCCCAAGATTACTTCCAGGAGTTGAAACGATATGAGGTCCGGCCTGGTGATGTTATTGTCGCCGGGCTTGGCGACGAAACCCACCCGGTTGGGCGGGCGGCTCTCATTCCAGGGACGGTTGGTACCGCCATTAACAAGGCAGATTGCTTCTGTGTCCGTGCCGACACGAGGACTATCCTGAATGCATACTTGGCTTACTTCTTCAACAGCCGAATCGGCTTCGAGCAGGTCGCGGCTCGGGCGCAGGGAACCACGCGAATGCGGATCAACGTCCGCAACCTTAAGACGGTTTTGATTCCTGTGCTTTTGCTTGATGTGCAGGCGGAAGTGGTAAGGGAGATCCAAACCATTGAAACGAGTTTGGCCGAGGTTGGCCGGGCACTGAGAGATGACAACAGCATGATGACCGCGCTGCTGGACATCGTTTTCGGAGGTTAGGCCATGAGCTTCAATGAATCTAGCACGGTCGAGCAGATGATCATTGATGCCGTGTCAAAGAGGAGGGTGCAGCCGGAGTCGGTGCGTGAGGGCTCAGCGTCTTATGGGGGTGAATCCCTTGGTGGGGAGTTACGCCCGGGTCTCTGGGACTACGTTCCCGCCGCCCAAGTCCCCCGCCAGCCAGGCAACGTGATCGTGGAACCGTGGTTGCGCGAGGCGCTGATCAAGCTCAACCCGGAAATCAAAGCCCAGCCAGACCGCGCCGACGAGGTCATCTACAATCTCCGCGCCATCCTCCTCTCGGTGCAGGCCGACGGGCTGGTCCGGGCTAACGAGAACTTCATGGCCTGGCTGCGGGGCGAGAAGACCATGCCTTTCGGTCCACATGGCGAACACGTGCCGGTGCGCCTCGTGGATGCCGTGGACCCGTCGAGCAACCACGTCTTCGTGACCAACCAATGGACCTACCAGGTTGGCCCCGTGGAAAAGCGGTTCGACATAGTATTCGTGGTTAACGGACTGCCGGTGGTCATCGGCGAGGCCAAGACGCCCACCCGCAGCGCCGTCACCTGGTTCGACGGCGCTTTCCAAATTAACGAGATTTACGAGAAGCAGGTCCCGGCCATGTTCGTGCCGAACGTATTCTCCTTTGCCACCGAAGGAAAGTGTTACCGCTATGGCTCGATCCGGATGCCTATTGACATCTGGGGGCCATGGCGCACGGAGGAGAACCAGGAAGAAGGCCAGCTTCAGCATGTCCAGGCCACGGTGAAGAGCATGCTCCGGCCCGACGTGGTCCTTGATATCCTGCAGAACTTCACCATTTTTGCCACGGACAAGAAACACCGCCGCATCAAGACGATCTGCCGCTATCAGCAATATTTTGCTACCAACCAGATCGTGGACCGGGTCCTGAAGGGCTACCCCAGGAAGGGTCTCATCTGGCATTTCCAGGGCAGCGGCAAATCGCTGCTCATGGTTTTCGCCGCGCTCAAGCTCAGGTTGCATCACGAGCTGGGTAATCCAACAGTCATAATTGTCGTGGACCGCATTGACCTGGATACCCAGATAACGGCCACCTTTAATGCCGCCGATGTGCCAAACATGGTCGGTGTGGCCACTCGCCAGGAGCTGCAGACCCTGCTGGCCCAGGATGTTCGCAAGGTTCTCATCACCACGATCCACAAGTTCGCAGAGGCCGGGGGAAAGCTCAACGAGCGGTCGAACATCATTGTCATGGTGGACGAAGCCCACCGGACACAGGAAGGCGACCTCGGCCGCAAGATGCGCGAGGCCCTGCCCAACGCATTTCTTTTCGGACTCACCGGCACCCCTATCAACCGAGCCGACCGTAATACCTTCTGGGCCTTCGGCGCCGATGAAGATGAAAAGGGTTATCTGAGCCGCTATTCGTACCAGGAGTCCATCCGTGACAAAGCCACGCTCCCACTCCACTTCGAGTCGCCCGAGGTCAAACTCAAGATAGACAAGGTTGCTATCGATGAGGCCTACGCCAGGATTACCGGGGAACTCAGCGAACAGGACAGGGATGACCTTGCCAGGCGCGCCGCGAAGATGGCGGTGCTGGTGAAAAACCCAGAGCGGATCCGGGCCGTGGTCAGCCACATCGTGAACCACTACCGGACAAAAGTGGATCCCAATGGCTTCAAGGCCCAGGTGGTGACCTTTGACCGGGAATGCTGCGTGCTGTACAAGCAGGTTATGGACGAGTTAGTGGACCCGGAAGCCAGCGCCATTGTCATGATATCGGCGCCCGGCGATCCGCCCGAATGGAAGGCCCATGCCCGCGACAAAGATGAGGAGGAAAAGCTCCTGGACCGGTTCCGCGACCCGGCCGACCCGCTCAAGTTTGTTATCGTCACTTCCAAGCTCCTGACCGGCTTCGACGCGCCCATCCTGCAAGTGATGTATCTCGACAAACCTATGAAAGACCACAACCTGTTGCAGGCCATCTGCCGGACCAACCGGACTTTCGGGCAGGAGAAGACCCACGGGCTCATCGTCGACTATATTGGCATTTTTGACGATGTGGCCCGCGCCCTCGACTTCGACGAAAAAGCCGTTCAACTGGTTGTCTCTAATATTGAGGAGCTTCGCAAAACCCTGCCGGTACAAATGCAGAAGTGCCTCGCTTTCTTCGTCGGAATCGACCGTACCATCACGGGCTACGAGGGACTCATGGCCGCGCAACAACGCCTGCCCAACAACGACGTTCGGGACAAGTTCGCCTCTGAGTATTCCGTTCTCGGAATTATCTGGGAGGCTCTCTCACCCGATCCCTGCCTCGGTCCTTATGAAGCGGACTACCGCTGGCTCACCATGGTTTACGAGTCTGTGAAACCCCCCAGCGGCAACGGCAAACTGCTGTGGCACGCCCTTGGGGCAAAGACCATCGAACTCATCAACCAGAACATCCACGTCGAGTCTATTCGTGACGACCTGGAAACCATTGTGCTCGATGCACAGGTTCTTGATGACATTCTCAAGGCAATGGACCCCGAGAAGAAAAGCAAGGAAATAGAAATCAAGGTCATTGCGAGGTTGCGCAAACACCTGGGTAACCCGAAGTTCACGGCTCTAGGGGAGCGGCTGGAGAAGATCAAGGAACACCACGAGCAGGGGTTTCTGACCAGTCTTGAGTTCCTGAAGCAGATGCTCGAACTGGCCAGGGATGTCGTGCAAGCCGAGAAACAGACTGATCCCGTTGAAGAACGGGACAAGGCCAAGGAAGCGCTAACGGAGTTGTTCGAGCAGACGAGGGGCAAGAACACCCACATCATCGTGGAGCGCATCGTCGCCGACATCGATGGTATCGTTAAGAAGGTCCGCTTTCCCGACTGGCAGCACACGTCCCAGGGGGAGCGGCTGGTCCAGCGCGAGCTGCGCAAGACGCTATTGAAATACCAGCTCCATCGCGATCAGGACCTTTTCGACCGGGCGTTTGCTTATATTGAGCAGTACTACTGACGAATGTTTCCGGGGCCAGACCGCGAGAGACTCAGGGCAATGCGGTCAACAATCGAAAGAAGAAACTGAAGGATGGTCATATTGAACCCGCACGTGATTGAAGCCGCCAATGTTTCGCGCGCTTGGCTCAAGGCAATTCAGTATCTATTAGACTGCGGCGGCGAATGCTTCAATCTCGTGGCTCACATCAAGAGGCCCACGGAGCTCGACCCGCCGATACACAGTGCTTATCGCCGTTTAATATCGGGTCACGGTCTTCTGACTCTCAAACAGGTTACATACACAATCTTCCCGCGCTCGTTGTACCTATCATCCGGGAGAAACGGGGATAAGCTGTTTGAGACGTACAATCGTAGCAACGGTGTCTATGAGCGATTGCAGCGGAAATACAAGCGCAGATTTGGGTGGGGATCCTACTTCAGGCGAATGACTTGTTACCCAGCGTCAGGCGGGCCCAGAAATCAGTTGAAAGACATTATCGACATGCTGCAATGCCGGGCCAGAATATGCAAGGGGGCATACACCATTTCAATTCAAGTTCCGGGTGTAGATGGGAGGCGTACCAGAGGCGGCCCTTGCCTGAATTACATAGCACTGCAATTGGACAGTCCCAGGGTATTGAACATGCTGGCAGTGTACCGGAGTCACGATTTCATTGAAAGAGCGTATGGCAACTACCTGGGTCTCGCTCATTTGATGGAATTCCTGTGTGAACAAATTGATTACAGCATGGGGACGCTCACTTGCCTATCATCACGCGCCAGTATCGGAAACTTGGGTGGTAGGGCGAGTTGGCCGACGATTTCGGAGCTTCGTGCGTTCGTAGGTGATCTGGACTGTCATGAAGATGTATGAGCCACCCCGGGATGGTGACCTGGAAGAGATATTGAGGTTAGCCGAGACTGCCTTCTGGCCTGCCTGCATTGTTCCAGCGATGCAGGGAACGGCAATTCACTGCGTCTGCCACGGGACGCAGTCCTCTCGCTGGTGGGTCAAGCCGCTCGGATGGGGGTTAAGTCAATTGTCTTCTCAGGAGGGGAACCACTCCTGTGGCCCTGGCTCCAGGACGCCATTACTGAATGCACAAAAAAGGGCCTGTCATCTGCAATATATTCAACTGGGATAGACCGCAATAGTAGCGGTGGAGATAGCATTCTAGCTTTGGCGGGGCTTGGGTTGGGCAAGGTAGTATTCGGCTTATATTCACCTCGGAAAGAATGCCACGACCGAGTGACGAGAAAGTCCGGCAGCTTCGACAGGACTGTTTCCGCGATCAGGGCGAGCAGGAATGCCGACATTGAAAGGGAAATCCATTTCGTCCCGTTCAAACGCAACTACACTCATTTGGCCGGACTAGCGACTTTCGCGCGAGAAAACGGCATAGGTAAGGTAAGTGTCTTGCGTTTTGTACCCCAGGGGCGGGGAGTGATTTTCAAAAACAGTCATGAGGTATTGCTCCAGAAGGAAAGCTTGGAGCTTCGAAAGTTGATCACGGAATGCCAGCGAACGCACAAAGTCAAAATACGCCTTGGTTCACCATACAACATCCTGTTGCTGCAAAAGGACGTCGATTGCAATGCGGCCCGGCGGACCCTGATCGTCGGCCCAAACGGCAACATATACCCTTGCGACGCTTTCAAGAACATCGAGCCCGCGGACATTGGTCTCGCCGACGAATACAATAATGTATTGGTTCAGCCGATTGAGGCATGCTGGCGGCGCTCGGAGTACTTGAACGCTATCCGGCGTTATCTGTCAACTCCCTTCGGTAGGCCTTGTTCCGCTTGTGAATACCTTGAACAATGTAAGTCCGGCTGCTTAGCGCAGAAAGTCATAGAGCAAGAATCCATTCAGCACGGTGAAATCGCTAAGAAACCTGATCCGCTTTGTCTGAGAGCATTCATTGGGGGAATCCATGCTCCAAATTGATAAGAAGCAAAAGTTCGACGTGCTGGTTAACAGCGTAAACCAATGTGAACTGTGCGTTCGCATGCGCGGTCGGTGCAAGGTGCTCAGTGAACGGAATGGAAGTCTGGATTCGAAGGTTGTTTTCATCGGGGAAGCGCCAGGTCGCCTGGGCGCCGATCGAACTCAGACCCCCTTTTGTGGGGACCAAGCTGGAAAGAATTTCGAACGGCTCTTATCTCTCGCCGGCCTGTCGAGAACCGAAGTATTCATCACCAACACGGTGCTATGCAACCCTCGAGACGAGAAAGGCAACAATGCGCCACCTACGTTGGAAGAAACCAGAAATTGCTCCCTTCATCTAAGCCTCGTACTCGATATTATCCACCCTGAGCTCGTAGTAACTCTGGGCCAATGGGCGTTGAAGGCCTTAAGTACAATTGCTCCGCATTCCATCGATCTCCACCGGGACGTGCGAAAGCCGGCCAAGTGGGCTGGGTATGTCGTTCTACCTGTGTACCACCCGGGCCCGAGGGCGGTGCTTCATCGAAGCATTACAAATCAATTCGGAGATTTCTACGTGCTGAGCGACATTCTCGGAGGCAGGGAGCGATCACGGACCGGAATCCAGAAGAGACAGCTTCCACTGCTCGATGTGTTCCAGCCCTCGGTGGGACAGAAGGTGATCTTCAGGATCGTTCGGCAGTTAGGTGAAGTGTCCAAATTCAAGCTAGCGAAGCTACTGTATTTGCTTGACTGGCGGCAAGTCAGGACCACTGGAGATCTATTGACCGGATTCTACTACATCTTCCAAAAGAACGGTCCGCTTGCAACGAGTCTTTCTCTGGCTTTGGACGAAATGGAGGGCCATGAGCTGCGGTTTCGCTGGCGAGGCGGGCAGCCCATCTACGCGACCGGTCAGGACATCAGGGTCGCCATGGGCCTGACACTAGACACCGAAAAGGTCATTGATGACCTCGTGCGAGAATGTCAAGCATTGACGGATTTTCAGATCAAAACTAAGGCTTATCTGACCGACCCGATAAGGGATATCCTTCGCCGACAAAAAGCAGGCGAGCGAATGCTGAACCATCCAATCTTTGAGGGGCGAATTCCCGCCAAGCCAAACGAGCCTGAGTGAACGGGGCGATTTGTTGCGCTATTCGCGACGGAGCGATTTGTAGACAGAGGAGAAGCGATGAAGGCAGAACAGCTCTTAGCTTTGGAACAACTGGCATCACTGACAAGGCAGCGGGAGGAACTGGGCCAGTTTTGTCGCGGACTCCATAGAACCACTGCTCGGGTCGAAATTTCAGGACCGCGAGGTGTTTTGGCGCTGGGTGCCGGCCGGCTTCGCGGTATTTTAGTGCTATAATACCCCCCGGCCAATGGTCGTGTACGGGGGTCGCGCAGGAGAGAGAGCTATGAGCAGTCAGTTTTCAGCCGTCAGGCCGCGCCGTTTCGGGGATAGCTGAGCGTCCGGCAGGCACAGGCACGGCGGCCTGTGGCACCGGGCCGTGCTTTGCCCGTGCGAGGAGGCAACACATGACTCTATGTGGATACGGGAAGATCCTGGACGTAAATTTGTCCACCGGGGAAATCACCAGAAGGGAAGTCGAAGCTGAGTTCGCCAGGAACTACCTCGGCGGCATGGGGTTCGGCTGCAAGATTCTCTGGGACGAAACCATTCCGGGCGTGGACCCGCTCGGTCCCGATAACTTGGTGATGTTTGCCAACGGGCCGCTCACCGGCACTGCGGCGCCCTGTTCCGGGAGGACCGAGATAACCACCCGGTCTCCGCTCACGGGTAACATCGGCACCGGCAACACCGGGGGTCTCTGGGGCGCTCGACTGAAGCACGCCGGTTTTGACGTGGTGGTCGTACGCGGCAGGGCGCAGAAGCCGGTCTATCTCTGGATCAACGATGCTTCGGTTGAGGTGAAGGAAGCCGGCCATCTCTGGGGCAGGGATGCCTGGGAGACGTCCGACATGCTGCCCGGACAACCGGGTAACCCGGAAGCGGTTTCGGTGCTCTGCATCGGTACCGCAGGGGAAAACCTGGTCAGATATGCCTGTCCGGTGAATGATTATCACCATGTCGCCGCCAGGAACGGCGCGGGCGCCGTGATGGGCTCGAAGAACCTGAAAGCCATCGCAGTGCGGGGGACGGGGACGGTGAGGATAGCGCGGCCGCAGGCGTTCCAGGAAGCCTGCCGGGAAGCCCGAGATCGGGTGGTGGCTGCGAAGAGGGCCGAGGAGATGCCCGGCGGGCCGCGGGATGCCCGTGTAGACTCGCTGCTGCGGGGCTGCATGCAGGGGAAGAACTACCAGACGGGCGTGGTACCGCAGTGGCTGGAAACCCGGAGCATAGAGTTGGCCAGGAAATATCCGATGCGGAAAGAGGCCACCTGCTACGCCTGTCCCATTTCATGCTTCGACCTGGTAACCGTGAACGAAGGAAAATACGCCGGGACGCAGGTCAACCGGGCCTTGATGCCCGGGGTGGTCATGGACTGGGGCGCCAACTGCGCCATCGCCAGTCTCCCGGCCATCTGGAAGTGCAAGGAGCTGTGCCACCGCCTGGGCATGGACTATGTGTCCGCCTCCGGCACCCTCGCCTTTGCCATGGAGCTGTTCCAGAGGGGGATAATAGACGCGGAATACACCGGCGGTCTGGAGCTGAGCTGGGGCAACGAAGGCGCCATCATAGCTATGCTTCACAGAATAGCCTCCAGGGAAGGCTTCGGCGACGTCCTGGCGGAGGGGAGCGTCAGGGCGGCGGCGGCCGTCGGCAAGGGCGCGGAGCGGTATGTCATGACCATAAAGGGCGCGGAGATGATGGTCCCCGACCCCCGGGCGGGGCGCAGGGGTTGGCTCTTCGGGAGTTTGACCAATCCCCGGGGCGGTGACAACATCAAGAACACCCACTGCCACGCCGAACGCTACAACGCCAACTGGTGGGTGGACAAGTTCGACATGTTTGAAGATGTCAAGGCGAAGATATACAACATGCCGCCGGAGGAAATCCCCAACACCTGGCAGGGAAAACCAACCATGACCCGCTGGTTTGAAGACCTGTACTCGGCGGTGAATTCGCTGGGGCTCTGTTTCTTTCCGGCGGGATTCCAACTGGCCCTGGGTCCTACCCACCTGGCGAAGCTGTTCTCGGCCTGCACGGGATGGGACACCAGCCCACGGGAGATGATGAAGCTCGGTGAAAAGGTCTTCACCCTGTTCAAGGCCCACGCCGTGAGGCAGGGATTCAGCCGCAAAGACGATACGTGGCCGGAAAAATTCTTCACCGAGCCGATGCCGGAAGGCCCCGCGAAAGGGGCAGTCCTGTCCCGCGAAACCATTGATATGTTGCTCGACGAGTATTATGATATAAGGGGATGGGATAGGAAGTCAGGTGTTCCCACCCCGCAGAAGCTAAGCGAACTGGGACTGGCCAGCGTGGCCGGCGACCTCGCCACCGGGTACCACAGGCCACCGTGCCTGTGAGGCGAGATTTGTAGCGGCAGGGCTTGTCCCTGTCGAGATATGGTTGACCTATCGGCCTTTTCGACACCCGCAAGGGGTGTCGCAACGGTATATGCGTAGGGTGGGTTAAGCACAGAGGCGTGGCGCTGTCGTGGGTGGCTGTGCGAACCCACCACACGGAATGACGAAGTCCGAATGACGAATGACCAATCAAAGGGGGAAATGACGAAGTCCGAATGACGAACGGCTTGCCGGGGTGGGGAATCTTGTAATCTTGAATCTGCAAAGTTGAATCCTTTCCGGCGGGGTTCGCCCAACCACCCACGACAGCGCCACTGCGCGAATCCCGGCGGGCACAGGCACGGTGGCCTGTGGTACCGGGCGATTGACAGACCAGAAAAGGGAGAAGCTGATTGTATAAAGACCTCCAGGAGTTCATAGACGATGTCGGGCAATACGACCGGCTCAAGGTGATCGAGGGGGCCGATTGGGACCTGGAGCTGGGTCTGATCACCGAGTTGACGCTGCGCAAGCCGGATGCCCCCCTGGTGATTTTCGACAGGATCAAGGGGTACAACGCGGGCTACCGGGTGCTGAGCAACCTGGTGGCCTCCCCCCGCCGCGTTGCCATGGCCCTGGGACTCCCCCGGGAGGCGAAGGGCCTGGAACTGGTGAAGCTCCTGCGGACCAGGATCGACCGGCCCTTCAAACCCCTGCCCCCGGTAAAGGTCAGCACCGGGCCGGTCAAGTACCATGTCCACACCGGTGGGGACGTCGACCTGTGGGAGTTCCCCGTGCCGAAGTGGCACGGTCTCGATGGCGGCAGGTACATCGGGACGGGCGACATGGTCATCCAGAAGGACCCGGACACCGGCTGGGTCAACCTGGGGACCTACCGGGTGCAGGCCCTGGATAAGAATACGGCCGCCCTCCATGCCAACCCCGGCCACCACGGCGCCGAGATTGCCAGGAAATACTGGGAGCGGGGGCAAAGCTGCCCGGTGGCTGTGGTCTGCGGTCAGGAGCCGCTGTTGTGGACCATGGCCTGTTCGAATATCCAGAGGGGGGTCAGTGAATATGACTACGCCGGCTGGCTGGCCGGAGAGCCGGTGGAGGTCGTTAAAGGCGCCGCCGTCGATTTGCCCATACCGGCCCACGCCGAAATCGTCATCGAAGGCGAGTTCATATCTCCTGAAGTCGAGACCCGCGTCGAGGGGCCTTTCGGCGAGTGGTGGGGCTACTACGGGGGCAAGGCGTCTCCTCACCCCATCATCAGGGTTAAGGCTATTTGCCACCAGAAGGACCCCATCATCGTCGGGTGCCCTCCCATGCTTCCCATTGACAACGACCTGGCCCGGCTTATCATTGACGGCGCCGAGCTATGGAATGATCTCGACAGGCATTACCCCGGCATAAAGGGGGTCTGGCTCGCTCCGGAAGGACGCGGCGGTCCCATGTGCATCGTCTCCGTCCAGCAGCAGTTCCCCGGCCATGCCCGGCACGTGGCCACGGCCCTGGCTTCCTCGGTGGCCCTGCACCGCTGGGTGATTGTGGTGGACGACGACATCGACCCCTCTAACAATGCCGAGGTCCTCTGGGCGCTGGGGACGCGCTGCGAGCCGGCGAATTCCATCGACATCATGGAAGGCTTTCGAACCATCGCCTCTAACCCCCGGGTTGAGCCTGAAAAACGGAGCAGTCGCAATTTCGCCAGCTCGCGGGCCCTGGTGTATGCCTGCAAACCCTACTCGTGGATAAAGGACTTTCCGCCCTCGGTGAAGAGTGGCCCGGACGCCCTGAAGAAGACCGAAGAAAAATGGGCGAAGGAGCTTGCCTGATGGACGACCTGAGGCGATTTATTGACAAGGTCGAAAAGGTGGGCGAGCTGGCGCGGATCGCGGGCGCCGACTGGAACCTCGAAATCGGAACCATTGCCGATCTCAACCTGAAGAGGAATAAGCCTCCCGCCCTGTTGTTTGATGACATCAAAGATTACCCCACCGGTTACCGGTTGCTATCGAGCGCCATGGCCACCCCAAACCGGACCGCCCTGGCGCTCGACCTGCCAACGGGCCTGTCGGATTTGGCCCTCATCGATGTGCTGCGGCAGAAATTGCCGGAATGGGCCGCCTCAGTGGACCGGTTCCCGCCCGAGAAAGTTGCGGGGGGGCCGGTCATGGAAAACGTCCATTCCGGTAGAGACGTGAACCTGTGGGAGTTCCCCTCGCCCAAATGGCACGAGCTCGACGGAGGAAGGTACATTGGCACGGGCGACGCCGTGATCACCCGGGACCCGGAAAGCGGTGAGGTTAACCTGGGGACCTACCGGGTCATGGTGCATGACGAGACTACCCTGGGCATTCACGCCTCGCCGGGCAAGCACGGGAGAATCCACCACGAAAAGTGGCACGCCCTGGGCAAGCCGTGTCCCGTGGCCGTATCCTTTGGACACCATCCGCTCTTTTTCGGCGCCGGTACCCTGCCCCTGCCGGCCGGCCAGGAGTACCGGTTCATCGGCGCCGTCAGGGGAGAGCGAGTCAGGGTGATCGAGGAGGAAATCACCGGTCTGCCGGTGCCCGCTGACAGCGAAATAGTGATTGCCGGTTTCTTGCCGCCGGGCCGGAGCCGGCAGGAGGGGCCTTTTGGTGAATGGACAGGCTACTATGCCAGCAAAGACAGGCCGGCGCCAATCATTGAGGTCAAGCGCATCTATCATCGAAATAATCCCATTCTGCTCGGTTCGCAGAATTGCGTTCCGCCCAGCGATTCCAGCTATTTCAGCGCCCTCATGCGCAGCGCCCAGCTCCATACCGAGCTGGTCCGGTGCGGAATACCCGACGTGGCCGGCGTCTGGGTCGGCATGCTGAACATGCTCTACCTCTTCATTGTCGTCTCCATCAAACAGCGGTACGCCGGACACGCCAAGCAGGCGGCTTTGCTGGCTTCCCAGCTCACGTCCGGTGGAGCCTACCATGGCAGATACGTCGTGGTGGTGGACGAGGACATCGACCCGACCAACCCGCAGGAAGTGCTGTGGGCAATCTGCACCCGCTCCGATCCCGTGCAGGACATAGACATCCTGCGGCGGTGCTGGAGCACCCCCCTGGACCCCACCATCCGCAAGCCGGCGACCGCTTTCTTCAACTCCCGCGCCATCATCGACGCCTGCAAGCCGTTTGAATGGAAAGACGAGTTCCCGCAGGAAATAAAGATCAGCCCACAGTTGGTCGATAGAGTGAAAAGCAAATGGGGTAACGCCATAGGATTATAACCCGCAGGGGTGGGGGCCAGTGGCACAGGCGTCTCGCCTGTGGGACCCTGACGCTGATCCGTGCCCGGGTTGGGAACGAGCCCGACTGCGAACCGAGTGGGAGACAGTCTGGAAAGCCCGTCCCGACGGGCGCGGGGACCGCGCCCCTACGGATTAAGAAGAGAGGAGAGCAATGATGAAAAGATGGTCAATATTGGGATTGCTGCTGGTTTTGACCACAGCGATGGTTCCGGCCTGCGCCGGCGGGTCGCCCGCCACGCTGGTCCCCGAGCAGAAGGTCGCCGGGCAGTCAACCGGCGCCAAGGCCGACTGGGAGCAGAAGTGGGACAGCATTGTCGCGGGAGCGAAAAAGGAGGGGGCGGTCTCGATAATTATTACGGCGTGGACGCCCAGGGTACCCAACGCCCTCACTCCGGCCTTGAAGGCCAGGTACGGGATAGACCTGGAGTACACGCCGACGACGAGGGGGGTGGAGCAGGTGGCCAAGATTCGCGCCGAACAGAGGGCCGGCCTTTTCACCTACGACTTCTTCGGGACCGGGTCGACCACCGCTATCAACATCATGAAACCGGAGGGCATTCTCGGCCCCATCGAACCATACCTGGTGCTTCCCGAGGTGAAGGACCCGAGCCGGTGGCGGAACGGCAGGCTTCCCTTCGTTGACAAGGACAAACTGTTCCTCGGCATGGCCGCCTCCAAGCAGCACTACCTGGTGTATAATACCAGCCTGGTCAAGAAGGGAGAGATCACTTCTTACAAGGATATTCTCAGGCCGGAGTACGCCGGGAAGATCATCATGAACGACCCAAGTACCAGCGGCGCCGGCGCGGCCTTATTTGCCCACCTCGCGCTGGATATCTGGAACATGGAAGAGGCCAGGGACTATCTGAGGCAGTTGCTCAAGCAGCAGAAGGCCGTCATCGAAAGGGACAACCGTCTACACATAGAAGCCGTGGCCCGAGGCAAATATCCCATCGCCCTGGGCACCTCGCCGGAAGTGGTGGCCACCTTCATTGACGCCGGCGCGCCGATAGAGCCGGTGGTAGCCAAGGAAGGGACTAATGTTACTTCGGCAGCGGCCGGGGTCACCTTGCCCACCAGGTTCGCCCACCCCAACGCGGCGGTGTTCTTCCTGAACTGGTTGCTCAGCAAAGAGGGACAGACCGTGTTCGGGCAGGCCTGGGGGACTCCGACCATGCGGGTCGATGCTGCCGCTGAGGGTATCAATCCCCTGTTCCAGTTCCAGCCCGGCGAAAAGATATTCCCGCCCAGTGAAGAAAAGTCCCTGCTCATGGGCGAATGGACCGGAATAGCTCAGAAGATTATTGAAGAAGCGAGCAAGTAGTGGGGCGCCCCCCCGGTACCACACTGATCGTGTCCCACATCTCGGGCTGGACACAGAGGACCGGTACCACAGGCCTCCGTGCCTGTGAGCCCCGGACTTCGAGACGGTGACTTGTTGTGCGAACGATCATTGTTGGAGTACGAATCGGAGGAGCGGTATTCGTCGGTAA
>JACQUA010000180.1 GCA_016210565.1 Chloroflexota bacterium
ACGCTCGCTGCGCTCGCTTCGCTCAGAATGACAGCCGCCGTCGCGGTTTTCAATAACATCGAATGTCATTGCATCTTTCAATGACATCGCTTTATGCTGTCACCCTGAGCGAAGCGAAGGGTCTTTCGTCCCTCAGTCCACCTCAAAGGATTCTTCGACTACGCTCGCTGCGCTCGCTTCGCTCAGAATGACAGCCGCCGTCGCGGTTTTCAATAACATCGAATGTCATTGCATCTGTCCGGCAGCGTTGCGCTGCCTACTGAAGCTCAGAATGACAGGCCACGCGCCTCAGGTTTCGGCAGCCGGGGAGGTGCCCGTCCTGGCGGCGCCGACGGCGGCTATTTCCGGGACCAGGAGCGCCACCGCCGCCGCCAGGGATATGCAGGTAAGTCCCATCACCACGACGGCGTTCGGTCCGCCGAGATAGTTGGCCAGCACTCCGGCCAGGGCGGTGCCGACCGGCGTCAGGGCACGGTCTATCATGTACACGCTGATGACCCGGCCGCGCATGTGGTCCGGCGCCGTCATCAGGACGACAGTGTGGCTCTGGGCGGTGAAGAACGTGTTGGCAACACCGGCGGTGAAGGATGACAGCATGGAAAACCACATCCACGGGGAACGGCCAAAAAAGACCAGGGCCACGCCAAAAGCCGCTGCGGCCAGCAGCATCAACCTGCCCTTCGGGTTGCCCCCCATGGAAGCCACTCCCAGGGCCCCGGAGAAGGCGCCAACACCCAGACTGGAAAGGAGCAAGCCCTGCCCGGTGGCGCCCACCTCGAGGATGTCCACGGCGAAGATCGGGAAAAGGCTGGTGAAGGGCATCGCTACGACCATCGGCGCCAGGGCCAGTACCATGAGGCCGAGCATCAGCCGGTTGGTGACCACATAGTGCAGGGCTTCCGAAGTACTGGTCAAGAAGGATCCCCCGGCCTTGGCCCGGCGGCGGAGGGCGTCTTCGCTCGCTGCGGGTACCCGGATTCGTGCTGTCAGCAAGGCGGCCGTCGCGTACAGGGCTACCTCGGCGTAATACGAGCCGGCTACGCCAAAGAAAGTGATCAAAAGGCCGGAGGCCGCAGGGCCGATCCCCCGGCTGACGTTCATAGCCGCGGAGTTGAGCGCCATGGAGTTCATCAGCTTGTCCTGGCTCACCAGGTCATTGGTCAGCGTCAGCCGGGCGGGCCCCTGGAAGGCGTGGGTGCAGCCGGCCAGAAAGGCGGTCACGTACACGTGCCACAACTCGACCCTGCCGGTCGCCACCAGGGTGGCAAGGATGAAACTCACGACGGCGTTGAAGATGGCCACAACCATGAGTTGCATCCGGCGCGGGTAACGGTCGGCGATAACCCCGGCCGGCAACGTAAGAAGGAGCATGGGCAAGCCGCGGAACGCAGTCACCAGTCCCAGTTGCAAGGGGGAATGGGTCATTTCGTAGACCAGCCAACCGCGGGCCACCTGGTCCATCCAGACGCCCATGCCCGTGCCGATCTGGCCCAGCCATAGCTGCCGGAAGTTCTTGTTCGACAAAGCGTCGAAGGTATGTAATCGCGCTAGCATACGCGGGAAAGTCCCTCGATGTCGGATAGGTCAGCGTGCGCCTGCGGCGCGCCGGCGCACGGTGGACTGATGCCAAAAACAGGTTCAACTACAGTGGCCGCATGCGTCCGCGGCCAACCCTGTACCGAAGCGTAAGTCTAAACCAGCAGGCAGCTTATTGCAAATCCCATTCGAGTCCTTGACCGGCAGCCAAACGGTTGGTATCATTGGAAAAATGACGACGTCCGAATGACGAATTGATCCGAAGCCAAAGCAAGAATCCAGAAGCCAGAATGGGTGTGGCGGTCCTGAATTCTGAATATTCAGTCTTTGATCATTCGTCATTGCTCAGAACATGTCATTGCGAGCGAAGCGAAGCAATCTCCTGGCCTGTTCAGCCAACTGGTCCGCCTTGTCCCGACCTGTCGGGATTCTCGCATAGCGGAGGGGATTGCTTCGTCGCTGCGCTCCTCGCAAAGACAGTCCTTTTTCATTCTCGATGGTGCGACATCCGAGCATGAAGGTATAATTCGTCATCCGCCACCGATCAAGTCTTGGTCGTCATTCGTCATTCCTGAGGAGGTTACCGTGAATTTTCTGGAAAAAGCGTCCTCGGCTTGCCGGCGCAACAACTCTCTGCTGTGCGTCGGCCTGGACCCAGACCCGAAGCTGATGCCCCCGGGCATTGACGTGGCGGGATTCAACCGGGCGATAATCGACGCCACCGCCGACCTGGTATGCGCCTACAAGCCGAACCTGGCTTTTTACGAAGCCCTGGGCCGGAAAGGGTGGGAGGCCCTGAAAAAGACAGTGGAGCACATTCCGCCAGACATCGTAGTCATCGGCGACGGCAAGCGCGCTGACATAGGCAATACCGCCAAAGCCTACGCCTCGGCCCTTTTTGACTATTTCGGTTTCGATGCCGCCACGGTGAACCCCTACATGGGTTCCGACAGCGTCGAGCCTTTCCTGGAGTTCCGGGATAAGGGCGTGTTCATCCTGTGCCGGACTTCCAACAAGGGAGCGATGGACTTTCAGTCCCTCCAGTGCACGCCGGTGACCTCCGACAGGGACGCCCAGCCGGCGGCGCGACCCCTTTTCGAGATAGTGGCGGAGAAGGCCAGGCAGTGGGACCGGGCCGGGAACACCGGCCTGGTGGTGGGGGCCACGTACCCGGAGGAGCTGCGGCGGGTCAGGCAGTTGTGCCCGGACATGTGGTTGCTGATTCCCGGTGTGGGTACCCAGGGCGGGGAGATGGAGCCAACGGTGAGGTTCGGGGTGGATGCCGGGGGAAGTAAAGCCGTCATCAACTCGTCGCGGCAGATATTGTACGCCTCCCGGGGGGGCGATTTCGCCGCGGCCGCGCGCAGGATGGCAGAGCAACTGCGAAGCCAGATCAACGTCTACCGCCCGGCGTTCTGAGGCATATGTTCACCACAGAGACACCCAGGGCACGGAGCAATTAATGCAAACGCACGAATAGTCTCACACAAAGGGCACAAAGAGTCGCGGCAGAAGTGGCGCCGGCGGCAACGGGAAGCGGATACTTGAAACAGGTAAGAAGTAGGGCGGGGGGAGGAAGGTTGCAGCGGGGTGGTGGGCCGGTGCGGCCGGGGATCAGATTATTTCGAGCTCTACCTTGGCCTTGTTGCCGGAGCGGGCCGCACTCACCCGCAGCAACGTGCGCATCGCCTGGGCCACCCGTCCCTGTCTGCCGATAACCCGTCCCTTGTCGTCCGGGGCCACCTGGAGTTTCAGCAGCGTCCCATCCGCCGTTTGTTCTTCGGTAACTACAACCTGGTCAGGGGCGTTAACCACGGATCTGGCGATGTATTCAATGAGTTCTTTCATTTCTTCTCCTCGGTTTCTGATTTAGGAGGTTTGGTGTCCGGGGGTTGCGCGGTGACCGGATGCCGGGGAGTAGCCGATTTTGACTCTTCACGAATACCAGCTTTGGAAAGTAAACGGGCGGTGGTCGGGGTGGGCTGAGCGCCTTTTCCTAACCAGGCCAGCGCCTTTTCTTTTTCTATCACGATTGTCGGCGGATCGGTCAACGGGTTATAATGGCCGATAATCTCTATGAAAGCTCCGTCACGGGGAGCCCTGGAATCAGCTACAACAACTCTGTAGCTGGGTTGTTTCTTGGCGCCGGTTCTTCTGAGTCGGATTTTTACCATTCTTTAAGTTCCTGTATGCCCGAGAATAGGACAGGGGCGCCCCCGCGGTTTCCCTCATTGAGGGCAGGACAGGGGACAACAGTGCGAGGCCGGGCGGGCCCGCACCTTGCTTATTATGCGCCAGAATGCGTTGTACTGTCAATAGCAATACGAGAGCAATACGAGAGCTGCAGATTACAGATTGAAGATTCCCCACCCCGCATTTTGTTTCCGGCTCGTCCGGCTGAGAGGAGCGCCAAATGAAGCCTGTCAGATACACCCCGGCAATGATCAGAAAATACCTGGACCTTGGGTTCTGGACGACCGAAACAATGGTGGATGTGTGGGAGAAGAACGCCGGCAGGTTTCCCGGGGAGGAGGCCATTATAGACCAGACCAGGAGGCTAAGCCGCGCGCAGGCGGCCGGGGAAATAGAAACGCTGGCAAGTTGGATGGTCTCCCTGGACATAGGCCGGGATGAGGTGGTCATCGGGCAGTTGCCCAACTTTATCGAAACCGTGACCTTTCGCCTGGCCATGGAGAAGGCCGGAATCATCTATCTGCCGGGAATCATGGCCTGGCGTGAAAAAGAAATGGAGTACGTCGCCCGCACCCTGAAAGCAGTAGCCATCGCCGGACCGCGGAACTACGATGGTTTTGATCTTGAGGCCATGTACTGGAGGATCGCAGCGGCTGTGCCCTCCCTGAGGTACCTCATGCTCTCGGGTGGGGGAGGCTCGATGGAGGCAGTGGCCCTGACGGGCGGAGGGCGACAAGTCCCCGTAGCGACACCCCTCGCGGGTGTCGAAACCCAGATTGGCGGCCGATCATGGAACGACAGGGGCAAGCCCTGTCGCTACGAGGCCGCGGCGACACCCCTCGCGGGTGTCGAATCGCCGGCCGAAGACAGGATGTTCCGGTCGGTGGAGACTTCGGGGGCGAGCGCCACCAGCGGCACCACCGGCATGCCCAAGCTGGTGGAATCGGCGGCGGCGCCCACTTTGCTTTTTGGCAAGGTGGTGGCCGAAAGGCTGGAGATAACCAGCGAAGATGTGGTGGCGGGCATCGGTCCGGTCAACTGGGGGCCGGGCATCGGCGCGGTTTACGCCGCCGCGCCGCAAAGGCGGGCCAGGATCGTCCTCCTGGAGAAGTTCGACCCGGAGATGGCCCTGGACCTCATCGAAAGGGAGGGTGTGACAGTGGCCGCTGGTTCGACGGCCCAACTGGTGGCCATGGTCCGCAGCCCGGCTTTCGACCGGCGGAAGCTGGCCAGACTGCGGGCTTTCTATTGGGCAGGGGCGCCGCTCCCCTATGCCATTGCCCGGGAGGCGGAGGAGAAGACGGACTGTGTGCTGGTGGGCGCCTACGGAGCGATGGACGCCGGCTACTTCGCCTGCAGTTCGGTCAGCGATTCTTCGATGGTCCGCAACCTGACGGTAGGCAAGCCGCTGGACGGCAATGACGCTCTGATAGTTGACGGGGATGGCCGCCGGCTGAAGCCGGGGAAGACAGGCGAGATCTGGTTTCGGGGCGCCAACTGTTTTCCCGGATTCTTCAGGGACGAGGCAGCCACCAGGCAGGCATGGGGAAGGATGGGCCTGGCGGGATGGTACCGCACCGGCGACGTGGGACAGATGGACAAGGAGGGCAACTTGCGGGTGCTGGGCCGGCTCAAGGACGTGCTTTACAC
The DNA here is from genome assembly GCA_016210565.1 of Chloroflexota bacterium. Taxonomy (GTDB): domain Bacteria; phylum Chloroflexota; class Dehalococcoidia; order JACQUA01; family JACQUA01; genus JACQUA01. The sequence goes on from JACQUA010000180.1 coordinate 5,380, forward strand.
GGCAGGGCAGCCGGTGTACCCCGCGGAAATAGAAAACGCCCTGCTTTCCCATCCTGACATAGTGAGCGCCGCGGTGATCGGGGCGGCCGGGGAAGCCGGCCACGCGCCGGTGGCCTTCGTGGTCCCGAAGCCCGGTTTCCGCTTCTCCTTTGAAGATATGGTGTACTACCTGAAGTTGCAGGGCCTGGCGGACCACAAGATGCCGGGCCGCCTGGTGGTCCGCGAGAGCTTCCCGATGTCAGGGGACGGCCTGAAGATATCCCGGAAAGACCTGGAGCAGGAAGCCAGCCAGCCGACGGACCCACCAACAACGCGAAATATCAAGTCCTGAAAGCCAAACTGCAAACAATTACCCGTCCCGACGAGTTGGGGCATCGCGGTAAGTGGGAACGATGACGGTGAAAACGGTTGTACGCCCTGTCATTCTGAGCGAAGACGAGTCCCGATAGCATCGGGACGAGTCGGAGTCGAAGAATCCTTCCGGCGGTGCGGGGGACGAAAGGCCCTTCGCTTCGCTCAGGGTGACAGGGGCGCGGCATGCCGTGCCCCTGCGGTTCTCTCTCCCCCGGTGGGAGGGAGCTAGAGGGTACAAACCTGATACAATGGTAACAAAATAGACTTGGCACATGGGTAACAGACTGATAAGGTATGGGCAGGAGGA
>JACQUA010000194.1 GCA_016210565.1 Chloroflexota bacterium
AGCCTCGCCTTCGGCCCCGACCGGGGCGGCATCATCGGGGGCCTGGAATGGGTGGGGCTGCGGGGCGTGGGGCTGGAGGCCAACAAGGACTACGCCGCCACCATTCCCCACCAGGCATTCATGGCTTTCCAGCTCATGTTCGCCATAATAACCCCGGCCCTCATCACCGGGGCCTTCGCCGAAAGGATGAAATTCAAGACTTTCATGATCTTCATCCTCCTGTGGGCAACTTTTGTCTATGACCCCATCGCCCACTGGGTCTGGGGCGTCGGCGGCTGGCTGCGCAATCTCGGCGCCCTGGACTTCGCCGGGGGGACTGTGGTCCACATCAGCTCCGGCGTGGCTGCCCTGGTGGCGGCCCTGGCTTTCAAGAAACGGCTGGGCTTCCGGAAAGAACCCATGGAACCCCATAATGTGCCGTTTATCGTCCTTGGCGCCGGCGTCCTCTGGTTCGGCTGGTTCGGATTCAACGCCGGCAGCGCCCTGTCTTCGGGGGCCCTGGCCACGTCCGCCTTCGTCGTTACCAACACCGCGGCCGCCATGGGCGCCCTGACCTGGATGACCCTGAGCTGGTGGCGCGGCGGGAAGCCGAGCGTTGTCGGCGCGGCCTCCGGGGCCGTGGTGGGGCTGGTGGCGATAACGCCAGCTTCCGGCTACGTTGAGCCGCCCGCGGCCATCCTCATCGGGCTCGGGGCCGGCCTCTTCTGCTTCCTGGCCTGCCAGTTCCGGGCGAAAAAGGGCTTCGATGATTCCCTGGACGTCTGGGGCTGCCACGGCATCGGGGGCACCTGGGGGGCTCTCGCTACCGGCCTCTTCGCCACCACCGCGGTCAACGCCGCCGGCGCCAACGGACTTTTCGCGGGCAACCCGAAGCAGTTCCTGGTGCAGATCCTGGCCGTCGCCGTGTCCTGGGCCTACTCTTTTATCGTGACCTTCATCCTGCTCAAAATCCTGGACAAGACGATGGGGCTGAACGTGCCCCCGGATGACGAGCAGACCGGCCTCGATGTCAGCCAGCACGGCGAACGATCTTACTCGTAAGAGGAGAACAGCATGGAAAAAATAGAAGCCATACTCCGACCTGAAAAGCTGGAGGCGGTCAAGAACGCCCTGGCCGCCGAGGGCTTCATCGGCCTTAACGTCGTGACCGTGACCGGCCGGGGCGTCCAGAAGGGCGTGACGCACACCGGTCGCACGGGAGAAAAAGTCAGCATCGATATGCTTCCCAAGGTCAAACTGGAACTGGTCATCAAGAACAAGGACCGGGAAAAAGCGGTCAACACCATTCTGGCCGCCGCCCGCACCGGGGTCATCGGAGACGGGAAAATCTTCATAACCCCGGTCCTCGAAGTCGTCCGGGTCCGCACCGGTGAAAGGGGCGAAGGGGCGATCTAATACAAACGCAATGAATGCGGCATCCGGTAACGCCGGCAAAAAGGGGACGCTTTCACCGCAGAGAGCGCTGAGATGACGTAGGGTGGGTGAAGCGAACAGACACACCACGGGCTGTTCTTCGGGCAAAGGATGCCAGGACGAACTTCCCGGCTTGGCTCCACTGTGCGAGCGTAACCCACCGTTCGTCCGGGAACGGGAAAGGGTATTGATAGCAAGCAGGGGACGTGGCGGTCCGCCCAGCCTCCCCGTATCCCCCCAACCGCCTGCGCTTAATCCTGCGTCGCCCGTTGCCCCCGCTACCCCACACTGTTGCCTCTCCAGCCGGTTTGTGTGTAGAATGCGGGTATGAATGCACGTTGGGCACCCCGCTCCCGGTGGTCCGCTGAATCGGGAGCGTGAGGCCGTGGCAGAGACCATATCTGATCGTCTGACCCAGATAGAGACCACCGAGAACGTCAGGATTGTCTATGCCTGTGAGTCAGGCAGCCGGGCCTGGGGTTTCCCGTCGACGGACAGTGACTATGATGTGCGCTTTATGTACGTCCGTCCGGCAGAGTGGTATCTGTCGATTGACGAGAAGAGCGATGTGATCGAGCGCCCCGTCAACCAGGGGCTAGACATCAACGGATGGGACTTGAAGAAGGCCCTGCGGCTTCTCCGCAAGTCCAACCCGCCACTGTTAGAATGGATCGGTTCGCCTATCGTCTATCTGGAAAAATACGGGGTGGTCGCGGAGATGCGTAAACTTGCCGCCCGGTATTGCTCCCCGACGGCCTGCCTTTATCATTATTTGCACATGGCCCGCGGCAACTTCCGAGAATACCTGAAAGGCGACGAAGTTTGGGTCAAGAAGTACTTCTACGTTCTTCGTCCGATTCTGGCGATGGAATGGATTGACAGGAGATTGGGCATTGTCCCGACGGACTTCAATGTGCTCGTCAGCCAACTCATCACCGAGCCCAAACTCAAGACAGAGATCGACCGCCTCCTTGCAGCCAAACGTTCGGGCGTGGAGTTGGCCCGGGGCCCAAGAATTGCGACCATCAGTGAGTTTGTCGAAAGTGAACTCGAACGTTGGGAGCATCGCGAAATTGCCGGTCATAAGACCACCTCATCGAGCGAGCCACTCGATCAGCTATTCAGAGAAAGCCTGTCCAGGGTCTGGCAACTCTAACATCCCGGCCTGCGCCCAAGACGGGTTTGCCCTCCGTTCGGTCGGAGAAGCCTGCACCTCTCTTCCCACACGACCAACAAATCGCACCGCAATGCTGCACCACAGCCCGCATGTTCGACTTCTCACCTCAGGCTGTGTGCCCGCCATGATGGTGGGTCAAGTGGAAGCGCCACGGGTCGCTGCCAGGTTCTTCATTGCTCAGACCGATCCCGGCCCGGCGCCCGCCCGGGCCTTTTCCAACGGCTAACATCCGTCTTCACTTCTCTCCCGGCCCTCGTCTCGTCGCCCGCGGACTTTGGAGACTGTCGGGCAACATTTGATATTTCCGTAACACTTTCGAAACATTTCCCCTATATACTCTTTGGGTCAGGGTACACCGCCATCCTGAATTCCCCTTAATCCCCCTTTTCCAAAGGGGGAAAAGGCTGACCTGCCGACAGAATACCACCTTGAACATATCCGCGGGCGATACTGCCTGGGTGCTGACTTCCTCAGCGCTGGTGCTCTTGATGACGCCGGCGCTGGGCTTCTTTTACGGCGGTATGGTGCGCCGCAAGAACGCCACCGCCACCATTTTCCAGAGCTACATCATCGTGGCTCTGATCAGTGTGCAATGGGTGCTTTTCGGCTATAGCCTGGCTTTTGGCCCGGACAGGGTCGGGATAATCGGCGGCCTGGAATGGGCCGGACTCCGGGGAGTGGGACTGGAGGCGAACCCCGATTACGGCCCCACCATCCCCCACCAGGCTTTCATGGCCTTCCAGTTGATGTTTGCCATCATCACGCCTGCGCTGGTCACGGGAGCGTTCGCCGAAAGGATGAAATTCAAGACCTTCATGATTTTCATCCTTCTCTGGACCACGTTCGTCTATGACCCCATCGCCCACTGGGTCTGGGGCGCCGGGGGCTGGCTCCGCAACCTGGGCGCTATTGATTTCGCCGGCGGTTCGGTGGTCCACATCAGTTCGGGAATAGCCGCCCTCGTCGCCGCGCTCACCTTCAAGGACCGACTTGGTTTCCGCAGGGAGGCCATGGGCCCGCACAACGTGCCTTTCATAATCCTGGGGGCGGGCATGCTCTGGTTCGGCTGGTTTGGTTTCAACGCCGGCAGCGCCCTGGCTTCGGGAGCGCTCGCGGTCAGCGCGTTCGTCGCGACCAACACGGCCGGGGCTATGGGCGCCCTGACCTGGATGACCCTGAGCTGGTGGCGGGGCGGCAAACCCAGCGCCATTGGCGCGGTCTCCGGAGGGGTGGTGGGACTGGCCGCGGTGACCCCGGCCTCGGGATATGTCGAGCCGGCGGCCGCTCTGCTGATCGGATTGGGGGGCGGGCTCTTCTGTTTCCTGGCCTGCCAGCTTCGGGGCAAGCTCGGCTTCGATGATTCCCTGGACGTCTTCGGCTGCCATGGCATTGGCGGCATCTGGGGAATGCTGGCGGCGGGCATCTTCGCCACTACCCTGGTCAATCCCACGGGGCCCAACGGCCTGCTGGCCGGAAATCCCGGCCAGCTCTTAATACAGCTTCTGGCCATCGCTGCCACCTCAGCCTATTCCTTCGCGGCTACTTTTGTTATTCTGAAAGTCCTGGACCGGACCATGGGCCTCAACGTACCCGCTGACGACGAGACAGGCGGACTCGACCTCAGCCAGCACGGCGAACCGGCCTATCAATAGCCCGTTGGGATGATTATTACCAAGATTTCACACCGTCGTAATATTTTGGAAACATGTCCTCTGTAGACTATGCGCATAACAAAAGATCTGGCGGATTACCCGGCCAGAGGCAGGCCCGGCCAAGAGAGGGCCTGCGGAACAAGCCAAAAGGAGGACAGCAATGAGTTTCGAACTATTAATCGCCGGCCTGGCTTTCCTGGCGCAGGTGGTGGCCTGGGCTGCGTTGCCCCTGAGATCGCCCCGCCGGGCTGAATCCCAGGAATAGAACAATCCCGGATTATGCCCAGGCGTCGCGGGGGTGTGCTGCACAGCTTCAGCTTGGCGGGTTGGGACCACGACCACCCTGGCAAGGCCAAAGCCGCGCACTACACCCCACCCCGTCCAGGCATAATCGGCTTCAATCCGTTTCATGCCGGTCCGGGTGGCTGCTTCACTCACCCCCAGGGCTAAAGCCTGGGGCCACGCCTCCCGGCGACGGCATGAAATACTGAGAAAAATCCCCCGGGTGTATTAACGAAAAGGAGCTCACACGCATGGTTGTTTCCGCAGCAAAGGGAAAAACCAAACCACAGACGAGAATCGGCGATGAGGTGTTTGAGGCAATAAAGCGGGACAAGGTCAAGTACATTGACCTCCAGTTTACCGACCTGCCCGGCCGCTTACAACACGTCACCATCCCCATCGACCAGTTGGAGCCGGAATCCTTCACGGAAGGTGTTCCCAAGCTGGACGGTTCCTCTATCCGGGGCTTTGTGGAAATCCAGGAATCGGACATGATGCTGCGCCCTGACCCGGCCACCTACGCCGTCATCCCGTGGATTCCGGACCACATCAAGACCGCCCGGATGATCTGCGATGTCCTGTGGGGTTTCGGGCAGGGCCGTTTTTCCAGGGACCCAAGGGCCATAGCCCAAAAGGCAGAAGAAGTGGTCAAAGAGATGGGGTTGGGCGTCTCCATCTGGGGCCCCGAAATCGAATTCTTCGTTTTCGACAAGGTCCACTGGGACGTGATGGAACCCTACAAGGGTACCAGCTACAGCATCGAGTCCAAAGAGGCGGCCTGGAATGGCGGTCCGGGGTATCCCATCAGGTTCAAAGAAGGCTATTTCCCGGCCACCCCCCAGGACACCCTTATGGACTACCGCAGTGAATGCGCCACCACCCTGGGAGACCGTTTCGGCGTCCGGTGCGACGCCCACCACCACGAGGTAGCCACGGCCGGCCAGTGCGAGATCGACATGTACCGCGATACCCTGACCAAAATGGCCGACAATGTGATGACCTACAAGTTCGTGATCAAGAACCTGGCCGCCCAGAAAGGCATGATCGCTACCGTCATGCCCAAGCCCGTCTTCATGGACAACGCCTCGGGCATGCACGTGCATGTCAGCCTGTGGAAGGGCGATGACAACCTGTTCTACGATCCGAAGGAGCCCTACGCGGAACTCAGCCAGCTCGCCAAGTATTTCGGCGGCGGCCTGATGAAACACAGCCGCTCCCTCACGGCCATCACCAACCCAACTACCAATTCCTTCCGCAGGCTCGTTCCCGGCTACGAAGCCCCGGTCTTCATCGCCTGGAGCCGCCGCAACCGCTCCGCCAACGTCAGGGTCCCGGTCTACCAGAAGGGACCAAGCAACAAGGGCAGGAAACGGTTGGAATTCAGGACGCCGGACCCCTCCGCCAACCCCTACCTGTGCTTTGCGGCCATCCTGGCTGCCGGACTGGACGGCGTCAAGAACAAGATCGATATCGGCAGCCCCGTTGACGAGGACATCTACAAGCTCAGCCCGCAGCGGCGCCGGGAACTCGGAGTTGGAGAGCTTCCCGGAAGCCTGAAGGAAGCGGCGCAGTGCCTCGAAGAGGACCACGCCTACCTGAAGCCGATATTCCCCGATGACGCTATCGAAAGGATCATCGAAGACCGCCTGGCAGACCATTTGCAACTGGCCATCAGGCCGCACCCCTACGAATTCCACCTGTATTTCGACCTGTAAACACGGACTGTAGTTTTCGCGCACGCGTGAAGGGTGCGGCTACGGAACACCCCACTCAAAACCGAAAACTGACTACACCTGGGGATTGCCCGCGGGGTAGGCTGTGTGGAGCCAGCCTGCCCCGCGGGCTTTTTTTGTGGTATTATTAGCAAGTCTGACATTCTGAGCGAAGACGAGTCCCGATGCTATCGGGACGAGTCGAAGTCGAAGAATCTTTCCGCGGGGCGGGTACGATCCCGACACGTCGGGACAGGGTGACAGCCTATTTCCGATCAAGATAAGGAGAACTCTCGTGACAACACCCAGAAACGACCGGGACAAGGCCAAAGAATTTGTTCTAAAAAAATGCAAAGAAAAAGAAATCAAATTCATCAAGATGTGGTTCACGGACATCCTGGGCTTCTTGAAAAGCTTCTCCATCACTGTGGAGGAACTGGAAGGGGCGCTGGAAATCGGTATGGGCTTCGATGGCTCTTCCATCGAGGGTTTTGCCCGCATCGATGAGAGCGACATGGTGGCCATGCCCGACCCCACCACCTTTACCCTACTGCCCTGGCGCCCTACCGACCACGCCGGGGTAGCGAGGATGTTTTGCGACGTGCTGATGCCGGGAGGCAAGCCTTTTGAAGGCGACCCTCGGGGGGTCCTGAAGAAGAACCTCCAGAAAGCTGCCGACCTGGGCTACACCTTCTACGTCGGTCCGGAGTTGGAATATTTCTATTTCCAGAACTCGGAAGGGACACAACTCCTCGACCAGGGCGGCTATTTCGATATGACCCCTCTGGACGCCGCGATGGACCTGAGGCGGGAGACAGTGTTGATGCTGGAGTCCGTAGGCATAGGGATCGAATACAGCCACCATGAAGTGGCCCCCAGCCAGCACGAGATCGATATGCGCTATACGGATGCCCTGACCATGGCCGATAACGTCATGACCTACCGCATCGTGGTAAAAGAAGTCGCCCAGAAACACGGCGTCTACGCCACTTTCATGCCCAAACCGATCTTCGGCGTCAACGGCAGCGGCATGCATGTTCACCAGTCCCTCTTCAAGGGAAACAAGAACGCCTTCTTCGACAAGAACGACAAGCTGCACCTTTCGAAGATCGCCAGATGCTACCTCGCCGGATTGCTGGCGCACGCGCCTGAGATCACTTCCATCACGAGCCAGTGGGTGAACTCCTACAAGCGGCTGGTCCCGGGCTACGAGGCCCCTGTCTACCTCTCCTGGGCCAGGAGGAACCGTTCCGACCTGATCCGGGTCCCCGAATACCAGCCGGGAAAAGAAAAGAGCACCCGCATCGAATACCGGTCGCCAGACCCGGCCTGCAACCCGTATCTCACCTTCAGCGTGATGCTGGCCGCCGGCCTCGAAGGCATCCAGAAGGGACTCCAACCGCCTCAGCCCGTGGAGCAGAACGTCTTCGAGATGTCTGAAGAAGAGAGGAAATCCCGCGGCATCAACACCTTGCCCGGCAGCCTCTACGAAGCCGTTATGCTCACCGAACAAAGCAAACTGGTCCGCGAGGCCCTCGGAGACCACGTGTTCTTCAGCTTTATCCAGAATAAGAAGATCGAGTGGGACCGCTACCGCACCCAGGTGACGGACTACGAGCTCAAACGGTATCTGCCGCTGCTGTAGAAAACAGTAGTGAGTAGCCAGTAGCCCCGCACCGAGACTCCAGACTCACGACTCAGAACTCAGGACTCACGAATGCGCCGGTTCAGACTTGGCCTGGCCCAGATCAATCCCGCCGTGGGCGACCTCAAAGCCAACACCGAAAAGATTCTGAGCTTCATCGGTGCCGCCCGGGCCAGCCACGTGGACCTGGTGGCTTTCCCCGAGCTGGCGCTGACGGGCTATCCCCCGGAAGACCTGCTGCTCAAACCACAGTTCATCAAAGACAACGTATCCTGCCTGCAGCAGATCGTCAAGGGCACGCAGGGCATAGGCGCGGTGGTGGGATTCGCCGAGCCCCAGACAGACCTCTACAACTCCGCCGCCATTATCTGGGACGGCAAGCTCGTCGGTAGCTACCGCAAGACCTTCCTGCCCAACTATGGCGTTTTCGACGAGGACCGCTACTTTGTGGAAGGACACGAGTGGCCCGTCCACGTGATTGCCGGCGTCAACGTCGGGGTCAATATCTGCGAAGACATCTGGTACCCTGCCGGGCCTGCTGCCGGGCAGGTAAACGCCGGCGCCGAGTTGATTGTCAATATCAACGCCTCGCCCTTCCATGCCGGCAAGTGCGAGCTGCGCCACAAGATGATCTCCACCAGGGCCAGCGACCATACGGTCATCGTGGCCTATGTCAACCTGGTGGGGGGCCAGGACGAGCTGGTCTTCGACGGCGGCAGCATGGTCTACGACGAGCAGGGCCGACTCCTCGCTGAAGGCAAGACCTGTGAAGAAGACCTGCTCATGATCGACCTGGACATCGAAAACGTCTTTCGCGCCCGGCTTCACGCCCCGCGACTGCGCAAAGAGCGTTTCCTCCATGAAAACGGCCATATCCCCACGCCCAAAGTCATGGTCTCCGCCGAGAGCATTTCCCCCGCGAAGCGCCCCCTGGCCAAACATGAAGCCTATCAGCACGACGTCATCGCCGAGGTCTATTCGGCCCTGGTCCTGGGCGCCAGGGACTATGTGCACAAGAATGGCTTCAAAAAGGTTGTCATCGGCCTTTCCGGCGGGATTGATTCCAGTCTGGTGGCCGCCATCGCCGCCGACGCCCTGGGCAAGACAAACGTGGTGGGGGTGGCCATGCCTTCGCCCTATAGCTCCCAGGGCGCCTACGACGACGCGGCGGCGCTGGCGAAGAACCTGGGCATTCCCCTCAGGCTGATCCCCATCACTGACATCTTGAAGACGTACCTCTCTTCCCTGGAAGAGTCCTTCAAGGATACCCCCTCCGGCGTCGCCGAAGAGAACATCCAGGCCCGCATCCGCGGCAACCTCCTGATGGCGCTGTCCAACAAGTTCGGCTGGCTGGTGCTTACTACGGGCAACAAGAGCGAGATTGCCACCGGGTACTGCACCCTGTACGGGGACATGGCCGGCGGCTTTGCCGTCATCAAGGACGTGCCCAAGACCATGGTCTACAAGCTCGCGAGCTACCGCAACGCCCGGGCCGGCAGGGAAATCATCCCGCAATCCGTCTTCGCCAAGCCCCCCTCCGCCGAGCTGCGCCCCAACCAGAAAGATACCGACACCCTGCCCCCCTATGAAATCCTCGACCCCCTGCTCGAAGCCTATGTGGAAGAGGACCAGGACATCGCCCAGATCCTGGCCCGGGGGTATGACAAAGAGATGGTGAAAAAGGTCATCCAGATGATTGACGGCAACGAGTACAAGCGGCGCCAGGCCGCGCCCGGCATCAAGATCACGCCGCGCGCCTTCGGCAAAGACCGCCGCCTGCCCATCACCAACCGCTACCGGGGAGTGCCCTAGGGGATGGCAGATGGCAGATTGCAGATTACTCCGTTAACCGTCGAATCGTGCAAAAAATGGAAAGAAAAAGACGGAACCACGAATAAACACTAATGAACACGAAATAATCTGCAAAGGGCCGGGACGGGGAATCGTTGCCAATTCGGTGAACCCGTACTGGAACGGGGAAGACTATTTGTGTATATTCGTGTTTATTCGTGGTTTGGATTATCAACGCTGATTGGCTCCGGCTCGTCCGGGTTAGAGATTGCAGATTCAAGATTCCACCCCCCAGGGGATTGTGGGGAACTCAATAACTCAATAACTCAATGAACCCTATGAACCTTCCAACCTTCTAACCTTCCCCGCCGGTTGACAGCCTCGCCGCCTGCTGCTACTATGGTGCATCGAAGGCGGGAACGCACCATGGGAATTCAGGAACTCCTCAAAGAGAATCGGGAAGAAATCCTGCGGATTGCCGCCAGGCATGGTACAAGCGATGTTTGGTGATAGGCTGGCGTCCGGCGTGTTTCCGTCAGTGGTAATGCTGGCCCTTATGGCTCTCATTGGCAACGTTGCCCGAGCAGCCCATGTGGAAGTGAATAAGCCCGTGTCTGCCTTTGTCGTGGTAGTCCCTCAAACAGCATCGTCATTGCGGGGAGACATCGACGCCAACGGCGTCGTAGATATCCTTGACCTGGCGCTGATAACCGCCAACTTCAACACCGCTCCACCGCGCTTCCGCCTGGCAGACCTCAACCCGGATGGCATATTGGATATTTTCGACCTGACCCTGGCCGGCGTAAACTACGGGACCGGGGGCGCCAGATGAGGCGTTTGCCTGGATATCACGGGTGGGTGGCGGTCCTGCTGCTGGCGGTGGCGTTAGCAGTGATGATGGGAAGAGTGGCCTGGGCAGCCGTATCGGCCAGCAAGACCGTTCCGGCGGCGTTTTCGGTAAATCTACAGGCCAATCCCGAAGGGGCCCTGGGCTTCTATTCCGATGGGGCGGCCACCGTGCCGGTCACCACGCTGAACTTCGGCGAACTCAAGCCCGGCGTCACCGGCACGGTCCGGGTATACATCAAGAACCTCACCAGCGGGACAGTCTTCGGACTCTTCAACACCACGGATGACCTGGCAAAGGGATCAACCCAGATTTACCCCTACGACCTGCGCAACCTGATCAGTCCCAATCTCGTGCCCGGACAGGCCCGGCCTTTCGATATCTTCCTCAACCTCGACCCGGACATAGCCGTCGGCGCCTACCAGTTCACCGTAACCGTGAACGCCACCACCCCCTAGGAAGATAGCCGTAGGGTGGGTGAAGCGCCCCCACAGCCTGCCCCGCTTGGAGACCGTCGCCGGTTTGCGGCGCGGAACCCACCATCGTGTCCCCCGCCCCCCTAACGGTGGGTTGCGCTCGCAGTCCAAACGGATGCCAGCCAGTCCGTCTTGTCGCAGGAATGACTGGCCAACCGGGTAGGTAGTGTCTGCTCGCTTCACCCACCCTACGTAGGCACTATTGCTTCGCGCCGCACGAAGGGCAAAAGTTGGACGGGCCTTCCATGGGCTGACCGCACTGGCGGCAAAAACGGTTCTGTCTTTTCTGTGTCCCGGCTTGGATGGGACGGCGGTCGACCTTGCCCCCTGAAGGCCGGGGCGCGGCGGCGCGGCGTTCCGCGGAACGCCCGGCCCGGGCTTCGGCATATCTTAATTGCTGCCGCGTCCCCCTCCGGCCCCTGGACCTCGAAAGCAGGGCAAACCCGAAAACCAGCACAAAAGCCACGCCCGCCAGGATGCCTATGACCGTCATCGGGCTTCCCGAGGCAGCGTCCCCCGTTGAGCTCAGCACCGGGTCCTTGACCGATGGACTCGTATCGGTGCGGGTGTAGCTGAACTCGAAACGAAGAGGCTGCGTAATGTCGAGGTCGCGAAAATCGTAGTCCCGGGTGATCATCCCTTCCACACTAGCCCTGTAATGCTCCGCGGGAGTGATGCTGAAACTGCTGGAGTTACGCGGCTCCAGCACCGCCGCGCGGAGATCGCTGATGGGATACAGCGATCGGAACTCGTAAATGATCTTCTTGTCCGGCTGTGCGGGCACAATGGGATCGTAATATTCCACCCGGAAGGTGTCGGTCTTGACCTCATAGCTGATTTCATCCCAGCCCGGAATGTCCGAAGGCTTCCTTCGCGGCGGTCCCCCGCTGTACTTCCCCTGGGCGTCCATGGAGCCGGCAGAGAACATCTGGGCCGCTGCCGGCACCAGGAACCTGACCGTGGCCGGAGGGTCCGCACCCACAATCTTACCCTCCAGCATCATGAGGAGCCGCGGGTCGTCGTACTCCGGGTAGACCCAGAGCTTGACGTTCTTGAAGGCGGTGGGTCCTTTGCCCCCCTGTGCGGAGGCCGGTGGGCCGCCCACCACGGCCAGCCCCAATGACAGGACAAGGGCCAACAATATGGCTACGTTGATAGTCAGACTTCTTGTGTTCATAGGTGAATTGTAAAGGGAAAGAGCCGGGGAGGTCAAGCTGACATGTCGTCGGGGCGTAGCCGCAGGCTTTACGCCTGCGGGGGCGGGGATCGTGTTGGCGCGCCGGCGCACCCGTAAAGGGCGCGGCTACAGCCGGCAGCAATCCTCTCGTCCCATTGAACAAGACTGCCTTTTCGCCTACAATATATACATTTTTAATCCCTGAACAGTCCGAAAGGCATTTCCCATGGGCAAATTCGCGCTCATTCTCAGATCAGCGGCGATTATAGCCATGCTGGTGCTGGTCAAACTCGCCGTGCACCTCCTCGACCTGGACGTCGTATCCGCCAGTCCTGTCATCACGGCCTTGATCGCCGGCGTCATCTTCACCATCGCCATTATCTTTACCGGCACCCTGGCCGATTTCAAGGAAAGCGAAAAGATACCGGGCGACCTCGCCGGTTCTATCAAGAGCCTCTTCCGGGACAGCCGCGTCCCCAACCTGAAAGACGCCGGTCTCACCCCGGGCCTCCAGGGGCGACTCGAAGAACTGCTTCACACGGTCATCGAGAGTTTCAAAAGCAACGACCGGAAATCTGCTGAGATAGACCTGGCTATAGCGGCCGTCGACGAGGATATCTACCGGATGGCCCAGGACGGAGCACCCCCACCTCTCATCGCCAGGATGCGCAACGAGCTCACGACCACAGACAAGACCTGCCACCGCATCCAGGTCATCATGGAAACGAGCTTCATCGCCGCCGCCTATCATATCGCCATCATCGCTACCGGGGCCGTCCTGCTGGTATTATTGTTCATCCAGATGGGGCCGTTTCTGGAAGGGCTGCTGCTCTATAGCGCCACCGCCTTTGTGCTTATCAGCCTCCTGCTGCTGATAAAGGATATGGACAACCCTTTCGAGGTCGGGAAGAAGACCAGCGCCGATGTTGACCTGAGCATCCTCTTCCATCTCGAAGACGACTTCAAGAGCAGGTAACCGTCACGCATGGCCGCTGACGGCTGACAACCCCCATCTCAGTTTTGCAGCGGAATGTCCCGGCGCCGTAATGACCCCGGCTTGTCGGGGTCATGCCCGGTTAACCGACAAGGCCCGGATCCCGACGCGTCGGGACGAGGGGTGCCGCCACGGGTTTCTGGGTATCTGAGTTGCAGCGCGGGTCTGCCGGAACTTGACTGAGCGGACGGCTTAGATTAGCATATATGCAGTCCGGAGTCACCGACGGCACCGTACCTTGGAATCAGGTCCCCACTTCTCAGTGGTGTGTGAGTGGTCGTCCAGTTGTAGAGCTCCGAACACAGCAGGAGAAAATCAAAATGATGAGAAACGTGGTTGTCCCACTGTTGTTATCTGCCGTGTTCCTCGCCGGCCTGTCCAGCGCCGGCTGCGGCCAGGCCTCGCCGGTGACCACGCCTTCGCCCGCGAAAACGACCCCCGCGGCTGCGTCGCCGGCCGCGGCTGGTTGGGAAGGGGAGTGGGCCACGCTCGTGGCCGGCGCCAGAAAAGAGGGTGAACTGGTCGTCATGATGGGGCCGGGAATCCCCGTTTCTTACCGGCAACAATTCGCCGATGAAATGAAGGCGAAATACGGGATCACCCTCAACTTCGTGGTCGGCCAGGGTTCCCAACTGGCCCAGAAAGCCATCCAGGAGAACCGGGCCGGCCTGAACCTGACGGACATCTACATCTCGGGCGCCACCACCATGTTCGTCGACCTCAAACCGGCAGGCCTGCCCCAACCCGTCGAACCCCTTCTCGTAATGCCTGATGTCAAGGACCCAAAGACCTGGTTTGAAGGAAAGCTGCCCTTCGCCGATAAAGACGGCATGGTGTTGACTTTTTCGGCCTATGTGCAGTCAGGACTGTCCTACAACGCCGGTTTAATCTCGAAGGAAGAGCTGCAGTCCTACCAGGACCTGCTGTCGCCCAGGCTGAAGGGCAAGATAATTGTGAGCGACCCCACTATCCCCGGCGCGGGTAACCAGTGGGTCTCCACCATCGGACTGAGGGTCATGGGAATCGACTGGCTGAGGCAGTTCGCCAGGCAGGACCTGACCGTAACCCGCGATCTGCAGTTGCTGGTGCAATCCCTGGTGCAGGGGAAGCATTGGGTCGCCATTGGCGCCGGCGGCCTCCTCAACGAAGCCCAGAAGGCAGGAGTCCAGGTCTTCGAATATTCCCCCAGGGAAGGCGGCTTCCTCACTGGCGGCTGGGGTAACCTGGTCGTTTTCAGAAAGCCCGCCCACCCCGGGGCGACGCGGGTATTCCTCAACTGGCTCCTGAGCAAGGAAGGCCAGACCCTGTTCGCGCAGTCCGTCAAGCAGCAGAGCGCCAGGCTCGATGTGCCTACCGATTTCCTCAACCCGTGGGAAATGAGGCAGCCGGGAGTGAAGGTCTTTGATGCCCGGTCGGAGGAGTTCGCCTTCGACAGCTTGAAAGACGTGGACATCAAGAAAGAGCTATTTGGTCCGAAATGAATGAAGCCACCCAATCCCCGGGAGAACTCTACCGGGAAAGACTCAAGAGGGTCCAGGACGCCATACAACTCAAAGCGCCCGACCGCGTCCCGCTGGTACCCACCCACCACTTCTTCCCCACTAACGCGGCCGGGATGACCGCCCGGCAGGCCATGTTCGACTATGAAGGCCTCGAAATGGCCTGGAAGCGGTTCACCGTGGATATCCAGCCCGACCTCTATAACACCCCCTACCGGAGCATCGGTCTCGGTCCATTGTTCGAGGCCATGGACACGAAGCAGTACCGGTGGCCGGGTCACGGGGTGGCGCCGCAGCATTCCTACCAGTTTGTGGAAGGCGAATACATGAAGCCTGAGGAGTACGATGCCTTCCTCTTCGACCCTTCAGACTACATCTTGAGATATCACCTGCCCCGCATCTTTGGGACCCTCGAGCCTCTGAAGCAGTTTCCCCGCCTCAGCTCCCTGGAGTCCTCCCGCACCCTCACCGCCCTGTCGGTGCTGGGCAGCCCCGAGGTGGTCCGCATGGTGCAGGCCCTGGCCGGGGCCGCGGCGGCCGAGAAGATTATGCGGGAGCGGTCACAACGCTACGCCAGGGACATGGAAGGCCTCGGCTTCCCGCCTTCTCAGAGCGGGCGGGCGCTGGCGCCTTTCGACCATATCGGGGACTACTTCCGGGGCACCAGGGGCATCATGCTCGACATGTACCAGAGGCCCGACAAACTGCTCCAGGCCCTGGAGAAAGTCATGGCCATCACTCTCGAAACGGTAGTGAGCTCGGTCGCCAGATCGGACCTGCCGGTGGTCTTCATACCGTTGCACAAAGGCGCGGAAGGCTTCATGTCTATGGAACAGTTCAAGAGGTTCTACTGGCCGACCCTGCGCCGGTTGACTATAGCGCTGATAGACCACGGCCTGATACCTTTCCTCTTTTTCGAAGGCCATTACGATTCGCGCCTGGAAATCATTGCCGATATTCCCCCCGGCAAGGCCATCTACAAATTCGAACACACCAGCCTTTTCCGGGCCAAGGAGGTCCTGGGTGACCGCGTTTGCCTGCGGGGCAACGTGCCCGCTTCGCTGCTGTGCACCGGTTCGCCCGGTGAAGTCAGGGCCTTCTGCAAAAAGCTGATTGACGTGGCGGGCAAAAACGGCGGCTACATGATGGACGGGGCTACCGGCATCCCCGATGAAGCCCGTCCGGAAAACGTCAGGGCCATGGTTGACTTCACCCGCGACTACGGCGTCTACCGGTGAACCCACCCGGATGGGAGGCATAACCGCGCCTGCTCCTGCGAGCACTTCTTTGACTCCCTTGATCCCGAAGCTTTGAAGCGAAGTCTGCTAGAACGTCTCGAATCCATGGGCCGGAAGGTAAAGCTGGAACCGCAAGCCGCGGCATAGGCTGGCGGAATGCCCACAGGTGAGGAACCAAGCTCGTTACGGATTTGAGGCCTAGACCTCGTTGAGCAAACTGACCTGGCAGCCGGAAGTACAACACAGTGTCACCTTTTTGGCGAAGAGAACGCCGGGGAATCCCCCCCGGACAAAGCGTCTATGGTTTTCCCGCCCCCCCGCAGGGATCTGGCGCACTACCACCTGACGCTTGCACCAGACTAACTACCTCTTGACCGCCTGCAAGCCGGTGTTCGAGGTGCAATCCGATGGCTGCCATCGCCGGCCCGTACAGGCCGTGGATAGATTCGAAGTCTTTCAGAGTGATACCAAAGGTCCGCAGAAGTTCCCCCGGGTTGGTGCGGAACTTCCCCAGAACGGCCCCGCTGGGCAGCGGCGTCACGGTGACTTCGGCCTTCTCTGCGGTGAACACCCCCACGACAACTTGAGATCCCGCCGGCAGTATTTGAAGAACCAGCAGTCGCCGCATCGCCAGATCGGCCCCCTTACCCTCGAGGCGACCCATCGAGTCCGCGAGTTTTTCGCCTGTATAGCAGACCCAATCCTTAATGGGTATGTTTTGCTCCTTGAGGAAACCCATTATCCCCGCGAGAACCGTGGACAGTAGCATTCGCGCTCCATCCAATAGCATGACTTCAGATACGTTCTCCTGGGCCACAGTTTATGTTCCTCCTGATGCTGCCCCTTGCCTTTGTAGGAGGAACCTGGCCGCTTGCCGCGGAATTACTCCAGATGAACTCCGGCGTCCTCCCATTCAGGGGGGTCTGTTCGGTGGCCCGGAGACCAACCTCGTAAGCCGAGTAGGAGGGGCCAAACTCCTCTCGTCCTGGGGGCCAGTTTCGGACCACCTTCTATATTCTATGTAACAAACATCCTCACTCCCATCCCGATAATGGCCGAATATGGCAGGACAAATGCCCTATTCTTGTCTAATGCATCGTGGGGATGCAAATACGATTCCAAGATTCAAGACTCACGACTCGGGACCCAAGACTCAGGGCTCAGGACTCACGACTTCTTTCAGGGTCTGGCAGGAACTATACGATGGACTGCTCAATGCTGAACCCGGTCTTTCTCTTGCTGACCTTGTACGCTGGGAGCTGGGATAGTCCGGAAAGAGATAGAAGCCAAGATTGCTGAGACCAGTGACCTGCAAGGACAACTGGAGTTACTCAGGGAAGCCATGCAAGCTGAAAAGCAGAAACTAAGGGGTTAGGAGACAGGGAAAGGCACAAGTAGCATGAGAAACTGAAGCATGAGATTCAGTTGTTCCGGATCTTCGACCTGGGATGGAGCGTTGAAGGGCCAGGGTTAAGCTGGGGATGAGTCAAGCGGAGGTCTCTCGGGGCCATGATGAGAGAGAAAAGACAAAAAGTTCAGGACGAGCTTCTCAAGAAATGCCTGAGAATGCTAATTGCTGTACTTGAGGAGCAGATTCTCCAGCGCGCCACCAAAGGCGATTTTGAGGAAGCGAAAATACAACTGGAGGGCTGCCGGCGTCCGTTTATCGACCCTTCCCAAGCAACCGAGGGCAAACGATATTTCCTTTTTACAGAGTATTAATGCCAAATTATGCATGGCTTTGGGCGGGGCGTAGCCGCAGGTCCTTTAGCCTGCGGGGGCGGGGAAAAGTGAACCATCCTAATAGCGCATGCACAAAATGGGTTAATATAGTGTCTGAATCCCGTTCCCCGTTTCTTCCAGGGTTTCAGGACGTCCTGTGGTCAACTGAATCGGAGAGTAGTTTGCGCTGCGTCGCTGGTTTCCCAATGTGCTCACCTCCAAAGGAGTTTCTGACCTCGTCCATGAGTTGAGCGGTAATCACGGAATGTCGTCGGGAGCGGGCATAGACCTCAACAGCCATCTTCACCCTGGTCCGGACAAAGCCAGGCACGCGCTGTAGTCTGATCTGGGCCTCTGGCGACCAGTGTGCCGACGCCGAAGAATCAGGAGAAGTGACGCAGGGCTGGTAAAGGCACCAGGGGTCTTCTCCTAGATAATCCCCTGTCATGCTGAAAGCACGGGCGCGGCAGCCAGTGCATGCTTCTCGGTAGTTGCACTCGCCGCACCTCCCCCGGAGGTTGGAACTTCGCAGATGCTGGAAAATGGCAGCTCTTTCCCAAATATCCTTGAGAGGAGTGTCGCGTACATTTCCAGCCGGTACAGGGAGATAGGGACACGGCGTCACCTGTCCTTCTGGAGTAATTCTCAGGTAGCTGGCGCCGGCAGGGCAGCCACCGCCGGGATGCGGAACGCCTCGCTCATGGGCGATGCGTACCATCTGTGGAGCGCATTTGGCGCGGACCATCATGGAAGGGTGGAGGGACTGGGCATTCAGCAGCGCAGCCAGGCTCTCCTCATATTGCCGGGGAGAAATGTCAGCCAGCTTTTCAGCTCGGCCGGTGCACACCAGATAATAGAGGTTGAAGGCAGTCGCTCCTTGGTCCCGGGCAAAGTTTATCAGAGCGGGGACTTCCATATAGTTCCATGAAGTCAAGGTGGTCTGTACGACAACTGGCAATCCCTGCCTCGAACAGGCGCGAATTCCATTTAGCGCCCCTTCCCAGCATCCGGTCCGACCGCGAAAGGAATCGTGCTTTTCAGATTGAAGGGAGTCCAGGCTGATGCTCGCGCCCTGAAGCCCCGCCTCCTTGAGGTCAACCGCCACGCTATCATCTATGAGAGTACCATTGCTGCCCAGGACCGTCATGATGCCGCGCTCCCGGCAGCGGCGCATGACGGCAAGCAAATCTTTTCGGAGCAGAGGTTCGCCTCCGGTGAGGATGACCATCTCTGTTCCCAGCTCAGACATCTCATCGATGACCCGGTAGCACTCCTCAGTGCCCAGCTCTGTTTCGCTAGCTGCGCCCGCATCCAGATAGCAGTGGACACAACGAAGGTTGCAGCCGCTGGTAAGATTCCAGGAAACAATTTCCAGATGATTGTTTGTGTTCACCTTGGTGCCTTCTCTCTGAGCTTGACGTCAGAACCGGCTGCCGGTGGGACCGCCTGACTTTTCCCAGAAATCCCTAGTACTACTACGTCATTTCTTGAATTTGAACCACGAATAAACACAAATTAACGCAAAAACTGGTTTTCTTTGAATCTATTTCGTGTTCGTTCGTGGTTCCACTTCCACTGGCTTGCTGGTTCAGTACCACGACTTAACGTAGTAGTGCTAGAACCCTCTTTGCTGTTTGGCACGGTCCATCACATCAAGAGTAATCTTATCGAAACCTTGTTCTAAGGCATATCGTTCGATGGCTTTACGCGCCATGCCCCTGACTAAAGCCGGCACATTTTCCAAGCGCTTTTCAGCATCTTCGGTCCAAACCGGTTTTCCCTTAGGAGGCTCGGGAGCACACTCTTGTGGCCCAAGAACTTCGTCGTTTCGCTGACGAACAAGAGTGCTCCTCACCAGGTGCATTGGGTCGGGCGGGAGCTGCGGACTGCCAACACGTACATCAAGGGACCTGAGCAGTTGAGTCTCCCCCGGATTGGTCAAAAGAGTTATACGATTTCCGCACGCAAGGCAACGGAAGGTAATGGACATGGAGCCATCGTCTGGACCTTTTGTCTCCTCGAACTGCATAGGCTCATCACATTTGACGCAAAGGAATTTCATCTTACCCCTCTCCGAGAAACTTTTTCACTTTCTCAGCCACCTGAGCAATGGCTTTGCCGGCCGCTGAATCATTGTGCTCAAGAACAAAGGGCACCCCCCAATCGGTGGAAACGGGGAGCCGCGGGTCGAAGTGGATTCTTCCCAGAAACGGGAGTCCCATCTCCAGAGCTACTTTCTCCCCGTCGCTGGCGGCATAGAAAAGGTCCCCCAGCTTGCCGCAGTGCGGGCATACATAGCCCGCCATATTCTCTACCAGTCCGGCGAGGCGCGTCCTTGTCTTCTGGGCAAGGACGATAAATTTCTTGACCACCAGACGCGATAGTTCAGAAGGTATCGTAACGACAACGCCCGTTAGCTCAGGTATGAGTTGTGTCAGAGTAGTGAAGGCATACGGTCCGGGGGGCAAGTCCATCAACAGGAAGTCCAGCTCCCCCCAGGCGGTATCAGCAAGGAACTCCCTCAAAGCGCCGGCCTCGATGGTCCCCCGCCAGATGAAGGTATCCTGCTGAGAAAGCGCATCCCATTCAACTGGCGTGTTGTCCCCGGGCAGAAGCAGGTCCATGGACATGACCTTGATATCCAGGGGACCCAGTGCGGGGGAAACGGCGCTCTCACCCATGGACAAAGACTGTTTCCTCACCCCCAGCATCTTCCCGACATTCGGTCCGTTAATATCAGCGTCCAGTAGTCCTACCCGGTATCCCCGGGATGCCAGGATAGCCGCCAGGTTTACGGTGATGGTGCTTTTGCCCACGCCGCCTTTCCCGCTCATGACTGCTACCTTATGGTGAATAAGGGACATCCGGGACCTGAGGCGTTCGTTCTGTGCCACAACCTGGCCGACAATGTCGGAACCGCCGTCGCCCACAATATCCTTATATCTCTTTGCCATTGTTGCTTCTCCCTAACTTTCCCCAATTAAGGGTCGAGCATCACATCCCCATCTTTCCGCGGGCTTCGGTCATGACCTCCGGCGTCACCTCAGCGTAGCCATGTCGGCGGGCATAGTCTTCGATAGCACGCTTAGCCATAGCGCGGGCGAAAGCTGGCACGTTCTGTAATCTCTTGCCAGCTTCTTGAGTCCAGAGAATAGCAATAGCCTCCCCCTGAGATAGTGTGGCTTCGGGCGGTGGCGCCTCTCCGCTGGCGATAAGGACGTGGCAGGGAGCGAGGCGCAGAAGGTTTTCCGCAGTACTACCAATGTCCAGATTATCAGTACGGTGGATGCCATAGCGCCCCACGACCAGGAGCGAAGACTGACG
>JACQUA010000182.1 GCA_016210565.1 Chloroflexota bacterium
AGCGAGTAGTGAGTAGTGAGTAGCGAGTAGTGAGTAGCAGGCAGCCAGGGATCGTCATTGCGAGCGTGGCGAAGCAATCCCCTCCGCTTTGCGAGAGTCCGCAAGGCGGACCAGCATGCCAGTCAAGTGGCGAGTAGCGAGTAGCCGACAGCCATTCGTTTCTTCATCTGGAGACAGGATATTTCTCTTGAATCTTGAAGTGCAACTAGCTCCGCGCCATCCTCGGGGACTTCGGCTGCGCAACCCGGTCATCGCCGCGTCCGGCACCTTTGGCTACGGCGAGGAATTCGAGGGAGTCATAGATATCCAGCGCCTGGGAGCGATCGTCTGTAAAGGCACCACGCTCAAAGCCAGGGAAGGGAACCCCCAGCCGCGCCTTGCCGAAACTCCCTGCGGCCTGCTGAACTCCATCGGCCTGGAAAACATCGGTTTGGGCCGGCTGATAAGCGAGAAAGCGCCGGTCTGGGCCGGATGGAAGACGCCAGTGATCGTCAACATCGCCGGCGGTTCGCTGGCCGAATACCGCAAGCTGGCCTCCAGTCTGGAAGGGGTGGTCGGGGTGGCTGCTCTAGAGTTGAACATAAGCTGTCCGAACGTGAGGTCAGGCGGGATGGAGTTTGGCATGAAACCTGATCTCACCGCCAGAGTGACCGCCGCGGTGCGGCAGGCGAACTCTCTTCCGCTGATCGTCAAGCTTTCCCCTAACGCGGGCGATATCGTGTCGATCGCCAGGGCAGCCGTCCGGGAAGGGGCTGACGCGCTGTGCCTGATAAATACCTTGAAGGGCATGGCGATAGACCTGGCAAAGAAGAGGCGGTTGCCCGGGTTCGGGTCGGGGGGACTCTCCGGCCCGGCGATCAAGCCGGTGGCGCTGTACCAGGTGTACTCGGTCTCCGGGGCGGTTGATGTCCCCGTGATCGGGTGCGGCGGCATCGAGTGTGGGCGGGATGCCCTGGAGTTCCTCGCGGCCGGCGCCGCCGCGGTGGAGGTGGGGACGGCCAGTTTCACCAACCCGCGGGCCACAATTGATATTCTGGATGGCCTGGAGAAGCACATGGCGGAGAATGATGTCAGGGACGTCGGGGAACTGACCGGGGTGGCGCGAGCCTGGAATATTGTTTGACCGATAGGGCACAGGGTGCGTGAAGGCCGTCATTGCTTCGCTTCGCTCGCAATGACGGACCAATCAACCGCGCGCCCCTACGGACATGGCGGGCGGACAAACGGGTCCGCCCCTGCGGCCTACTCCGTCCCTCGCAGGCGCGGTGGCCTGCGCTACCGAAGGTAGTCATTCGTGAACGGGAAAGACCCCTCAATCCAGCCTTCTTCCGCCTGGTATTCCCTTTCCGCTGAAGCGGTCCTGGAAAGCCTGGGTTCCGGCCGGGAAGGGTTGGACGAGGCGGAGGTGAAGAGGCGCCTGGACCGCTTCGGGCGGAACGTGCTCCCCGAGAAGAAGAAGGCTTCCCCTGTCTGGCTGTTTTTGCGCCAGTTTGCCAGTCCCCTCATCTACATCCTGCTCATCGCTGCCGGCATCGAAATCTTTTACATGAACAAGCCACTGGACGCGGTGGTTATTGCGGCGGTGGTGTTCCTCAACGCGGTTATCGGTTTCTTTCAGGAGAGCAAGGCGGAAGCGGCCATGGAGGCGCTGAAGCGGATGATATCGCCCAAGGCGAGGGTGAGGCGGAAAGGCGAAACCGTTCAGGTGCCGGCGAGCAGACTGGTCCCGGGGGATTTGGTCCTGATGGAAGCCGGCGACCGCGTGCCCGCCGACGCCAGGGTTATCGATGCCGTCTCCCTCGTTGTCGATGAGTCGCCTTTGACCGGCGAGTCAGCGCCGGTGGAAAAATTCAGCGCCGCCTTGCCGGGAGAGGTCCCCGTGGCGGACCGCGGGAACATGGTGCACCAGGCCACGACAGTGGTCGGGGGCAAAGGAGTGGCGGTGGTAGTGGCCACCGGGGGGAACACCGAAGTGGGGAAAATCAGCGCCAGCGTTCAGGCGGTCAAGCCTCCCCCGACCCCTCTGCAGCAGAACGTGGCCAGGCTGGGGCGCTACATAGGGATCATCGTTCTCGTCATCACCGCTTTCCTCGTGGCGGAGGGTATCCTGAAAGGGTACACCTTTGAGGACATGTTTACCGTCGGCATCGCCGCCGCGGTGTCGGCTATCCCCGAAGGCTTGCCGGTGCTGGTCACCGTGGTCCTGGCTCTCGGCATGAGGCGGATGGCCCGCAGGAACGCCATCATCCGCAAACTGGCGGCCGTGGAAACCCTCGGCACCGCCACCATTATTTGCTCGGACAAGACCGGCACCTTTACTGAAAACGAGATGACCGTAAGGGAAATCTATGTTCCCGTCCGGACGATAGAGGTTACCGGCGAGGGCTACCGTCCCGAGGGGGAGTTCCGCGAAAACGGGACGTCCGTGGACCCCCTCGCCGATGCCTCGCTGGGGATGGCGCTCAGGATAGGCGCGCTGTGCAACGATTCCGCCGTCATGGTCCAGGAAGGCCGGAACATCGCCATCGGCGACCCGACCGAGGCCGCCCTGTTGACCATCGCTCTCAAGGCGGGTCTGAGTCGCGAGGCCCTGGAGAAAGAGTCGCCGCGGATTTCGGAACTGCCTTTCCAGTCCGAAAAGAGGTATATGGCCACCCTTCATCCGGCTGCCGGAGGGGGAGGCATTACTTATATCAAGGGGGCATTGGACAGGGTGCTGGCGATGTGCCGCTACATCTACGTGGCGGGGGCGAAAAGGGAGATGACGCCGGCCGACCGGCAGCGCATCGAGGAGCAGAACGAAAAGATGGCTGCCGGGGCGCTGCGCGTGATCGCCCTCGCTTTCAGGGAATGCGCGGCGCCGAAGCCCGAGCTGTGTCTCCAGGATGCGGAAAGCGGGGCTACGTTTGTCGGTCTGGCCGGCATGATCGATCCGCCCCGGCAAGAAGCCAGGAAGGCTGTGGCCGATTGCCGCGAGGCCGGCATAAAGGTCGTCATGATCACGGGCGACCAGAAACTCACCGCGGTGGCCATAGCGCGGCAACTCGGACTGCCGGAAGGGGATGTGGTGACCGGGGTGGAACTGGAGAAGATGACGGACGAAGAACTGAGGGCGCGGGCGGAGAACATCTCCGTTTTTGCCCGGGTGGAGCCTTTGCAGAAACTCAGGATTGTCGATGCCTACAAGTCCAGGGGACACGTGGTAGCGATGACCGGAGACGGGGTGAATGACGCCCCGGCATTGCGGGCGGCGAACATCGGGATAGCGATGGGCATCAAGGGGACGGACGTGGCCAAAGAGGCCGCGGACATGGTCCTGGCCGACGATAACTTCGCTTCCATCGTGGCGGCGGTGGAGGAGGGGAGAGTAATTTTTGACAACATCAAGCGCACGGTTTTCTATCTGCTCAGCACCAACCTGGGGGAGCTATTTACCTGGATCGGGGCGTTGTTGATCGGGCTGCCGCTGCCTGTGGTCGCCGTCCAGATTCTGTGGATCAACCTGGTCACCGATGGCGCCTGCACCGTTCCGCTGGGCATGGAACCCGGGATGCGGGGGCTGCTGAAGAGGTCCCCCCGGGAGACCGGCGTCACCTATCCGGCGATGTGGGGGCGCACCGTCTTGCTGGCCGGGGTCATGGCAGCCGGGAGCGTCTGGCTGTTTGCGTGGAAGCTGTCCGAGGGCAACCCCGATCTGGCGCGGACGGTGGCCTTCTGTGTCCTGGTGGCCTTCCAGTGGGCCAATGCCCTCAATGCCCGCTCGGAAAAGGAATCGCTGTTGAAAACCGGCCTGGGGGGAAATCCCTGGTTGCTGGGCGGCATCGCCCTGGCGATAGCGCTGCAACTGGCCGTAGTCTACATACCTCCCTTGCAAACGCTTTTCTACACCGTGCCGCTGGGCGCCGGGGACTGGCTTGTTATTATCCTGGTCTCGTTAAGCGTTATCGTGGCTGATGAAGTCCGGAAAGCGATTGTTCTTTGGCTCTCGCCGTCTAAGTGTCGCCCGTGAAGGCGAAAACCCCGTTGCTGGTTGTCCGTCAGATTCCAATTGACATGGCGGCGCCTTCTGGGTATTATTCTCAGAAAATAGGCCGTCTTTGCGAGCGAAGCGCGGCAATCTCCTCGTCTATGAGCTATATCATAGACGCGGGTTTGCCCTGCATGTACCATCGGAAGGTTGATTTGCTGCGAGACTGAGTCGCCGGCGGTTGCGGGGGGGGGGCGCCTTTTTGTCGCTGGCCCTTTCCCCCGGAGATCGTACCACTACACACCACCGGATCTCGTACATAGCTTTGTTGAAGGAGAACGGGAGTGAGCAAATGTTTACTGTCGCAGTAACAGGAGACTGCATCATAAACAGGCGGATTTCGGTCAATAGTGAAGAGAAATTCACTTCCTTAGTCAAACTGCTCCGGGAAGCGGACGTCGCCTACACTCATTTAGAGACTTTGATACATGACTATGAAGGAAGTGAAATCTACCCGGCTGCCGAGGCCGGCTGGACATGGATGCGGTCTCCGCGCTTTGTGGTGGACGAGCTCAAATGGGCTGGTTTCGACATGGTGTCCCATGCCTCCAATCACTGCCTGGATTATTCCTACGGCGGGCTGGCTTCTACCTGGAAGGCCCTGGATGAGGGCGGCCTGATACACGCGGGCACAGGAAGAAACCTGGGGGAAGCCAGAGAACCGGCCTACCTTGACACCGGGAAGGGAAGGGTAGCCCTTATATCCATGTGCTCGTCTTTCACCGGCTGGGCCAGGGCTGGCGAAACGCGGCGTGATGTTAAAGGCAGGCCCGGTCTTAATCCGCTTCGTTACTATCATGTAGCCGATGCCCGCAAAATGGAAGCGGTGAGGCAACTGGCTTTTGACCTGGGGTGGCGCATTTCGAGGCAAGGCAAAGAATGGCTGTTCAACCCGCCGGGGCTCCAGATGGCAATTCACAGGTTTGTGGAAGGGGACGAACCTGGCATACACGCGGTGGTGGATGAGGATGACGCCGGGGGTAATCTCCGGTCAATCAGAGACGCCCGGAGACAGGCTGACTACGTAGTTGTGCACCTGCACAATCATGAGTGGCACCCGGCCAAGGGTCTGAATGTGCCCGCTGAATTCGTTCCTCCTTTTGCCAGGGCCTGCATAGAGGCCGGCGCCGACGTGTTTGTCGGGCAGGGCTCTCATGCGCCGCTCCGGGGAATCGAAATCCACAAGGGGAAACCGATATTCTACGATCCCGGGGACTTCGTCGGCATGAGTGGCACCGTAACGAGAATGCCGGCGGACTACTACTGGAGGCCCGGCTACGATCCGGCCATACGAAGCTGGGAGGCAACGCCGGCAGACGTGTATGACGCCAGGGCAGCGCTGCCCAAACCACTGAACGGGGGCCCCTTTTCGGCTCGCGTCGTGGGTTCCGTGGTTGGCGTCTGTTCGTTCGGGGAAGACGGGGGGCTCGAAGGACTGAAGCTCTACCCCATAACCATGAGCAAAAGACCGCGCTCAAAAAGCGGAACCCCCATGCTGGCCGATGCTGAGATGTCCGGGAAGATAATCGACTACCTTCAGGAGCTATCCGCTCCATTTGGCACAAAGATAGAGTTCAAGGACAATGCAGGCGTGGTTAACCTGCGCCAATAGAAGCGCATTAACTAATGAGGCACATGTTCACCACAAAGACACTCAGGGGGCACAGAGAAACTTGTTTAGCGACCAAACCGGCGCCGGATTGCGTCATCTCGTCGTCTCTGTGTTCTCCGTGTCTCTGTGGCGAAACCCACGGTGAAAGGAAAGAATTCGATAATGACTATGACGTTTAGAAAGCTGTTTGAACCGCTGAAGATTGGCCCCTGCACTCTAAAGAACCGCATCATAAAGTCCCCGGTCACCACAAGATTATCGCTATTGAGCGGCGAAGTAACGCCACAATTATTGGACCATTATGCAGCATTCGCTAGAGGCGGCGCGGCAATGGTCACGGTTGAATCGACCGAGGTGGACTCTCGTCATTCGCGGGTCAGGCCAAACTTGCGAGTTGACAGCGATGCCTACCTCGCCGGCCTGCACGAACTGGCGGAGGCGATACATTTGAACGGCGCCCTGGCCTGTCTGCAATTGCGTCACGTGGGGATGCAGGGCATTGATCCCGTCTCTCCATCCGGCGTGTCCAGCCAGAGGCAGGGGAAGCGGGGCTACGTGACACCGAGGGCGATGTCGGTAGCCGAGATCGAGGAAGCCATCATGCTTTTCTCTACGGCCGGCTACAGGGCCAAATTTGCCGGTTTTGATATGGTAGAGTTGCATGGGGGTGGTTCCTATCTGATTCAGCAATTCGTTTCGCCGCATACCAATAGACGACAGGATGAATGGGGATCGACCTTTGAAAACCGCATCAGGCTGCCTCTGGAAATACTGCGGCAAATCCACCTGAGGTGCGGCCCCGATTTCCCCGTGGGGATCAAATTCTCCATGGACGAGTTGCTGCCTGACGGGACTGATTTTGAACAGGCAACCGCCTTCATAAAGAGGCTGGAACAGGAAGGTATCGCCTACGTTACGGGAATGCTCGGGAGCGATGAGACCTTTCATCTCGGCGAGGGCTTGCAGGCCATGAGGGCGCCCAAGGCCCAAACCGTCAAGTATGCAGAACGTCTCAAGAAGCAGGTGGGCATCGCCGTTTTTGCTACCTTTCAGATTCATGAGCCCGAACTCATGGAGGAAATTCTGGAGAAGAATCAAGTTGACGCCGTTGTTCTTGGCCGGCCTTTACTGGCCGACCCGGAGATGCCAAAGAAGATAAGGGAGGGACGGTTAGAAGACATTTGTAGATGTATCAGGTGTGGCAACTGTAATGATACCAGTACAGTCACTCACCGCAAGATAAACTGTACTCAGAACCCGGCAACGGGGAGGGAAAGGGATTATGCCCTCCGTACGGCTCTATCCCGTAAAAAGGTGCTGGTGATAGGCGGTGGACCTTCGGGGTTAGAGGCAGCCAGGGTAGCCGCACTGCGGGGTCACGATGTAACCGTCCTTGAAAAAGAGGGTGAATTAGGGGGGCAGATTAGAGTGGCATCCCTCCCCATCGGAAAAGACCATTTCATGCCCTACCTCATCGGCTGGCGGGCGCGGCAATGCCAGAAAGCGGGTGTTAAGATCGAGCCAGGCAGGGAAGCTACGCCGGAGGTAATAAAAGAGTATAATCCCGATGTTATTGTAGTCGCTACGGGCGCCAAAACGCTTATGCCGAAAATGCCGGGGGTGCACGGAAAGAACGTAGTGAGTGCGCCGGACGTCCTTCAGAGAAAAGCAAAGGTAGGCAAAAGAGTGGTTGTAGCCGGTGGGGGATTGGTGGGAGTCGAGGTAGCGGATTTCATAGCAGAAAAGGGACTGGCAGAAAAGGTGACTATCATCGAGATGCGACCTCAAATCGGGACGGTGGAAATGGGCATGCAGAACCGGGTTTACCTGACGCAGAAACTGGCCGAGTATGGGGTGGCCGTCCAAACCGATTCGAGAATCCGTGAGATTACGGACAATGGAGTTGGCACGGTCGACAAAGATGGAAACGAGATCAAGGTTGAAGCTGACACGGTGGTGCTGGCCCTGGGCGCTGTTTCCGAGGACGGACTTGAAGCGCGGGTGGTGGGGACGGGCCCGGAGGTATGCGTCATTGGTGACTGCAAAAGACCGCGCAATTTGAGGGAGTCCATCCTTGAAGGTTACCACACAGGGCTTTGCATCTAGATGCCCCGTCATTGCTCTCAGGAGGACTGCATGGATTTGCGAGCATTCATTATCCAGTTAGAGGCCCTCAACGAACTGAAAGTCGTAGAGGGGGCGGACTGGAACCTGGAGATCGGCGCCATTACAGAGCTGTCTGACGAAAGGAACGGCCCTGCGCTTCTTTTTGACCACATAAAGGGCTATCCACCCGGCTACCGGGTTGCCACCAATCTCACCGCGACACCCAGGCGACTGGCAACAGCCCTTGGCCTTTCTCCGGATATCCCGAACATAGAGTTGGCCCGCCTGGTGAAGGATAGATTGAGGGGATTGAAACCGATTCCGCCCACTTATGTGGAAAAAGGATGTATAATGGAGGAGGTTTATGATGAAGGAGAAATCGACCTGTTGAAGTTTCCCGTTCCCCTATGGCACGAACACGACGGGGGCCGTTATATCGGTACCGCCGACATGGTGATAATGAGAGATCCGAAGGATGGATGGGTCAACGTGGGGACATATCGCATACAGGTACATGATCATGATACCACAGGGTTGTATATTGCGCCGGGCAAACACGGCCGCCTGATCAGGGAAAGGTATTGGGCAGAGGGAAAGTCGTGTCCGGTGGCAATGGTCTTCGGAATGCATCCCCTTATCTGGATGCCCGCCTACCTGGGTATTCCCTGGGGTACTGAAGAATATGCCATCGCCGGCGGGCTTATCGGTGAACCCTTGCAGGTAATCACAGGGGATTATACAGGACTTCCAATCCCGGCCTGGGCAGAAATTGCGATTGAAGGTGATTGTCCCCCTCCTCAAGTGGAATCCAGGGAAGAAGGCCCGTTTGGTGAAGCGCCGGGCTATTATGGCTCCGGTGAACGGCTGGAACCGGTTGTCAGGGTAAAAAGGGTTATGCACCGCCATGACCCTGTTATCACAGGCAACCCTCCGATGAAACCCCCTTCCAGCGGCTGTGCGCTTTACATCATGCGAGCCAGCAACATCTGGCATGAGCTGGAAGGACTGGGGATTCCCGGCATCAAGGGCGTGTGGAACATGAGGGCCGGGTCCGCGCGATTTATCACCGTGGTATCCATCGAGCAAAAATATGCCGGTCATGCGAAGCAGGTAGCCATGGCGGCAATGTCCGGCATCGACGGCGCCTACTTGGGCCGGTTTGTGATAGTGGTGGACGACGATATTGATCCTTCTAACCATGACGACGTTCTCTGGGCTATGGCCACCCGCTGCGACCCTGCCACGTCCCTGGAGATCGTCAAGGGCTGCTGGAGCGGGCTGCTGGATCCTACTATTGATCCGGAACGAAGAGCAAGAGGTGATTTGACCAACTCCAGAGCTGTGGTTCTCGCCTGCCGTCCCTACCATTGGAGAAAAGACTTCCCGAAAGTTAACAGGGCAAGCGATGCCCTGAGGTCTCAGACCATGAAGAAGTGGGGCCATTTGCTGCATCTGTCATTCTGAGCGAAGACGAGTCCCGATGCTATCGGGACGAGTCGGAGTCGAAGAATCTTTCGGAGTGGTGGCGACGATCCCGACGAGTCGGGACGCCTGCGTCGTCGCATCGCTCAGGGCTTCGGCTCTCCGGAACGGAGCATGCTCCGTTCCGAGAGTCGCGACGTGTCGGGACAGGGTGACATTTTCTGAGCAATTCAAAACTCAAAATACAAGCGACCCAAACGTTTGAGGTTTTGGGCTTTGAGAATTTGAATTTGTTTAGGGTTTAGATATTCGTATTTAGAATTTCCGTTTGTCAGGAGGCATCGATGAAATCGAACATGATGGCGTTTCTCACGATTGTGTTTCTCGTCCTCTTTGCATGTGGGAAAACGGTTCTGTCCCCGGAATCAGAGGGGATATCACCCACAAAATCAATTGCCAAACCTGTGGAATCCGGCAAACCAGGGTGGGAACAGCAGTGGAATGAGGTGCTCGATGAAGCGAGAAAGGAGGGAAAAGTTGTGCTGATCAGCGCGGTGGCAAGTGAAGCCCGCGTAGAAATAGATAAGGCGTTTAGAGACAAGACGGGGTTGACATTGGAATGGATAATCGGCAGGACCGCGGAAACGACCCAAAAAGTACAGGCAGAGCGCCGGGCAGGACTGTATCTGGTGGATATGTACTACGGCTCGAACAACTCGCCCATAGACCGGTTTAAACCCGAGGGATGGCTGGTTCCCCTGTCTTCCAAGCTGATGTTGCCTGAGGTTACTGACCCGGGGGCGTGGTATGGGGGGAAACTACCTTTTCTCGATAGTGACCAGTTTGCGGTGACGACTACTCTGTCCCCCAAAAGCCCGGTATTGATCAACACAGATATGGTTAGACCCGAGGAATTCAAGACGTTCAAGGACCTGCTGAACCCGAAATGGAAGGGGAAGATGGTGATGAATGACCCGCTTGTCGGGGGAGGAGGTCTTGAGCTATTTCAAGTCATGTTTGCCATAACCGGATCCGATAACATGATGCGTGAACTGGCCAAGCAAGAACCCGTACTGGTGAGAGACCTGAGGTTGATGGTGGAGTGGGTGGCGAAGGGTAAGTATCCTGTACTGGTGGCCCCCCAGGCGGGATCAGTGTCGGATTTTATGCGGGCCGGCGCCCCGATTGCCTACCAGTCGCTGGATGATAGTATGTATCTCACAGGGACCATGGGCACCCTTACCATCTTTGACCGTACGCCACACCCTAAGGCAGCCCAGGTCTTTCTCAACTGGTTCTTGAGTAAAGAGGGGCAGACGCTGAATTCCCGGCTCAATTTGACTCAATCGGCGCGACTTGACACAGATACGAGCTTTCTGTCTCCGGATGCGAAGATGCAGCCCAATGTTAAGTATTTTAATACCTCGAATGAGGACTTTCTATTGGGACGAGCTAAAATGGAGAAACTTGCCAAGGATATTTTCGGGCCACTGGTAAAGTAGAACAGGCTTTCCAGCCTGTTCGCCGGGCTTCGCGGGGAGAAACCCGTAGCGACACCCCTTGCGGGCGTCGAAACCTTGGCTGTCAACTGGCCCGACAGTCTGGAAAGCCTGTCGTACTGCAAGGAGCTCTGATGACCACAGGTAAACTGGCTAGCTTCGCGGCAAACTTGGGTTACGACCAGATCCCCGAGCGGGTAGTTGCCACGGCAAAGAACTGCATCCTGGACTGTCTGGGTGTGGCGCTGGCCGGTTCTGTTGACCGGGCTGCGAAGACCGTAATATCCTATGTTGAGGAACTGGGCGGGAATCCCGAGGCTGGTGTAATTGGCGCCGGATTTCGCACCTGCGCCCCTGAAGCTGCCCTGGCCAACAGCGTTACCGCGGCTGTCCTGGACTACGATGATGGCATGCTAGCCTGGGGTGGCCATTTAACAGCCTCCACCCTACCGCCGGTTTTAGCCCTGGGCGAGAGAGAAAGGGCCTCAGGCAGAGAAGTCCTGGTGGCCTACGTTGCCGGATGGGAGGTAGGGGCGAAGATAGGCGCCGGGATTGGGTTCAAGGTGAGGCAATTGCAATGGCATCCCTCTGCCATTGTGGGCCAGTTGGCGGCAGCCGCGGCGGCTTCCAGGATGTTGAAGCTGGATGAGCAACGGACCAGAATCGCCCTGGGGATTGCCGCTGCCGGGATAGGGGGTCTTAGAGCGAACTTCGGAACCGACACAAAGCCGTTTCACGCCGGGGTCTGCGCCCGCGGCGGCGTAGTGGCGGCGCTCCTGGCCCGGAAGGGCTTTACGGCCAACGAAGGCATACTGGAAGGCAATCTCGGTCTGCCGAAGATCTTGACGCACCAGGAATGGGATTCAGGGAAGCTGCTGGCAGAATTGGGGGATCCTTTTGCTATGATCTCCCCGGGGGTCATTATTAAGCTGCGCCCGAGTTGCGCCTTGACTCACCGGAGCATAGATGCTATGTTTGCATTGAAAGAGGACCATGATTTCAGGGCGGAAGACGTGGCGGAAATTGAATGTAAAACCCATGCCAGCATCCCCCAGACGTTGCGCTTTTCTCGCCCTCAAACAGCCACGGAGGGCAAATTCAGCATGGAATATTGCCTGGCCGCTGCCCTGCTTGATGGAGAGGTTACATCAAGGCAATTCACTGACGAAAGGGTTTGTGCCCCCGAGGCCCAGAAGCTGATGGCTAAGGTCAAATATAGTCATCCCGAAGGTCTCACAGTCGGCCCGGAGGATACTTTTGGGCCGCAAATAGTAACGGTCAAGCTAAAGAATGGCAGACAATACTCCGGCCAGGTGGCCAGCGCCAGGGGCGAACCCAAAAATCCTGCGACTTGGGATGAAATCTCTGCCAAGTTCCGTGACTGCGCGAGGGTAGTCCTTTCGCCGCAAGATGTGGAACGGGTTATTGAACTGGTATCGAATCTGGATTCACTCGGCCATATTAATGAACTGATGACTCTAGTTGGCCGGAAAAGTTCTCAAGAACAGGGCCCAGGGGATCGGCGAAAAGATTCTTCGCTTCGCTCACAATGACAGCACCAATGACTGTCACCCTGAGCGAAGTCGAAGGGTCTTTGGTCCGTTATTGCGCCATCTTTTGCAACTAAGCACCAGGAGCAAACGAGAATGAGCAAGACGTTTCAAAAACTGTTTGAGCCGTTGAGGATCGGCCCTTATACTCTCAAGAACCGGATAATAAAATCACCGATCACTACAAGGATGTCATTGTCAAGTGGCGAGGTGACTCCCCAGTTGTTAGACCATTATGCCGCATTTGCAAAGGGTGGGGCGGCCATGGTCACCATTGAATCCACCGAGGTGGAATCCCGCCATCCACGCGTGAGGCCAAATCTGCGGGTGGACAGTGATGCTCTCCTGGCCGGGCTGCACGAACTGGCCGAGACGATACATCTGAACGGCGCCCATGCCTGTTTGCAACTGCGTCATGTGGGCATGTGGGGTGTGGATCCCATTTCGCCTTCTGGCGTTCCCTGTCGCAAATCCGGTGGTCGCGACTACGTGACGCCCCGGGTCATGTCAATAGCCGAGATCGAAGAGGTTATCTCGCTCTTTTCGAGTGCGGCTTACCGGGCGAAGTTTGCCGGCTTTGACATGGTAGAGTTGCACGGGGCCACCTCCTACATACTGGAGCAATTCGTGTCGCCACACACCAACAAGAGGGAGGACGGCTGGGGTAAGGACTTCGAAGGTCGCATCAGGCTACCATTGGAAGTATTGCGCCAGGTCCGTAAGAAGTGCGGCCCCGACTTTCCAGTTGGTTACAGGATCGTCTTGAGTGAGTTGCAGCCTGACGGGACCAATTTCGATGAAGCATCCGTTTTCATAAAGAGATTGGAAGAGGAAGGTGTTGCTTATATTTCTCCAATGGTAGGCACTTACGAGACCTTTCACACAGGCGAGGGCACGATGGCGATGAGGGCGCCGAAAGCGCAAACTGTCAGATATACAGAACCTCTGAAGAAGCAGGTAAACATCCCCGTTTTCGCCAGTTTTCAAATCCATGAACCGGAACTCATGGAACAGATTCTGGAGAAGAACCAGGCTGACGCCATTCTCCTCGGCCGGCCTTTGCTGGCCGACCCGGAGTTGCCAAAGAAAATAAGAGAGGGGCGGTTGCAGGATATCCGCATGTGCATCGTATGCAACAACTGCAGCGATACCAGCATGGTCACTCAACAGAAACTGTATTGTACCCAGAATCCGGCAGCGGGAAGGGAAAGGGATTATGCCGTCAGGCCTGCTCAATCTCGCAAGAAGGTAGTTGTCATAGGCGGTGGTCCTGCCGGTCTGGAGGCTGCCAGGGTGGCGGCGCTCCGGGGTCACGCCGTCACACTCATAGAAAAGAACAGGGAATTGGGCGGCCAGGTTAAGATAGCTTCCCTTCCCATCGGAAAAGAACACCTGTTTCCCTATGTCATCGGTTGGCGGGCAAACCAGTGCCAGAAGGCCGGCGTCACAATCGAAACAGGAAAGGAAGCCACCCCGGAGATCGTTGAAAAACATCACCCCGATGTCGTCATCGTTGCTACGGGCGCCGAACCCCTCACGCCCGAAAAGGCGGCTGGCCTCTATACCATTGCTACAGATGCCGCCGGACGTCTTCTGGAGGCTAATCCCCGTATACCCGAAATAGAGAGGGGCAGCCGGATAAACGCGGTCATGGCGTCGGATGTTCTCCAGGGAAAAGCGAAGGTGGGAAAGAAAGTAGTCATAGCTGGCGGGGGCCTGGTAGGAGTTGAGACGGCTGATTTCATAGCAGAAAAAGGACTGGCCGAGGCCGTGACCATCGTCGAGATGCTGCCCCAAATCGCGGCTGAAATGAGCCTGATGAACAGGGCTTACATGACACAAAAACTGGCTGAGTACGGAGTGAAAGTCCTGACCAACACGAAGATCGTCGGGATTGCGGAAGGCTCTGTTGCGGCCGCCAGCCAGGATGGGGAGGAATTCACCATCGAAGCCGACTCACTCGTAGTGGCAGTGGGGGCCATTGCCGAAAACAAACTCGGACCAGCCCTGGAAGGAAAAGCCCCGGAGGTGTACGTCATCGGCGACTCCAAAGAGCCACGCAGCTTGAAGGAGGCCATCCTGGAAGGCGCTCATGTGGCCCGCCAGATCTAGCTTCCGTAGCCGCACCCTTTACGGGTGCGCCTGCCGGAGTGACTGCGCACCCGTAAAGGGTGCGGCTACAGGCGGTCGATTATGACCGTTATTCCCGCAA
The DNA here is from genome assembly GCA_016210565.1 of Chloroflexota bacterium. Classification (GTDB taxonomy): domain Bacteria; phylum Chloroflexota; class Dehalococcoidia; order JACQUA01; family JACQUA01; genus JACQUA01. The sequence goes on from JACQUA010000182.1 coordinate 14,429, forward strand.
CGAAGCATTAGCACTGACTGAGGAGACAAATTGTCCATAAGTGTGCCAGAAAAGTGGGATATAGAAACCGACGTAGTTGTTGTAGGCTATGGCGGGGCTGGGGCCACGGCTGCGATCACGGCTAGCAATTGCGGCGCTCAGGTCACGGTTCTCGAAAAAATGCCTTCGGGCGGTGGGAATACGAGGGTGTCCGGGGGTGGACTGTTCAAGACAACGAGTATGGAATGGCGCCGGTACGTTGAGGCGCTTTGCTTTGGGGCCACTGGGACCGACGTAATTGAGGAATTCGTCAGAAATGCCATGGAGAATAAGGATTGGATAAAGGAGATAGGCGGCGAGGTGGAGCCCACGCTGCATCTGCAGGTGTCTTATCCCGGCCCGGCGCCAAAGGCCAGCTTCCCACAGCTTCCCGGCTGGGAATCCATGGAGAAATTTGGCGTCAAGGGTCCTGATACCGAACCGAACAAAGCGGAACGCCTGTGGAAGCTCCTTTCCGGAAACGTGGAGCGCCGGGCAATCAGAGTGATGATGAGCACGCCCGCGAGGCGGCTGATTACGAATGAAAAGGACGAGGTGATTGGCGTCGCCGCAGAAAAGGACGGGCGGGACCTTTTTGTCAAGGCCAGAAGAGCTGTGATCTTGACCTGCGGGGGTTTTGAATTCAACGACGATCTAAAAAGGGACTTCCTCCCCTGCAAACCGTTCTTCGCCTTCGGCAACCCCGGCAACACCGGCGATGGCGTCAGAATGGCTCAGAAGATCGGCGCTGGATTGTGGCATATGACAGCCACGTCGGCCCAGCTCGGTTTCAAGGCCCCGGAGTACGAGAGCGCCTTTATCATACGCCTCTTTACAGAGAGGTTCATTTACGTGAACCGGGACGCCCGGCGCTTTGCGGACGAGGCAAAGATAGAGGTACACTCGATCGCGTGGCTGACGAGTATCTTCGATGGCCAGCGTTTTCGTTATTTGAACATTCCCGCCTATGCTATTTTCGATGAAACGGCCAGGCGCAAGGCGCCTCTTAGTCCGGGCAACATCGGTTTCAATCAGAACCTGTACAAATGGAGTTCGGACAACTCGGCGGAAATCGGCAAGGGGTGGATAAGCAAGGGTAAGACCATAGCCGAGCTGGCTCGTAAGATTTCTGTGGACGAAGCGGCGCTGGAGAAAACCGTCGCCGACTATAATGATGGCTGTAAGAATGGCCGGGATGGGGAGTTCGGGAGGTCCAGAGAAACGCTTACGGCCATTGACGCCCCGCCCTATTATGCTATCGAGCTCTGGCCCTGCCTGATAAACACCCAGGGCGGCCCAACCCGGGACAAGGACGGCAGAGTCCTGGACGCCGAAGGCAGTCCGATACCGAGGCTCTACTCGGCGGGGGAGTTGGGGTCAATCTGGGGCTTTGCTTATCAGGGGTCGGGCAACAACGGAGAATCCCTGATCTTCGGGCGAATAGCAGGTCGTAATGCCGCGGCAGAAAGAAGTTGGGAATGATTGATGCAAACCATGCCGCAATAGAAAGCCACGTAGGGTGGCTTAAGCACAGAGGGGCACCGGGGAAGCTGGGTGGCTGTGCGAACCCACCAGAGCAACGGCACAAGAACAAAGCTGTTAAGGCCCACCAAGAAGAATGGTGGGTTCGCGCAACCACCCCTGTCAGCACCGCCCCGTTGCGCTTAACCCACCCTACACGTATTGTGTCTACCGGCCGGTAGGACAGGCTTTCCAGCCTGTCGCGTGGTTACGCGCACCCGTAAAGGGTGCGGCTACGGCGACAAAGGAAACATTGTGGAACTGAGAAACAGAAAATGGAGTGACGAGGAGTTCCTGGAGAGGCGGAAAGATGTCCTCGCCATGTGGCCGACGGGGAGTGAAATAGACCTCGATGAAGCCGTGGAATACGTCAAGTCTCTCCCGGACAACAGGAACTGGGTCAAGACAATTGCCAGCGCCAGGCAAGAGGGCCGAATCCTTATCGAAGGGCTGGTCGGGCATCCTACCGTCGAGGAAACAATAGAGCACATGAAATTTGTGGAACAGGCCGGGGTTGACCTGCACACTCTCATTGGAGACACCTACAGCAGAAGGAGCATGTTTGCCCAGGCGCAGAAGGCTCTTGAAGGGAGCGTGAAGCAGGGCAGGCCCCTTCTCAACGGCTGTCCCATAGTCGTTCACGGGCTCAGGAAGTCAAGGCAAATATGTGAATCTTCCAGCGTGCCTGTGTTATACGTCAATGTCTCCGGTGAAGGACCCAGGCTGCTCGGGGAGATGGCGGCCGCTTCAGGCTTCCAGATTGCCGCCGGAGCCCTGCAAGCATTGCTGAAGCACTCAAAGAACTATCCAATAGACAAGAAGCTCCTGGATGACCAGTATGATAGCAGGCTGGCAGCCTACTATACGGAGAGGGGGGCGCCGGTCCACGTGAAAGCAGCGGCGCACCTTGCCGGCTGGGAACCCCACGGTATGAGAATCGCGATAGGTATTCTGCAAGCCCTGTTTATTGTTGAACAGGGCGTCAAACATATTAGCATTCCACTCGGACAGGTATTGCACCTGATCCAGGATGTCGCCGGAATCAGGGTGCTTCGCGAGCTGACCGGGGAATACATGCACCGTTTTGGGTACCACGATGTCAGCCTGTCCATATGCTCCTATCCGTACCAGGGGGAGTGGAGCAGGGATCCTGACCGCGCCGCCGGTATCTCGGCGTGGGCTGCCATTATCGGGATCATGGGAGACCCCGACTGGATTGTCGTGAAGTCGATCGAGGAAGGTGTCTCTGCTCCAACGAAGGAAGGGGCCGCGACGTCCATCAAGATTGCCAGGCAACTGCTCACCGCCCTGGGAAAGCAGAGATTGCCGGAGAGTGAGGAGCTGAAGACGGAGGTGGCAATGCTCAGGTTGGAGGCAAAGGCTATCGTAGATAGAGTCATAGAGTTGGGCGAGGGTGATCTGGCTCTGGGACAGATAAGAGCAGTTAAGGAAGGCGTCATAGATATACCATTTCAGCCATACGTTCACCTGGCAGATAAAGTACTGACGGTAAGAGACAGGACAGGCGCCGTGCGTTACCTGGAATACGGCAATGTGCCGCTGCCCAGGGAGGTAATCGACTATCATCGCGAGATGGTAGCGGCCAGAGAGAGGGACGACGGGAGAAAGGCCGACCTTGATATGGTGATCGAAGGAGTAAGCTTCCTGTCCAGGACAGGAGTTTCACCGCAGAGGCGCTGACCATGAAGGATGAAAATGTCATTCCGAGCGAAGACGAGCGTAAGCGAGTCGCAGTCGAAGAATCTTTTGGCTGTCCTGCCCCGGCGTCGAAAGACCCTTCGACTGCGCTCAGGGTGACAGGAAATTTTCTGATCAACGTGCCCATGTCGAAAAAAGGAGAAAAATCACACATGAAAATGATGAACGGGTTATGGGCCAAACTGATGGCATCGTTGTTTGTCCTGACGCTGCTGGCAGGCTTAGTGACAGCAGGCTGTGCGTCAACGCCAACCCCTGCTCCCGTGACAACTCCGGGAGCGCCCGCGGCGGTTGCCCCTGGAGTGCCCACATGGCAGCAGGAATGGGAAAGCGCTGTGGCTGAAGCTAAGAAGGAGGGAAGCGTCGTAGTATGGACCGCGGCTGGCAGCGACGCTCGTGCCGAGATGGGGAAGGCATTTAGAGACAAAACCGGTATTGCCACGGAATGGGTTGCGGGAAGGACGGAGGAAACCTTTTTTAAGATTCAGAGAGAGCGTCAGGCGGGAATTTTCAGCGTGGACGCGTATTATGGCTCGCCGTATTCGCCGGTAAGACTATTCATGCCGGCAGGGATAGTGGCGCCGTTGCCACCTTTACTTTTGCCTGAGGTCAGGGATCCTAAAGTATGGTATGGGGGGGAATTTCCTTTTGTCGATAGAGAAAAAAAGCACATCTTTGCCGGCGCCCTTTATCCGAACCAGAATATCCTGGTCAATTCAGACCTGGTTAAGCCCGGCGAAATAAACTCTTATCAAGACCTGTTAAACCCGAGGTGGAAGGGCAAGATGGCGATGAATGATCCCGCCACCGGTGTGGGTGGTGGTTGGTTTCACGCCGTCCTCTATGCCAAAACGTTAGACCTTGATTTCATGAGGGGGCTGACAAAACAGGAGCCGGTGCTCAGCAGGGACCTGAGATTGACAGCGGAGTGGGTGGCGAGGGGAAAATATCTGGTCCTGGTGCCCCCCCAACCGACGGCGGCGGCTGAGTTCTTCGACATCGGCGCCCCGATAAGTTATGTTATGCCAAAGGAGGGCACCTATCTAACGAGCATAATGGGTACGGTTGCCCAGTTCGACAGGGCGCCGCACCCCAAAGCCACCCAGGTTTTCGTCAACTGGTTTCTGAGTAAGGAAGGGCAGAAGCTTGTTTCCAAACTTGGCCTGATCGAATCAGCCCGGGTGGACTTAGATGTGGACATTCCTCCCTATCTTAAAAGACAGCCCGGCGTCAAGTATTATGTCGGCGCCGAGTCCGAGGAGGCCCTGGCGGAAACGTACCCCAAGAATCTCGAACTGGCGCGGCAGATGTTCGCACATTTGGTGAAATAGGGCAACCTATCTGAAAGGCAGGACCATGGAACGGCAACTTGAGAGACTGCGGGAGGCAGAACCACAGCAGGATAACTATGAGTTCCTGCTCCGGTGGAAGATGGAGCAAAGCCGGAAACGCCAGGGCGGCACCGTCCTGATGAAGGCCAATAGCGTCCCTTTGCAGGCCACCCGCCAGGTCCATGTCAGGATGTACACCGGCCCTCATAACTGGGGTGGGCTGGCGGTCCCCGGTTGGGTCATTACCCGGAGCTGGCACGTGGTCGAACCGGGCAAGCACACCCATTCAGGCGGCGGTGTGCTGCTCTACATCAGGGAAGGCCGGGGATATACCATGAACAACGGTGTCAGACTTGACTGGGAAAAGGGAGACCTGGAGCTTCTTCCTGTCGCGCGAACCGAGAATGAACACCAGCACTTCAATCTGAATCCGGGCCAGCCCTGTGGGCGCGTGGCGGTGCGATTTTGGCCGTTCATGGAGGCTGTGGCCTACGAGACCAGGCAGGTGGAAAACGCCGCCGGCTGGAAGGGCCCCGTCGGCCAGGACCTGTTCCGCCCGGCTGATTTTGTCTCTCCGAATGCCTTGCTGGAGGGCCCCGAGGTCCAACCGGACGGTACCCTCCTGGACGACCTGTTCGTAAGGCGGAACCGGTGGCGGGAGATGATGGCCAAAGCTCGCTGGGTGGTCAAGGCGAAGGACTGCGTGGTGGAGAAGAATCGCATGGGCCTCTACCGCTGGTATGTTCACCCCTCGTTTACCGACGTGGTCTGCAAGCACATCCTTTTCTGGACCCACGAGATACCGCCAGGCAGCCGCTCAGGGAAGCAAAAGCATCAGGGAGGCCGGATACATTTCGTGCTGCAGGGAAGGGGCTATACCATGGTGGACGGCCAGAGATACGACTGGGACGAAGAGGACCTCCTGATGCTCCCCATCAACCGCGGTGGAGTGGTGTTTCAGCACTTCAACAACAATCCCGGGGCGCCGGCCTTGATGCTTGTTGCTGAGCCCAACTGGAGCGACATACTGGGAATGGACCTCGCCTGCGGTTTTGAGCAGTTGGAGGCGTCCCCGGACTACCGGTGACGGCCGAGGCCCTCTCCCCCTTTGAAAAAGGGGGATTAAGGGGGATTTGAAAAGGCCGTAGCGACCAGGCTTGCCCCTGTCGTCAGGCTTTGGCCGCGTAAAAGCATGAGAATACAAGATAAGGAGGGATCTCACACATGAAAACGATGATCAATTCATGGTCAAAAGTGATGGCGTTACCATTGGTCCTGGGGCTATTGGGAAGTTTAGTGATCGCAGCGTGCGCTTCCGGGCCAACCCCGGCCCCCGCGGCAACCCCTGCCGCGGTGACAACATCCGCCGCCCAGGCACCGACCTGGCAGCAAGAATGGGAAAGCGTTCTCGCTGAAGCCAGGAAAGAGGGAAGTGTCGTAATATGGACTGCGGCTGGCAGCGAGACCCGGGTGGAGATAGGTAAGGCGCTTAAAGAGAAAACCGGAATTGCTGCGGAATGGGTTGCGGGAAGGACGGATGAAACGTTTGAAAAGGTTCAAAGAGAGCGTCTGGCGGGAATCTATAGCGTGGATGCCTACTATGGTTCACCGGGTTCACCCATAAGGCAGTTTAAGCCCGCGGGGATACTGGCGCCATTTCCTCCTTTGCTGTTACCCGAAGTCAGCGACCCCAGGGTGTGGTTTGGCGGGAAATTACCTTTTGTGGATAAGGACAACTCTGTCTTTGCAAGCGCCCTCTATCCGACCCAGGTAATCCTTGTTAATACAGACCTGGTTAAACCGGACGAAATAAGCTCTTATCAAGACCTCCTGGCCCCTAAGTGGAAGGGCAAAATTGCGATGAACGACCCTACGGTTGGGATCGGTCGCGGTTGGGTTCACGGCGTCATCTACACAAAAATATTGGGCCCTGATTTTATGCGGGCGCTGGCAAAACAGGAGCCAGTAATCAGCAGGGATCTGAGATTGACCGCAGAATGGGTGGCCAGGGGAAAGTATCCGATTCTGGTGCCTCCTCAACCGACCGCCGCAGCGGAGTTTCTAAGCATTGGCGCTCCGATTGGGTATGTGATGCCCAGGGAAGGCACTTTCTTGACGAGCGTAATGGGTACCACCGTTAAGTTTGATAGGGCGCCACACCCTAAGGCCGCCCAGGTCTTCATTAACTGGTTCTTAAGCAAGGAAGGGCAGAAGCTTATTTCAAAGCTGGGCATGATTGACTCGGCGCGGGTTGACATTGATACCGGTTTTCTACCTCCGGATGTCAGGAGGCAGACCGGTGTTAAGTATTATGCGGGTTCTGAATCCGAGGAGGCGATACAGGAATCGTACAATAACAACATAAAACTGGCAGGGGAGATTTTTGGACATTTGATAAGATGATAGACCCGGTACCACAGGCCTCCGTGCCTGTGTCCCGAGGATTCTGAGACGGTGACCTGCTGCCGGAATGGGCTTTGTTGGAATACGATTTGCACGCGTGCTGTTCGCCGTTGACAGATTTAAGTCTGCCTGGTTCAAAACCCATGGCTCACAGGCACGGTGGCCTGTGGTACCGCTATTGTCCGAATGTTTGTTTCAACTGAACGACAATGAGTATCGAAGCCCTGTGTAAGACCTATCCTGACGTCCCGGTGAACATCCTTATCAAGACGGAAGCGCTGCGTTTGGGCGTTGGTTTCAGCCAGGCGGCTCGCGACGTGACCAGGACCCTCGACACCCAGTTCAAGGGCTATTTCATTTTTTCCCAGGACCAGGGGATTCCCACCAAGCACGAAGAAAAAATACCAGACACAATCTTCCTCAAGAATGACGACACTCCCTGGCAAACACGGGTGAACCAGAACTCGCCTTACTATATTGATTTCAAGGACGGCAAGTTCATGTTCTACGATGAAACCGCCCCGGTGGCAGAGGTGTATTTCGAACCGGCTCCCGGGTGGCTGCACTATGTCTTCGAGGATGGGATGCCGATGCAGGCAGTTATCCGGCAGGTGGGCAAGGATGCCACTAATGCGCACATTGATTACTTCTGCGAGTTCTGGCTGACGAATGAGCAGTGCCTGTTCTGTGATATTGGCGCCCACCTGCGGTCCAAGAAGCAAGAAAGCAATCCTGCCCCGCGTCGCCATAGCCCGGAAAGGATAGCCAGGGCGCACGCCATGGCCCTGAAAGAGCCGGGGTACCGCCACTTTAACGTTAGCTCAGGCTCAATTCTCAGGGAGCGGGATGGCAAGAGCGAGACCGAATGGTTTTGCGACTACTTCTACGCCATCAAAGAAGCGCTGCACGGCATAAAGTGGCCCAGCAAGTTCCAGATAGTCGCCAAGCCCAAGAACGAGATTAAGATGCTTTACGATACCGGACTCACGTCTCTCGGGATGAACATGGAGGTGTGGGATGAGCGGTTGTTCAACACCATTGGTCCGGGCAAGGCGAGGACCATAGGCTGGAAAGAGTGGATCAAACGGCTATTTGAGGCGGTGGACATTTTCGGGAAGGGTGGGATACTGTCAAACTTCGTCAATGGGGTTGAGATGTCCCAACCATGGGGGTTCAAGGACCCCCGGGAAGCGGTCAAGTCGAACCTGAGCGGGTTCGACTACCTGATGTCCCACGGTGTATTGCCGCGGACGAGCGTCTGGACCGTGGAGCCGAACTCACGGCTCGGCGGGCAGCGGCCGGCGCCGCTGGAATATTACATCGAGCTGGAACGCGGCTATCTCGAGCTTCGCGAGAAATATGGCTTTCCGTTTCCCCTACAAACCTACTGCCATGGCTGCACCGTAATCAATTGCTCAGAAGATTGGGACTACTATCTCGGTAAAGACCTGCCCAACCCTCGTCTCAGCCGTAAATAGGACGAAACTACGAATGAACACGAATGAACACGAAATAGTTCACGAAAAGCCCCTTTTTGTGTTTATTCGTGTTTATTCGTGGTTGAAATTTCAGGAAACGGACGAAAAGGAGCAACGATGAAACCATCCTTGTTGGTAATAGCGTTGTGTGTGTTAACCGCGCTGTTTTCTACCTGTGCGCCAGCCGATATCCCCACTCCGGAAGTCAAAGCAAGCCCTCAAGGGACTGACGTTTCCGGTGCGAAGGCCGCCTGGGAAGTCGAGTGGGAAAGCACCCTGACCAGGGCCAAAACAGAAGGCACTGTGATGATTTACAATCAATGGGGCGGGACGGTAAGGGCGGCGCTCTCGCAGGCATTCAAACAGAGATTTGGGATTGATGCTGAATTCGTGCCATTCAGCAGGGCCTCCGACGGATTCGCCAGAATCAAAGCAGAAGCGGATGCCAGGCTGTATTTGGTGGATGTGATCACAATTGGCACCGGAACTCCCGTACAAGCCATGAAGCCCCTGGGACTTCTGGGACCTCTCGAACCTCTTCTAATCCTTCCGGAGGTTAGAGACCCCGGATCCTGGAAGGCCGGGAAAGTGCCTTTTGTGGACAAAGATAAGATGGTAATAGGTATCGCGGCGTCCATGCAACGATACATTTTCTATAACACCGATGCGGTCAAAAAAGGGGAGATAACAAGTTACAGGGATGTGCTGAAACCGCAATACAGGGGTAAGATCGTTCTGAATGACCCCACAACCAGCGGCGGCGGGAACAGCCTGATAAGCATGCTGGCCTACCATGTTTGGAACCCTGAAGAGGCGAGTGAATTCTTGCGAAAACTGCTAAAGGAACAGCAAGCTGTAATCCAGAGAGATAACCGCCTGCAGGTTGATGACGTGGCCCGCGGAAAATTCTATATTGGCCTGGGGCCCAACCCACAACTGTTGGCTGAATATCTCAGCCTCGGGGCGCCCATAGATGCCGCCATGCTCAAAGAAGGGGGGTATGTAGCGCCGGGGGCTGGAAGCATGGCCGTGCCTACCAGGTTCTCCAATCCGAACGCAGCCAGGGTCTTTGTTAACTGGCTGCTAACCAGGGAAGGATTAACAGTTTTCTCCAAAGCTTTCAGTCAGCCCACCTATCACGCCGGGGTCTCGACGGAATGGATTGACCCGGTGTTGCTGCCTCAGCCAAACGAAACAATCTATACCGAGAGCGAGGACTTCATCTTCTTCAGAGATAAGATGATGGGGAGCATCAAGAAGATTGTTGACGATGCTATGAAGTAGAACCATGCCTCCATGTTGGGAAGGCGCGGAAGATTGGTCCCTCGAGATCAAAGTCCTGCTACCACAGGCCTCCGTGCCTGTGAGGGCCGAAATATCCTGGCAAGCCGCGCACGTGCCCACAATCTTCGCGGGTGACCAAAGCCCTTCGCAAATCCCCTTAATCCCCCTTTTTCAAAGGGGGAGACGAACTGGCCGCATGCGGCCGCCGCCTGAACACCTTTACGTCGTAGGTAATGCGTTTCTTCCTGAAGTCGTTCCATTCCGTATACCTGGTGTCCTGGTCCAGCGGGCATGACCTCGATACCATGCCGTAGCAGAGGTCCAGCAGCGGTTTTGAGGTGAAGCTGAGGCCGTTGGATGTCAGGAATATTCCGTCTTCTTTCAAGCTGCGCACCATGCCCCGGAAGTAGCTCACAAAGGTCATTTCAAGAAGCGCCCGGGGGAACAGGTAGTAAAGCGACTCGCTCTGGATAATGGCGTCGAAAGCCCTGGCGGGAAGCTCGTTCCGGTGGAACACGTTGACGACATCCGCTTCCAGGAAACGGACATTGGAAAACGGCCGGCACCTATCTCTGGCCCGATTGATGGCGCTGGTGGAGATGTCCACCGCCAGTATGGCAGTTTCGGGAAACGCTTGCGCCAGCATCTGAGTAAACGCGCCTTCGGCGCAGCCGATTTCCAGGATGTGTTCCGGCCGGCGATGGTGTTGCGCCAGGGCGTCGAGTTGCCTGGCGTATTTCACCGTCTCGTAGGTGGAGGTAGGCTCGCCCCAGCCCCCTTGTTCGAACTTCTTTTCGAAGTACTGCTTGTCGAAAACCACGGGGAGTAAGCTCCAATCTGGACCGGTACCACAGGCCACCGTGCCTGTGAGCCGCTGTTTTCATCCTTGATGGTGCTTGTCCGACCGAGCATGGATGACCGCTTGGTCATTCGTCATTCGGATTTTGTCATGGTCGTTCGGGCGCTTTGCCGGTTCAGCCCTCACAGGCGCGGTGGTATGTGGTACCGGGCGTCGGCGGCAGTTCAGCCCTCGCAGGCACGGCGGCCTGTGGTACCGGCTGGTCATTCGGATTTCGTCATTGCGCGGGCGTGCCGCCGCACCCAGACTTGCCTCAAGGCCCACAAAAGGTAGAATGCCAGGCTTATCCCCCCAACCATCCAGAGCGACGGGGTGAGGCTGAAATAGCCAAACCCGAACTTGGTGGCGGCGCCCAGGATGACCAGCACGCTGTCGGCGATGAGCGAAGAGAGGGCGATGCCGGCGATGAAGTGGTGATGGGGCAGGGCGGTGGCGCCGGAGGCGACTGATGTCATCGTGAGCAGACCGGGGGTCAGCCGGCCGATGGTCACCGCCAGGGAAGGCCGCCGGGCAATTCTATCCGTGAACCACGCCAGCTTGCGGTCAAAAGCGGCCGAACGCCGGCGGAAACGGTTGACGAACGGGGCGCCGATAAAGCGGGCCAGCCAGTAGATAACCGCCGAACCCGCAACCCTGCCCAGGAACAGGGAGAGCATGATGAGTCCCAGCTCCGGGGAGAACACCCCTTTGCGATAGGCGATGAAGAAGAGAGCGCCGTCGATGACAAAGGGGAACGGTACGCCGACTTCGGTCAGCGCGGCCACGAGGAAGAGGGCCGTCAGGGCCACCAGGCTGGCCTGGTTGACGGCTTCGGAGGCCTGCTGGGCCAGGGCGCTAAAGGTTGCTAGCAAATCCATTTTCTTACGGTACCCCAGGCCACCGTGCCCGGGAGGGTTGAACCACCGCCATGCCGGAACAAGAAATGGCCAATCACGGAATCTGTACGGCGAAACCACCGGGGCGCTGCCCGACGTTTTTCACGGCCGGCGCAAACAGTGCTGTCACAGGCACGGCGACCTGTGGTACCGGCTGCCCGGCCGCGCGCTCGCTCCCCGCTACGTTATCTCCGCGCTGAGACCCTGGGCCAGCTTGATCTCCCGGTCGTGATTGATTGTCCAGGCGATCCGGTGCGTGACCACGTCGATGAGCGTCGCCCCTGACGGCAGGCCGCTGCCGCTCTTTTTCAGTCCGCCGAAGGGCAAATGAACCTCCGCCCCGATCGTGGGCAGGTTGACATAACCAACACCGAATTCACATTCCTCCCGCAGGAAGCGGGCTTTGCGGTAGTCCTCGGTGATGATGGCCAGCGAAAACCCGTACTCGACGTCATTGAAGATGAAGGCTGCTTCCTCCAGGGTGCGGAAGGGAATGACGGCGACGTGGGGGCCGAAGACCTCTTCGCGGATGCACCTCATCCCGGGCCGGTTTTCCGTCTGGTAGATAAAAGGCGAAAGGAAGTAGCCCCGGTCGTAGTCCTTCCCTGAAAGCCGTCCGCCGTCGAGAAGGACGGTTACGCCCTCTTTCCTGGCCAGGTCGTTGTAACCCAGCACCTTATGCATCGCCGGCTGGCTGATCACCGGTCCCATGAAGGTGTTGTTGTTCAGCGGATCGCCGATGGTCAGTCGCCGTGCGGTGTTGACAAAGGCTTCTTTGAACGGACTTAGTATCTTCTCATGGACAATCAATCGGGAAGCGGCGGTGCACCTCTGTCCCGTGGTCCGGAAGGCGCTCATAACGGAGGCGTTGACCGCCGTCTTCAAATCAGCGTCATCGAGGACGATAACGGCGTTTTTTCCTCCCATCTCGCAGGCTGCCAGCTTGTTGTAGTCTTTGGCCGCTGCCTGCCGGATGCGGGAGCCCACCTCGTACGATCCGGTGAAGAGTATCACGTTCACATCGGGGTGGGTGACGAGGGGCCATCCGGCGTCTTCCCCGTAGCCCTGCACCAGGTTCAGCACGCCTTTCGGCAGGCCGGCCTGGTGAAAGAGCTCCACTATTTTCTGGCCCAGGAGGGGAGTTTCCTCGGCGGGCTTGAACGCCACAGTATTCCCTTCCAGCAGGCTCGGGGCGATGAGCCATACCGGGATGGCGAAGGGGAAATTCCAGGGCGTAATGGCCACGACCACTCCTTTGGGCTTTCTGAGAGCGAAAGCGTCCTTCCCCGGTATCTCTGAGGCAACGACATCGCCATAAGACATCCTGGCGCGGCCGAAGACAAACTGGGCCATGTGGATGCCTTCAACGATATCCGCCCTGGCTTCACTCATGACCTTGCCGCTTTCGCGGGCCAGGAGGGTGGCCAGTTCTTCGGTCTGAGCTCTGGCGAGGTTGCAGAAGTCCCAGAGGTATTCGGCGCGGCGGATCCGGGAAAGGTGGCTCCAGGCAGGGTAGGCTGCCCTGGCGGCTTCTACTGCTGAGTCTGCCTCAAACGGACCGGAACGGGGGAACGCGCCCAGCACCTCGCCGGTGCTGGCGGGGTTGTGGGTCTCGAAGGTTGGTCCGCTGCCGGGAACCCATTCGCCGTTGATGTAGTTCCTGCCGTCCATGCTGCCCTCCTGTAGCGGCAGGGCTGGTCCCTGTCGTTAATCGTTTGCCATTACAGCATACCTTGCCCCCATGCCAAAGTCAAAGCGATGATCTCGCATTATGCATGCTGCCGGGCGGGGTGTAGGCGGGGTGTAGCCCATGGCTTCAGCCTTGCGGGCGGGGAGAACTCAAGCCCCCAGACAGCCCATGCATGATATGGGACAATCCGTAGCGACAGGGCTTGACCCTGCCGTACCTGGCTAACCACCGGGGCTCGGACCGCAACCCAGCGGCAGGGCTTGTCCCTGCCGTGGTTGGTTGACGACCCTTGTCCGACACCCGCTCCGCTGTGCGGGAGTCCGCAACGCGGACAAGGCGGACAAGGGGTGTCGCCACGGGTCACGCGCAGGCTGAAGACCTGCGGCTACAGGGTGGGCGCGTGCAACGTGCCCGTACGGCAGGTGCAACGTGCACTGACGAGGGGGAGGGCTGCTACCAGGGCGATGACCGGTTCGGGCTTCATGTTGGTTTCTCCTTTCTCTTAGCTTAGTCTTCGTTGATTTCCTGTCTCTCTTCTGTTTCCAATACTATGCTACCACCGGGCAGGCGGCATTATTTCCGCCATTATTCGAGACGAGGAGTTGAACTTATTGCGCAGGGGAAGACGGCGGTTCTACGCCTTGAAGCCATGTCGGGAGGACCGGTTGTAGGGGATTATGCTTACGGATTGCGGATTGCAGACCACAGACTGCAGATTCAAGATTGAAGAATCCCAGCACCCGCCGGGGTGGGGAACTCAATAACTCAATAACCCAGCGAACTCAAGGAACTCACGGAACGTGCAGGCGCTGGATGGTCTCTTCGTATACCCGGTAGTCGCTGCTTCCGTAAAGGACAAAGACCACTTCGTCCAGCCCCGTTTCCTGCTTCAGGAAGTCGATCACGGTCTTCACCGCGATTTCTGCCGCCTGTTCGACCGGGTAGCCGTAGGCCCCGGTGCTGATGGAAGGAAACGCGACGGTCTTCAGTCCGCTGACCACTGCCAGCTTGAGGCTTTCGCGGTAGGCGTCGGCGAGAAGCTCCGCTTCTCCCTTTTGCCCGCCACGCCAGACGGGACCGACCGTGTGAATGACGTGCCGGGCTTTCAGCCGTCCGCCGGTGGTTATGACGGCCTTGCCGGTGGGCAGGCGTCCCTGGCCGGCCACGATTTGCCTGCATTCTTCGAGGATGGCCGGGCCGCCGGCGCGGTGGATGGCCCCGTCCACCCCGCCTCCCCCAATGAGGCTGGAATTCGCCGCGTTGACGATGGCATCCGTGGCCTGGGCGGTGATGTCACCGTGGACCAGGGACAGGCGGGTCTGGTTTATCTTGATAGAGTACATGGGCAATGAAAAGATGAAAATGCAAAATGACAAATCAAAATGCAAAAAGAATTCAGAATCCAGAAGTCCCTGGCTGCACCGACGCATCGGGGTCGTGGTTGGTTGATGACCGGGGTTCGACACCCGCTCCGCTCTGCGAGAGTCCCGACCAGTCGGGACAAGGGGTGTCGCAATAGGCGGGCGCGTCGCGACGCGCCCCTACGGGTTACCCAACCGTTCCTCCATCTCCTTGACCAGCTTCTGGTTTTCCTCTTCGGTGAGCGCCAGGTTTCTTTCCAGTTTCCAGATGTAGTGGTCGATTTCCGGCACGGCGCTGATAACCCGGGCGATGTTTTCGTTCTGCCGGATGATAGCTTCATCCAGGTCGGCCAGGTCCAGACCCAGGGCAAAACGGTCGTTGAAAAACTCGACCATTCGCTTCCAGGCCTGGGGGTCTTCCAGCGACACGAGGTAGAAGGGGGTCGGCGCCCAGAGGCTTATTCCCGGCACATTCCGTCGCTGCGCCACCCAGAGTAGATAGGAGCTCAATGTCGGTCTCTGGTGGGGGGGCGTCTCGTAGCTGACATCCGAGGCGAGGTTGTACCCCGCCAGGACGGCCTTCATCTCGGGGGAATTGGCCACCGCCAGCAGGTCGCGCTGGGCCGTATGGGCGCTCATGGAGACCATGCCGCCTATGGTATACAGCTCTTTGATGCGGCAGTATTCGCCTATCTCAAGTACGGTGTTGAGGAAACGGTACCACTCTGTACGGGGCGAATGACCCTTGAAGAAGATGAGTCCTTTTTCAGGACTCACACTGAACCTGGTTTCGGGGAACTGGATGACGTCGTTCTCCACGGCCACCCCGCTGAGGGGGAAGAACTCGGGCAGTTCGATCCGGGCGCATTCCACTGCACCCAGTTTGCCGCCGAGATAGTCGATCACTCTGAGGCCCAGCCCTCCGGCGTCTTCGTTCCAGCCGGCGATGAGGGCGGCTTCCTGAACTCCGCGGAGGGCGGCTTCGTTATTGATTTCCAGGAGGTGTTTTTCGGCTAATCTCAATCTTCTCTGGTCCCCTTCTTGAAAAACTTGTCCAGGTCTTCCAATATCTTCTTCTTGTCTTCTTCGGTGATGGGGCCTGCTTCTTCAGTCTTGCCGGTGGGTAAGACCTTGAGCTTATCGAGCTGCTCTTTTACTTCGGGAGGAAAACTGGCATACAGCGTCTCGATTTCCCGCTCGTTTCTCTCAGCTAACCTGGCAATTCCTGTCAGGTCAGCTTCGACTCCCAGGCTGAAGGACAGGACCTCGAGCACCGACTTCGAGGCCTTGGGATAAGGGAATGGGAATCCCTGGAGATAGATGGGCACCTCGCCCATCAGACACATCGCTTCCATGCCGCGGCGGCCGGCCACGCCGACCAGCAGGCCGTTAAGCCCGGTGATATTCCCCTGCCCGCCCCGCCCCTCGATGTCCGACATCGACACGGTATTCTCGTATCTGGCGATTTCCGGCATGAGGCTGCGCCGGTTGGGTACCGCCCAGACCCGCGACCGGGCGGTATGGTGTATCGGGGCCACGGCCGCCCCGGAGGTATAAACGCGCCGGCAGCCGAAGCGCGAGGCCACATCGAGCACCAGGTTAGCCATCTCGTAGGCCCTCCGGCCTTCAGCATAAGGGCCCATCCCCGTGTTGGGCTGCTCTTCTCCCAGGAAGAAGATGAGGTCTCTTTTGAGGGTCTTCTTGAAGTAGAACTTGTTGGTGGGAAAGGCGATGTCCGCCAGCAGCCCGTTCTTGATCACCACCCGGCGCGGGTAGGAAAAGTCCCAGGCCTCTATCTCTCCCAGCTCTTCGGCCAGCAACAGGGTCTTCAGGGTATCAACGGCGATCAGACCGATGCTCCCGATACCCGGCCACCCGGCGATGAGGGCCGGGTTCTCCAGTTCCGGTTCCTGGAACAGCTTGATTCCCATGACGACCTCCCTTCTATGGCTGTCAGCTATCGGCAATCAGCTAACGGCTGTCGGCTATCAGGCAAGTAGGGTGGGTTAAGCGCAAATGGGGTGGTGCTGATCGGAGTGGTTGCGCGAACCCACCATTCGGCTGGGTGGCTTTCACAGCTTTCTTCTTCTTTTGTCGTTCCGGTGGGTTCGCACACCCACCCAGCTTCCCCAGCGCCCCGCTGTGCTTAACCCACCCAACACTGCTGCGCACCCGTAAAGGGTGCGGCTACGTCTGACGGCTGACTGCTGATAGCTGTCAGCTATTAGCTACTTTTCGTTCTCCCGCGCCCTGAGCCACCGTTTTATCTCGTCCAGGCTCGGAGGCGAGATGTAAAAGACCTGGATATCCGCCGCGAACTGAACCTGGTGCCCTTCCCTCATCAGCAGCAGGCCGATCTGGTTCTCCTTCAATGTCCCGGCTATCTTAGCCGCTATGTGCGCGGTGCGTTTCTTTGAAGCCTCGGTGTAGGCGTCGTAGACCTGCTGAAAGACCTTCTCGTTTTGCAGTCCGACCGAAAGGCATTTGCCCCAGTCCATGAATTCGGTCAGCAGGGCGGCGTCTTCCATGGCCTCCAGCACGGCGGCGTTTTCCAGTCGCGGCCTGGCGATGGCGTAGCTCTTGCTGTTAAGCTCCTCCATGGCTTTAGCGCCCTCGGCGCCTCCCGCCGGGATCAACTCATGGTAAACCAGGGTCACCCGGCCCAGTTTCAGCTCCAGATTGGACAACTGGGACTCCACCTCGTTCCAGTACTTGTCTACGAGTTGCTGGAACTCCGGCAGCGCCTCGCGGGGGGAGAAAAGCAGCGGTATGAAGAACAGTCTTCTGCCGGCCTGGAAGCCGCCGGCGTCGGGTTTTTCTATTTTGCCGATTTCTTCTGCCATGTTGAAAAGCTCTCAGCTATCAGCCTTCAGCTTACAGCTTACAGCCTACAGCCTACAGCTATCAGTTGGCCGCTGGCTGCTGACTGCTGACTGCTGTCGGCTGCTCGCTGTTAGCTTCGTTTGACCTTTATCTGAATCAGTATATCCCCCGGCCGCCCGTCGGTGACATACAGGGCGTCGCCGAGCCTCACCGTGCTGCCGGTCTTCACGGCGCGGGGTATCTTCACCTCCAGCGTTTTGCCGTTGCGGGACAGGTATTTCACCACGCCCTTTTTGGCTTCGGTGCGGGTCAGCAGCAGCTCATAGCGGACGGTGCTGGTCTGGGGCGGGGCCGCATACATGTCGTCAAAGGTGGCGGCGCCGGGCCAGCTACCGAACCCCATGAAACCGGCGTTGCCGAATCTGCGGAAAGTGAAACCGCGCCTGCCGGCGCTCTGGCTGAATATCTCGTTGATGAAGTCGTAGCCCGGGCCGGCGCTGCCGAAGTCCCTCATCGCATCTTCGAAGCCGCCCCGGCCCGCCCGGCCGCGGAAGATGTCGCCCAGGTTGCCGTAATCGGCGCCGCCGGTCTGATCGTAGCGCTGGCGTTTATCCGGCTCGCCCAGGACGGAGAAGGCCTCGTTGATTTCCTTGAATTTCTCGTTGGCCCATTTCTCCTTGCCCGGATTGCGGTCGGGGTGATACTCCATGGCCATTTTGCGATAGGCCTTTTTGATGTCCTCCGGGGAAGCTCCCCGGGGGACCCCCAGGATACCGTAGTAGTCTCTTGCCATTGTCAGGGTACCTAAGTCAGGATAAACTCGCTGCCGCCGGGAACAGGCCGGCGTAGTTGCTATTATATACCACCCCGGCGCGGTTAAAAAGCGCCTGGTGGCACAGGCGTCTGGTGGCACAGGCGTCCCGCCTGTGAGCGCCCGACTTTGCCGATCTCGACTTTTCGTGTCGGCGTGACGCCGGCCGCACGCCGCACATACTGCCAACACGGTCTGCCACGTTGAGAAGAGGCTTACTGCCGACCGTGATAGGATTTGACACATCAAAACAGCGGTGCTATATTAGCAACCTGGTTGGTTTGGTTGATTCCATCAAATGCGCTGTCACGCTCAATCGTCTGACAGGAGGAATTGTGGAAAACGAAGTCAAGCCGGGCCTGGAAAAGGCCCTGGCCAAAACCGAAAACGATGCCAATGGCAGCCTGAAGGCCGCCCAGAGCGTTCTCGCGGCGCTTCGAAAGATACGTAGCGCTGCGAGGGTCGGGAACCTCAAGGATCTCAGGATCGCCATAGACGCCGCTGACAAAGCCGAACTGGCGTTGCGGCAGCACATGGCCAACGGGCGGGCCGGTTGGGATTTCAATGAGGAGGGGTACCTGTCGGATGGCTCTTTCATCAAAGAGGTTCTCGAAGTTGCTTCGGAAAAGGGCCTGCGTGTCTTCGAGAGCGACGACCGCTTGTTCTGCTACCCTGTCCTCATACGGGTTCTCCCCGGCGAAAGATCGGCCCTCATCGACAAGACGAGAGAGAAGCGCCTGCGACCCACCGTGCTCGTGGACTATTTGAAAGAGTTGCAGAAAAGGCCGCCGCGATTCCGCCCGGAGGCTTTTCTTGAGTCGTTATACTCCGCCTACGAGACAGCAGTATGTAAGCGCAGCCGCAATCGGGAACTGTTAGCTTCCGATCCGGTTATCGCGTTACTTGACCTGTACGAGTTGCTGACGCTTCTGCCTGGACAGTCCAGAGAGTATTCCAAACAGGAATTCGTCCGGGACGTATACCTCCTGCACCGGAGCGGCGTGCATACTACCAGGAAAGGGGCGAGAGTAAGCTTTCCCGCTAGCACCGGCACCAAGATCCCGAGCCGCACTCTGAGCCTGATCAACGAGCGGGGGGAGCTGAAGAGATACTATGGCATATGTTTCTCTCCCCCTTCCGCGGAGGCCAAAGACGTGCGATTGGAGACGGATGCTAAGGAGCCGCGACTAGAGACCGGTGAGGCAACGACTCCATGACTGTTTATCTTGATCTCCGGGAGTGGCTGGCCGTCGTAAAGAAAGAGTATCTGCAGGATTTTGTTCAAAGCGGGGGCGCTGCTGTCAAGTTCGCCATCCCGGTGGAATGCGTGGAACGCGCACAGTTGCTGGCCGAATTGAAGAATCTGGTTGAAGCTGAAGGCTTTCAGTTCGCGGCTCTGGACGCCGCCAGCGCCAGGATACACATGATCAACCAGGTGTTCCACCAGGTCGCCAAACAGGTCGACTGGGAAGGTCTAGCGCATTCCTTCCTTGTAAATACCCTGAAGGACCATTATAAGCTACCGGAAAGACGCGAGGAATTTGGGCTGGTGCAAATCGCCAGCTTGAACGGGGTGGAAGAGAGAGAAATGCGCCTGGCGATCAATAGCCGGCTTAAAGAGTCGCTTTTCCGGGACTATGCCATGACGCAGGAGTTCCGGATCGCCATGCTAAGGTTTTGCCAGGCGCAACTCGACCCGGTCGAGGTGGGCCCGGATCTGTGCCAGGCCATCAAGGACTGGCTTCGCGGTGACTTGCGGTTGATGTCCGCGCTTAAACCCGCTCTCATCTTCCAGAAGATTGGCCGGCACAACGGCCGCCACCTCCTGCTTTCGCTAGCCCACTGGACAAAGCTAGCCGGAAAGAGTGGCCTCGTGCTGGTGCTGGACATCTCGCGCTACATGGCAGACCGGCCCAGGGAGCCAGATGGCAGTCTCTATTACAGCATGCCGGCGGTATTGGAGTGCCATGAAGTGCTGAGACAGTTCATCGACGGCACGGATGAGTCCGAGTATCTGATGGTGGTGGTGATATCGCTTCCGCAGTTTACCGGTCCCCATGAAAGGCGAGGGGTTTATGCTTATGACGCCCTGAAGCTGCGTGTTTGGGACGAAGTGTACGACCTGAGGTGCGCCAATCCACTTTCGGGTGTGGTGCGCCTGACCACTTGCACCCGACCCACTGGTACTGCCGAGGTGGTGGGCCGTGGATGACAGCCGGATGGAAAATAGACGCGCCGTGGAAGCCCTGCGCTGTGGGGTGCCCAACCAGGACGCGGTGAGGGCGATGGGCAGCGCGCAGCCGGACCTCGAAGCCCGCTTCAGGATGCAGCTTCAGGCCGTCAGGGAAAGCTTCGGGAGCGCAAAGCAGGCGGAGGGCATACTGGTGAATGGTGAGTTCGGGTCGGGGAAATCGCATCTCCTTGAGCGTTTCCAACAGATTGCGCTCGAAGAGAATTTCGTCTGCAGCAAAATTGTCGTCAGCAAAGAAACCCCTCTTTACGACCCGGCGAAGGTCTACCGGGCGGCTGTGGATTCCGCTGCTATTGCGGGCCGGCGCGGCGCAGCCTTGCCCGAGATCGCCGTCAGTCTCAAAACCGATAGCCCGGTGTACGCCGCTTTCTACAAGTGGGTCCATCAGACGGACATCACGCTTAGCACCCGCTTCGCTGCCACGCTCTACGTATACGAATACGCCCGGGTTGATGAGGAGATCCGGGACAGGATTCTGCGGTTCTGGGCCGGCGAAAGGATCGGAGTGGCCGAGCTAAAGAAATGGGTCAGGGACGTGGGAGAGGCGGCCACGTACAAGGTTGACAAAGCGACCGTCAAGGACCTGGCGCTTCAACGCTTCTTTTTCCTGCCAAGGCTGGCCGCGGCGGCGGGCTATTCGGGCTGGGTATTGCTGATCGACGAGGTCGAGCTCATCGGGCGGTATTCGTTGAGACAAAGGGCCAGGTCTTATGCTGAAGTGGCCCGATGGATGGGGAAGCTTGAGGGCTTCTCAGTGCCGGGATTCCTCGGTGTGCTGAGCATCTCCTCAGATTTCGAGGAGGCGGTCCTGCATGAGAAACATGACGACGAGAAGATCCCCAACAGGTTGGGAGCGGCGGGCGACCAACTGGCGGTGAGTCAAGCCGAACGGGGAATGCAGGTCATACGAAGAGACAAAGCTGTATTGAAGGCGCCAGACCAGAATACAATTCGCGAAGCGTTTGAGAAACTGCGTTCGATCTACGCATCGGCTTATGGGTGGCAGCCGCCGGCCAATTATGTCCCTCCCGACCCGACCGCCCGCATGCGCCAGCACGTGAAACGCTGGATAACTGAATGGGACCTGATGCGGCTTTATCCGGGCTATGAACCCCGGATCAATATTGGTGAAGAACCCCGTGCCAGCTACTCGGAAGAGCCGGGACTGGAGGTCCCCAGCGAAGGGTCCAATGACGAGACGGAGGCGGAGAAATAGGCGATGACAAGAGGCGTGCGTTCGGCGCCAGGGCGGCCGCGGCTTGTCACCATTGTCAAGGATCAGAATTTGAACATTGATCGGTCCCTTGAATTTCATCGTTGTAGCTATGCCCCCCATTCCGTTCCGCGATGCCAACGAACTTGAAGAACTGGGCGCCGCCGGCTTCCTGAAGATCGAGAACCACGGCGGCGGTTACCAGGGCGCATTGTTCCTGGTCAATGCCCGGGGCGAGCCCCTGGAGTTTACCTACACCCGGGTAGAAACACCCTCCACTTTTCTCTGGCGACGGGGTGACGTTGAGCGCCACGCCCTCAGGAAGCTGACAGCGTCGTTGTTGTCTTCATGCCCCCGGATACCCAGTCTGATCCTGTGTTTGGCCAATGAGGTTGGCACCGAGCTATTCTGCGAGGACATTCAGGTATCCCTTCCCGTTTGCCGGCTGGCCCCCCAAAGCGTGGCTGCGGCCTACGGTGAGCGGGAGTCGAGGGTCGCGGCCAGCGAGCCTGAACCTCTGAATCTCTTCTGGTTTCCCGGGGCGCCATCATCAGATTCGCCAGCGGGAAAGCTTTTTGAAAGAATAGTCTCGGTTGGTTTGCTCCTGGAACCCTTTGATCGCGCCTCCACTGGCCTGGCCGAGGTCTTCAACGAATCCCGGAAGAACACCCCCGCGTAGGATGATGTGATGGCGACGGAGAAGTGGTGGAGCTGTCGCGAAGACTCGACGGCGCAGAAAGCCCGCTGGCTGGGTATCTTTCCCCGTGACCCTCGCGTGGCGGCGCTTCGACCGAAAAGGCTGGCGATTCCGCCAGTCGAGCCTACCCCGCCAAAGAACAGGCTGGTTCGACAATTGGCGCCATTTGTGGCTAACCTGTCTGCGTCCGTGGTTATTGGTTGGTCTGGCAGCATCCCGCGGCCCGGCCAAATGATTCTAAAGATGAATGGCAGCGTCTCGCTCGCGGCCAAGCCGCCCGGTGACGGTCCACTCCCTCCCCCTCCGCCGGCCCCACCGGCGACGGTGGAAGACCTGATATGGGACAAGGTCAAACTCAAGGGCCCGGAACCCGAAATACCACTGGCCCGCCGACTCGCCTACGTGCTTCAACTGCCCAAACGGTTCTTGCTGCTGGAACACGGCCCGCTGGGCTGGCCCTCGCCGTTTTTTCCTTACCAGGAAGAGGGCATTCGGGCGCTGGAGACGAACCCCGCCTTGCTGCTCGCCGATGACATGGGCCTGGGGAAGACCGTCCAGGCGATTGCCGCGCTGCGCCTGCTCATCCACTCCGCAGAAATCGACGATGCCCTCATAATTACCCCGGCCAGTTTGATCAACCAGTGGCGGAGAGAGTTCCGCTTATGGGCGCCGGAACTCAGGCTTTCCACCGTACAGGGACCGCCGGGGGAAAGAGCCTACCAGTGGGCCGCCCCGGCCCACATCTATGTTGTCGGCTACGAGACGTTCCGGGAAGACTCGACTGCCAATCCGCAGTCGGCGCCCAGGCGCCGGACGTGGGGCGTGGTAGTCCTGGACGAGGCGCAAAAGATAAAGAACCGGGACGCCGAGATCAGCCGGAAGTGCAAACGGCTGGCCCGTAGGCGCGCCTGGGCATTGACCGGCACCCCGATGGAGAACACGCCTGACGACCTCGCTTCGATACTGGAGTTCGTGCGTCCTCTGACGCAGGGCGAGGAACCGAGACGGGTCCTGCCGGGACCGGCAATGCTCGAGTTTCATGCGAAAGTCCAGCTTCGAAGGAAGAAGGCTGACGTTCTCCCCCAACTGCCTCCCAAGACCGTCTCCACGCTCGCCCTGCCGCTGGCCGACCGCCAGCGCGAGACCTATGACCGGATGGAAAGGGAAGGGGTGTTGCAGCTACGAGAAAAGGGCGACGCCGTCCAGGTGGAGAATGTCCTGGAGCTGATTCTGAGGTTGAAGCAGATTTGCAACTTCTGCTGTGTTAGCGGGCAATCTGGCAAGATGGAGGATATTCAGAATCGCCTCGCCACCCTGGTAGCTGAGGGACACCGGGCGCTGGTCTTCTCCCAGTTCACGGACCAGACGTTCGGCGTCCGGGCGGTCCTGAACCGGCTTGCCCCTTTTCGTCCGCTGGCCTTCACCGGAGACCTCTCCCTTAGCCAAAAGAGTGCCATTATCAGCCAGTTCAAGTCCGATTCAAGTCGGAAGGTGCTGGTAGTCTCTCTGCGGGCGGGAGGGCAGGGATTGAATTTGCAGGAAGCGTCATACGTTTTCCACTTCGACCGGTGGTGGAACCCGGCGGTGGAACACCAGGCCGAGGACAGGACACATCGTCTCGGTCAGCAACTGCCAGTTCATGTCTACCAGTATGTTTGCGAAAATACGATTGAGGAGCGGATAGAGCAGATTCTAACCCAGAAGCAATTGCTTTTCGACGAGCTTGTGGATGACGTATCCATCGACTTGAAGTCGCGGCTCACTAGCGAGGAGCTTTTTGGACTGTTCGGATTGAAGCCACCCATCCCCGGCTGGGTTTCAAGTCGAGGGACAGAGAAAGACGCCCCAGATGCGAACGCAAACAAGCAGTCAACGAGCCGGCCTGATCGGGATAGCTGAGATAGCTGCAGCCTTTTTCTGCATTTCGAGCTGTCATTTTGACTTTTGCACTCGGATCTTTGATTTGTTCATTTTGCGCAGGACCTTGTTCATAGCGGGCTGCTGTGGTGCAGTGATGCATTTGGAGCTGCCGGCGCCAACAGGAAAGTGATCAGCGCGAACGACTACGAGCCCGTAGGCCCGCTGTGTCCGCACTTTTGCCGGTCGATGCGGCAGCACGAAATCAGGCCGCACGACATCTACGCGACCTCCGTTGAAAGGCGATCCATGAACAAGATTACTTCTGTCCCACACCCCCGAGCTCCGGCAATTACCGCTCGGAGATTCAAGCAGTCTGGGTCGGAACTTCCCCGGCGACATTGTGGAAACAGCCGGTGAAGGTCAGACACTTGCCGCGCGATCTCTTTGCCTCTCCTCCCCATCCTCTCCCTCCATCCTTTCCTTCACTCAACAAGCACCAAACCACCGGCCAATATAGTATTCAAGACCTACGTCCACCAGCTACGATTTCCCCTTCAACCCTCTACCCACTTTTCAATTTGCTCATTATGCGTTATCATATGCCCGTGATCGATGATCCCGACTTCCGCTCAGATTACGACGAGGAACAGCCCTACCCACAGCAGCCAGACTTTTCATCCGACCCGGCACTTCTCGCCTGCAAAGCCGACCTCCACGCCTTCTTCCGACGCAAACGTATGCCTTATTACATAACACAGCTAGCTAGAAGTCCTCTTTGAAAAGCGCTACTTCCACTGGATAACATACAGGGCTGTTAAGTCCCTTGTTTCCGATGGGTACCTGCAGGAGAATCCAGTTCGCACCAAGTATGGGTCATCCGTCACCTTCATCTTCCGCCACATAAGCGCCGGTCACGAGAAACGGAGGGTTCTCGACACGCATATTAGGTCCAAGCTGAAGTTAATCGAAGCCTTTTCCGACCCCTCCTTTACCGATATCATGGGAAAACATCTTCAATTCCTCTTCAAGTCCGAACTGCGTGCTAACCAGTTCGCGATCCTGTGCCAGGACTGTAACGAATTCCAGGGCAAGAAATGGACCGAGACGGAGCACGATCTGGACTTCATCGCCAGCCACCAAAGAGGGTTCTCCGTCGGCGTCGAATGTAAGAATACCTTGCCCAACATACCCAAGAACGAGTTCGACTTAAAGATTCGCATGTGCCATTACCTCGGCATCAAACCCGTTTTCGTCGTTCGGTGGCTTCCCCAATCCTACATCTATGACGCGTACCAGGAAGGTGGCTTCTGCCTGCTATTTGAAACCCAGGCCTATCCGTGGGGCTACAACGCTATGGCAAAAAAGAACGCCCAGAGCTTCGACCTGCCGGTACTTGTAATGCCCGAACTCCCACCGGATGCCCAGGCCAGGTTCTCAAAGTGGGTCAGTAAGCAGCCCTAGCTGGTCCTTTTCAACGGCCTGTCATTTGCGCCCTGGATATTCGCGTGTTGAATGTGGCTGACTTTCCTGCAGGAGAGAGGAGGAGAATTCATTGCGGCTGAGGCAAGATTAGCCTGCACCCGTAAACATGCCTGACCTCCCCCGGCACGCTGACAACGCGGACAGAAACTCTGGCATCGCCTGTCCATCTGGTGGCGGCCGACAACGCCGATTCTGACGAGACTATGGTGATAACAGGGTACGGACCCGACCCTTTGCAGTGGGAGCATGGATTCACGCGGAGAAGACCTTGAAGAGCGTTATTTGCCGGCAGGCGGAAACAGTACCTGGTAAGGCAACTGTGACGCTCGAGCGCGATGGCATTACCCTGGTGGTCAAGGGGGTGCCGGCGATGGTGTGCCCTAACTGCGGCGAAGAATACCTGGACGAAGAGACCACGGCCCGGCTTTTACGGGAGGCTGAGGAGGCAGCCCGGGCCGGGGTGCAGGTGGACATCCGGGAATACGTGGCGGCATAAGAGGAGCAGTCTGTCGGCCACTGCTTCCTGACATCGCCCACGTATGGAATTGTTCCGAAAATGTCACCCTGAGCCGGAGACCTGAGCGAAGCGAAGGATTCTTCGACTGCGCTCGTTGCGCTCGCTTCGCTCAGCAACTGTCTTGTCAAGAGCATGGTCCGACCAATTGAGCGATCCGATCATGCCAGGGTATTTTATGTTTCAGCATAGCGTTGAGAATGGTAAGCAGCTTGCGCATGCAGGCGAC
>JACQUA010000183.1 GCA_016210565.1 Chloroflexota bacterium
AACTTGAGCAATCGGGCACATTCGGCACAGTTTGTCACCGACTTGCCGAGGCGGAATCTTGCGCAAGTTGTTTGCTGACGGCCCCTTAGCTTTTCCGTGGCGATAAAAACCCAAGTCTCGCCGCAAGCGAACCTGGGATTTTCGGTCACGTCCAGCTACCGAGCTAGAAAATCCCCGAGGCACCTACCTGTGCCGCCTCAGCCTCCTTTGCGGTTTTGGCGTGCTGACGTCAGCATCGCTCATAATACCATTTGCTTATTAGACCGGTTTCCAATAACGCTCGCGTCAACTCCCCCACATGGGCGACGCCCTCTAGTATAGCAACTTCGATTATAGCGCGCATGGCGCCCACCGAAAGTCACGAGAATTACGCAATCAGGTTCTCATTTTCGTCCGTGGATGGCAGGAGGCAAATGCGTAATTCTACTTAATGAAGCTATGTTCCTGATGGTGGCCTAGAGCAGGCCTGCTTCGTATACAAGTCGGGCGAGAGTCATGCGGGAGTTAATGCCCAGGCGGGTGTAGATACGGCGGAGGTGACTGTCCACAGTTCGGGGGCTAATGGTAAGGCGCTTGGCTATCTCGTCCGATGTAAGGCCTTCGGCAATTAGCCGGGCAATCTCGAGCTCGCGTGTGCTCACGGAGACTCCGCCCAGACGGACCAGTTGCGGCGTACGGGGCGAAATGCCCAACTCGGTGAGAAGTAGCCGGGCGCGTTGGGCATAGCGCCTGGCGCCAAGGCGCTCGAAGGTCACCAAGCTCTGCTCAGCGGCCTGGGCGGGGGTCAGGGGACGGGGGACTGACCCCTGACCATCGATCTCCGCCTGCGCCAACAAGGATCGGGCAGCCTCGAACGGCATTCCTAGTGTTATGTCCCAGTAACGGCTTTACATCGAGCTAACTTGCCTAGAATCTCGTCTGCCTTCTTATGCCAGATGAATGGTTTGGGACTTTCGTTGTTTAGCCGAATGTACTCATCAATGGCGGCGACCAACTCCGCAACACTGGAAAAGACTCCCCGCCGAATGCGCTTACGCGTAATCTCGCCCAAGAATCGTTCCACCAAGTTCAGCCACGATGCACTCGTGGGCGTGAAATGCAGATGGAAGCGAGGGCGTTTCCCTAGCCACGCCTTCACGTTCGGATGGTTGTGTGTCCCGTAGTTGTCCAGAATGATGTGTATGTCCAAGTCTTTCTCCACGTTCCTGTCAATAGTCCGCAGGAACTTCAGGAACTCGATGTTTCGGTGCCGGGGATAGCAGGAGCCGATGACCTTCCCTTCCAGCACGTTGAGCGCCGCAAACAGACAGGTCGTTCCATTGCGCTTATAGTCATGCGTCATCGTCCCGCATCGTCCTTTCTTCATCGGCAAACCCGGTTGAGTCCGATCCAGCGCCTGCACCTGTGTCTTTTCGTCAACACACAACACCACTGCCTTATCCGGCGGATCGAGATAGATGCCTACAACATCCGTCAGCTTCTCTACAAAGTGCTTGTCTTTGGAGAGCTTGAACGTTTCCACGCGGTGCGGTTGCAGTCCATGGGCATCCCAAATCCGTTGGACAGTGGATTTCCCCACCCCCTGGGCTTTCGCCATCGTCCGCACCGACCAGTGCGTGGCATCTTTTGGCGTGGTGTGCAGAGTGGCCTCCAAAATCTCCTTTACCTTGTCGACAGGCAGGGCTTGGGGGCTGGAACCGTGTGGTGCGTCGACACATATTCCCTCAGGACCTTGGGCCGTGAAGCGTTGCCTCCACAGGATCACGGTTGGTCGAGACACCTCCAGTTCCTCGGCTACCGAGCTATTGGACCAGCCCTGAGCCGCCAACAGGCAAACACGTGCCCGCAAAACGGTTCTCTGTGGCGTAGTCTTGGCGCGGACCCAAGCTTCCAGAGTTCTGCGTTGGTCTTCGGTCATTGGTAGCGGTTCGGCTTTCTTCCCCATGCACCAACTATACCGCATATGCGCATATATGTCAAGCTGTTACTAGGACACTACACTAGATTAGGACAGCAGGGCTGCTGGCTAGAATACACTATTTTGAAGGAGGTACAACAGTTGACTGACTGGCCAATGAGGGATAAGACGGCTATTGTAGGCATCGGGGAGACAGAATACACCAGATGGGGGCAGATCACCCGCAGCGAATTTCAACTGGCCTGCGAGGCAGTGCTCAAGGCCATCGAGGACGCCGGTCTGACTGTCAAGGATATCGATGGTATCTGTTCTTACTCCAACGACAGGAATGAGCCAACCATGATAGCTACGGCTTTGGGCATCCCCCAACTAACCTGGTTTGGGGCGGCGGTGGTGGTGGTG
>JACQUA010000177.1 GCA_016210565.1 Chloroflexota bacterium
CCCTGAGCCGATGCCCTGAGCGAAGCGAAGGGGCCGGCGAAGGGTCTTTTGTCAGGGCTGCACGACCAACGAAAGATTCTGCGACTACGCTCGCTGCGCTCGCTTCGCTCAGAATGACAGCTTTCTTATTCTTATTCTTCGCTTCGATTTCAATGACATTGTCACCCTGAGCCTAAGCCCTGAGCGAAGCGAAGGGGCAGGCGAAGGGTCTTTTGTCAGGGCTGCATGATCAACGAAAGATTCTTCGCTTCGCTCTCCCCCAAAAGATTCTTCGCTTCGCTCAGAATGACAGGCGCTAAGCCGTCAGCTTCCTCGCCTTTTCGACGGCTTCGTTAATATTCCCCACCATAAAGAAGGCTTGTTCGGTCAAGGCATCGTGCTTGCCTTCCAGGATCTCCTTGAATCCCTGGACAGTCTCTTTCACCGGGACATACTTGCCCGGGATACCGGTGAAGGTTTCCGCCACGGACATGGGCTGCGACAGGAACCTCTGGATACGCCGGGCGCGGGCCACCGTCAGCTTGTCCTCTTCACTGAGTTCCTCGATACCAAGAATGGCGATGATATCCTGGAGCTCTTTGTACCGCTGCAGCACCTTTTGGACGCCCCGGGCGACCGCGTAGTGCTCTTCTCCGACCACCTGGGGCGAAAGGATGCGGGAGGTGGACGTCAGGGGGTCGACCGCAGGGTACAATCCCTGCTCGGCAATGGAACGTTCCAGGGCGATGATGGCATCCAGATGGCCGTAAGTGGTCACGATGCCCGGGTCGGTGTAGTCATCCGCCGGCACATAGATGGCCTGGAAAGAGGTGATGGAACCCTTCTGGGTGGTGGTGATGCGCTCTTCCAGCTCGCCCATTTCCGTGGCCAGGGTAGGCTGGTAGCCGACGGCGGAGGGCATACGGCCCAGCAGCGCCGAGACCTCCATGCCAGCCAGGGTGTACCGATAGATATTATCGATGAACAGAAGTACGTCCTTCCCTTCAACGTCCCGGAAGTACTCCGCCATGGTCAACCCGGTGAGGGCGACGCGCAAACGCACGCCCGGAGGTTCATTCATCTGCCCGAACACAAGCACCGTCTTCTCGATGACCCCTGAACCCTTCATTTCCCACCACAGGTCATTGCCCTCCCGGGACCGCTCCCCCACACCGGTAAACACGGAAAAACCGCCATGGACCTTGGCGATGTTATGGATCAGCTCCTGGATGATGACCGTCTTGCCGACGCCGGCGCCACCGTAGGCGCCGACCTTTCCGCCCCGGGTAAAGGGAGTGATCAGGTCGATTACTTTGAGGCCCGTTTCCAGCATCTGGCTGGACGTGTCCTGTTCCCGGAACGCCGGCGGCACCCGGTGGATGGGCCACTTCTCCTCGGCCTTCACCTCCCCCAGGTTGTCCAGCGGCTCGCCGAAGACGTCGAATAGCCTTCCCAGGGTGGCCCGTCCCACGGGCACGGCAATAGCTTTTCCCGTGTCCACGGCTTCCTCTTCCCTCTTGAGGCCCTCGGTAGGGCTCAGCGAAAGGCAGCGCACCCAGTTGTTGCCGATGTGCTGCTGGACTTCCATCACCAGCTTCCTGCCGTCGGAGACGATCTCAACGGCATTGTGCAGAGCCGGCAAGGAATCCGGGGGAAACTCGACGTCCACCACGGTCCCGATTACCTGTTTTACTTTTCCTGTTGCCATAAGAATTCCTTATCTCAAGAGCGTTCTATATCCTTAGACGCACTGAGTAGTGGCGGCGGCGCAAAGACCCTTCGGCGACTGCGTTCAGGGTGACAGCCGCCGGGATCTGTCATTCTGAGCGAAGCGAAGAATCTTTGCCCGGTATTCCGCAATCAAGCACTAGCCATTACGCCAGGGCCGCAGCGCCCGCGGTTATGTCCAGGATTTCCTTGGTGATGATCTCCTGTCGAGCCTTGTTATAGATTAGCGTCAGATCATCGATGAGTTCTTTGGCATTGTCCGTGGCGGCCCGCATGGCGACCATCCGGGCCGACTGCTCGCTGGCGATGGATTCCAGGACGGCGTGATAGACCTGCATCTCGACAAAGCGGGGCAGCAGCAGGCCGAGGACTACGTTCGGGGAGGGTTCGAAAATGTACTCCACGTTCTGGGCTTTGGGCAGCTCCGCCGGCTGCACGGGCAGGAGTTGCTTCAACACCGGCCGCTGGACCATGGTGTTCACGAAATCCGTATGTGATAGATAGGTGAGGTCGCTGGCGCCGGACATGTAGTCATCGGTCACAATTCGGGATATGGCTGCCGTGTCGGCCATGCCCGGACGGTCGCCCAGGCCGGAGAACTCGGCCATCACGCTGAAACCATAGCGCATCATGAACTCACGCCCTTTGCGGCCCACGGTCACCAGCTTCACCGGGACCTTCTGCGCCCTGATGAAGCCGACGGCCATGCGGTTGACATTGGCATTGAACCCGCCGCATAGCCCCCGGTCGGAGGTGATATGTATTATCTGGATATTCTTCACTTCCGGACGGTGCGCCAACAACGGGTGTATGGCCGCTTCGCCGGGGGGCAGGGCTGCCGCCAGGTCGCCCAGCACCTGCCGTATCCTGACATCGTAGGGCCGCCCGGCCAGTCCCCTTTCCTGGGCACGCTTCATCTTGGAAGCGGCCACCATTTCCATGGCCTTGGTGATCTTTGCTGTGCCCTGGATGCTGCGAATGCGGCGCTTGATTAAGCGTATCTGAGCCATCTATTCATCAAGTTCCAAATTCCAAGTACCAAATCCCAAACAATGTCGAAACCCGAATGTTCCAAGGTCAAAACGGTGGGGCCTTAATCTTCTAACCTTTTACAGCGTTACCGTCTGCTTGAATTCACCAAGGGCCTTCTTGAGGTTGGCGTCCGTCTGGGGCGAAATGTCCTTGTCGGTGGCAATGGCCTTATTTATCTCGGGATGGGTCGTGGCGATGAACTTGTGCAGGTTTTCTTCGAAAGCCAATACCTTGTCAACCGGGATATCATCCATGAAACCGTTAACCGCCGCATAGAGCACCGTCACCCCGCGTTCGAGCGGCATGGGCACGCTCTGCGGCTGCTTCAACAGCTCCGTGATCCGCTGCCCCCGCTCCAATTGCGACCTGGTGGCTTTGTCCAGGTCGGCGGTGCCGAACTGCGCAAAAGCCGCCAGTTCCCGGAACTGCGCCAGGTCCAGTTTGAGGCGGCCGGCCACCTTTTTCATGGCTTTGGTCTGGGCCGCCCCTCCGACGCGGGACACAGAAAGGCCCACGTTCATGGCCGGTCGGATGCCCGCGTTAAACAGGTCCGCTTCGAGGTATATCTGGCCATCGGTTATAGAAATCACGTTGGTCGGAATGTAGGCCGAAATGTCCCCGGCCTGGGTCTCGATGATGGGTAACGCCGTGAGGGAGCCGCCTCCGAACTCCGTGGCCATCTTGGCGGCCCGTTCCAACAGCCTGCTGTGGAGGTAGAAGACGTCTCCGGGGTAGGCTTCGCGCCCCGCCGGGCGGCGGAGCAGCAGCGATAGTTGCCGGTAGGACCAGGCATGCTTGGAAAGGTCATCGTAGATGACCAGGGCGTCCCTGCCCTGCTCCATGAACTCCTCGCCGATGGCGCAGCCCGAGTATGGCGCCAGATATTGCAGGGCCACGGATTCCGCGGCGTTGGCGGCCACTATGACAGTGTGCTCCATTGCCCCGTTCTTCTCCAGTGTCGCCACTACCTGGGCTACCTTCGAAGCTTTCTGCCCGATGGCCACATAGATACACTTGAGGTTGCCGCCCTTCTGGGCGATGATGGTGTCCAGAGCTATGGCGGTCTTCCCCGTGGACCGGTCGCCGATGATGAGTTCGCGCTGACCGCGACCGATGGGAATCAGGCTATCCACGGCCTTGATGCCGGTATGCACCGGCGTGTCTACCGACTTGCGGCGCACCACGTTGGGCGCCACCCGTTCCACTGCCCTGGTCTTCGTCGTTCTCAGGGGACCTTTTCCGTCAATTGGAACCCCCAGGGGGTTTATGACGCGGCCTATGAGATCGTCGCCCACGGGCACTTCGGCGATGCGCCCGGTGCAGCGGACTTCTTCGCCCTCTTTGACCTGGCCGTATTCTCCCAGGATGATAGCGCCGACGCTTTCTTCTTCCAGGTTCAACGCGATTCCCGTTGCTCCGCTGGCGAATTCCAGCAGTTCGTTGTAGCGGGCGCCACCCAGTCCGTAGATGCGGGCAATGCCGTCGCCAACCTCGACCACCGTCCCAACGTCTACCATGGTGGTAGGGGCGCCGAACTGCTGTATCTGCTGTTTAATGATCGAAACTATGTCTTGGCCTTTGGTAGTCATGATGACCTCCTATGCAATGCCAGCGCCAGTCTGGAGGCTCCGCTTCAAGCTATCCAGTTTCGTACGGGTACTGCCGTCAATAAGCCGGTCGCCTATCCTCGCCACCATGCCGCCCAGAATCACCGGGTCCACCCTGGCGTCCAGAACGACCTTCTTCTTGCCAAGCACCCCGGCAAGCGTCTCGCCCAGGGCCAGGCGCTCCCTTTCGTCCATGGGGAAAGGAGTGGTAACCTCGGCGTGTTCGATGCCACGAAGGGCGTCAACCTTGGCGTCATATTCCCTGATGATGTCGTGCAGGATATGCAACCTGCCTTTGGAAACCAGGAAGTACACCAGATTCATAGCCAGCGAGCTCACGCCTGTCAGCTTTTCCTGCATTACCCGCTTCTTGACCTCGAAGGATACCCTGGGCGTCTCCAGGACTGCCATCACGCCACGGTCCGCCAGGGCGCCGCTGATTCGTTTCAAGTCCTGGCGCCAGCTATCCACCTGGTTCTTCTCCACGGCCAACTCGTAGATGGCCTGGGCGTGGCGTCTGGCTGATGCTTTTCTGGCTATTGCTGTGCTCCTTCCTAAGCTAAATGACGAAATTGAAATGGGCCGTCTTTGCGAGATACCCTGTCACCCTGAGCGAAGTCGAAGGGTCTTTGGTCCCCACACCGAAAGATTCTTCGACTCCGACTCGCTTGCGCTCGTCTTCGCTCAGAATGATATCTTCATCCTGCACGGCGCTCCATCGGCGCATGAGTGATTCGGGTTTCGTTAATTCGCGTTTATGTCTTTTTCAGCGCTCCGGTCTCGGCCAGGACCTGCTCGATGATCTTCTTGTTGGCCTCTTTATCCAGCCTCTCCCGAATGACCTTCTCCGCAGCCAGAATGGCAATGTCCGCGAACTCACGGCGCAGGGCTTCCAGGGTCTCATCCCGCTGCCTCTGAATCTCATTCTGGGCGCGGGCGATACGGCTCTCGACTTCCTTCCTGGCCTCCTCCCTGGCCTCTTCCTTCACCCTTTCGGCCATCTGGGACGCCTGGCCGATAACAGCCTGGGCTTCCTTGCGGGCGGTATCCATCTGCGCCCGGAAGGCCTTATCGGCCTCAGCGGCCTGCTGCCTTATTTGCTCCGCCTTGTCCAGCCCCTCTTTGATCCTCCTGGAACGTTCGTCAAGCATTGCTCCAATCCTCTTGAACCCGAACATGTAGATCAGGATAAACAAGAGGGTGAAGTTTATTAGCTGGGCTATCAAAAGGGGCGGATTGATGCCCATGCTGCTTAGTAGTTCACCCAAATCGGCCCTCCTTGTGGGTGGCTAACAGGACCTCGTGTGAACCCCGGAGCGATCCGGTTTCGCCCGGCACAGGCCGCTCTAGTTAGATGGGCCCGGAACAAACCGGGGTGGGGCACAGCTAACGCGCCACCATCGCGAGAATAATGGCGACAATCAAGGCATAGATGCCAAGGGCTTCAGCCAGAGCTAGCGCCAGAATCATATTGGTCAGAATTGCTCCCCTGGCTTCGGGATTGCGTCCTAACGCCTGCATGGCCGCAGACCCGACAAGCCCGATACCAATGCCAGGTCCAAGAAGGCCCAGACCTATTGCCAGACCGGCAGCAAGCATTTTCATTGTGGCAGGATCCATGTGTAACCCCCTTCTTAATTTTGGTCCGTTTCAGAGTTAAGTCTTGCGCAATTAGAAAAATCAAAAATCAAAGTGCAAAGAGGCCATCAGCCATCACCTATCAGCCGACAGACCGCTCCGGCGCGGCGCGGATTCGGGGGCTGAAAGCTGATCGCTGAATCCTGACAGCTTTTTTGAGGTGTCATTTTTCATTTTGGTTTTTGATATTTGATTTCTGGCTCTGGCGCCTATTCCCTGTGACTCAGCACGCCGTTTATCACAGCGCCGGCGATGATGAACACGCCGATCACCACAGCACCCACCAGAGAGATGACGAGAACTTCGCCAAAACTCATTAATGTCTCCTTTCGTCTTAGCGGTTGACCAACCCGCGGCCGGTAATTCGGCTATACATGCTACGGCGGAAAATTGTGCGCATTCTGTAATGACGAATGAATGCTGATTCTTCGACTACGCTCGCTGCGCTCTCTTCGCTCAGAATGACAGCGCACACCGTTTTCATTCTTGATGGTCCCGATAAAATCGGGATGGGTGATTAATTCGTCATTCGGACTTCGAATTTCGTCATTTCTTCAGTGTTCCTCTCCGTGCGATGCCACCGCCAGGGTGGCGAACACAACGGTCAGGCCTCCGAAGATGAGGGCCTGGATAAATCCGATCAGCAACTCCATCCCGTAAAAGAAAGTCGAGAACACCCACGGTACCAGAAACATGGATATCCCCAGCAATATCTCCCCTGCCGTCATGTTGCCAAATAGACGGAAGGTGAAACTGACCAGGCGAATCAGTTCACTGACCAGCTCAATCAGACCCACAAAGATATCGATCCCGCCCATGACGACCGTCATGATGGCCGCGGGAACGGACTTGACTCCGTGAAATCGCTTCGGGAAGAAGGAAGAAATACGAATGAACTTGCCCAGGTACGGAAAGGCGCCCACAGCCCGGATTCCCCAGTACTCCACAAACACGAAGGACATTATCGCCAGCGTCGCCGGCACGTTCATGTCCGTGTTGGCCCCGCGAAACAGGGGAATGAATTTATCGTGCTCCTTGACGACCACGGCGCCGAAGAAAGGCAAGAGCGAAAGCCAGGCGTTGGTAATGACAAATATGAAGATCGTGGCTACCAGGGGGAAGAAAGTTCTGCCGTGCTCTTTGCCCGCGACGGACTCGACAAAGTTCATGAGGGTTTCCACCACCATTTCGAGCAGGTTCTGCACACCCTTCGGCACCAGAGACATCTTCCGGGTCCCCAGACCAAAAAGCAGGAGCAGCACGATGGTCGTCAGCAGCGCGGCGAACAGTGTGTTGGTCACCGGCAGGGGACCGATATGAAACAGGGATTCAGGAGGAAGTTCCACGTGCGGCTGGGGAACTTTCAGAACGTTTGGCACGCCTCCGCCAACGAATTGCGCAGCCAGGGGACCGATAAGGAGGCCTGAAATAAGAAGACCCAGAGCGACAATAGTGAGAACGAGGCAACCAGGCTTCTTAAGCAACTAGTCTTTCTCCTTCTTGCCGTTTCGTTCTTGTTCCATGGTTCGGATGACTCTATACGCTCCGGTGAATGCCAGGACTAGACCCAGGGCCAATCCGAGGAGGGTAAACCATGGCATGGTACCGGCCTTTCCGTCCAGCCACCACCCGGCCAGCAACGGCAGCACTATCGAAAGGCCAATGTACCAGCCCAGCCCCATTAGCGTCCAGACGAGACGCCCCCGGTTCATGTGCGGCCCCCTAAATTATCTGCGGAAGTATATCACAGGGAAAGTTTTAAGGTCAATAGATAAAAAGTGAAGAAATCCGAAATAACCCGTAGAACGGGCATCTTGCCCGTTCGCTCAAGGATGACGGGCGCTCTCCCCCCCAACAAGGTAGGGGCGAACCCATGGGTTCGCCCGCCGGCGGGCAGACGCCAGGGTCTGCCCACATGTAGACATGGGATTGCTTCGTCCCGATGGCATCGGGACGAGGCAATGACATTTTCCATACCGCGACGTCAAAAGGCCCTGGCAAACGACGTTTGCCAGGGCCTTTTCCATTTCCTGCGG
Source organism: Chloroflexota bacterium (assembly GCA_016210565.1). GTDB lineage: Bacteria > Chloroflexota > Dehalococcoidia > JACQUA01 > JACQUA01 > JACQUA01. Next base: position 8,021 of record JACQUA010000177.1, read on the forward strand.
TTGGCAAGAACACTACTTCTTGTCTTTCTTGTCCAGGTCTTCCAGGTCCAGGGTATTGATGAACTCGGTGAAGGCGGATAGACGCTTCATCTCGGACTCATCCACCTTGCCCCCGCCCTCCGCATCCTTCTTCGGCACTATCGGCTTCCCGGTGTCCTTGTCCAGCAAAATGCCGGCCTTGTCCAGCACGCCCTCGTCGGCATAGATGGGCACCTTGGTCCGCACGGCCAGGGCTATGGCGTCGCTCGGCCGGGAGTCGAGTTCAACCTTGTTCCCGTTGGTATTCAGTACAATCCGGGCAAAAAAGGTATCGTTCTTCAGATCGCACACCAGTACATGGGCAATGGTTGCGTTCAAAGTATAAATCACGGTGCGCAGCAGGTCGTGCGTCAACGGCCTCGGAACCGCAATGTCTTGCAGCTTAATAGCGATAGCATCTGCTTCGGCGGGGCCTATCCAGATAGGCAAATAGCGGTCGCCTGTCTTTTCCTTCAATATCACCACGCGCTGGTAGTTCATCATGCTGACGCGCAGGCTATCTATTAGCATCTCAATCATGTTTTGCTATGTCTTCCTTTTTTCCAGGGTTACCGATAAGCCATTCTACCACATGCCCGCATCGGTAGCAATCTTTATCACCGCCTATTCCGACTGTTTGCCCGGGCCAGCCACAGAACCACCCTCCACATTCTCTTTCCTCAGCGGGATTTCCTTCAGAAACAGGTTCAACACAAAAGCCACAAGTACCGCCAGCATGCCGATAAGGAAGACCCCGGAAATGGCGCTGTCCAGGCTACGGCGCATCACCTGCATAGTCTGTTCGAACACCGCCGGTCCCCGGGAGCCCAGACTGCCAAACATGTCCCTGAGCTGGTCCTGCGCCTCGGCATTGACCAGGGCCTGGGGGTTACGGGAAAGAAACTCCAGTTGGCCCTCCGGGACCACCGCTCGCACGTTCGGGGGAAGGCCGGCAATGAACCCGCCAGCGAACCGGTTGGTGAGCACCGAGCCAAAAATGGCCAGGCCGATGGACGCCCCCACCGAACGTATGAAAGAGGTAGAAGCTGTCGCCGCCCCGACGATCTTATGAGGCACCACGTTCTGTATCGCAATGACATAGAGCGGCATGGTGGCGCCTATGCCTGTCCCGGTGATCACCATGTACACCACCGCTCTTGCCTGCGAAGTGGCCGCGTTCATGCTCGAAAGCAACCACAGCCCGGCGGCCATGGTAAGCAACCCAACCACGCCCTGAATCCGGTAATGCCCGCTGGTCCGCGAGAGGAGTTGCCCGGAAACAATGCTGCCACCCACCATGCCCAACAGCATCGGGGTCAGAAAACTGCCGCTGGCTGTAGCCGAAAGGCCCTGGACCCCCTGGAAGAAAAGAGGGATGAAGACAATGCTGGCAAACATGCCGAACGAAGTGAAGAACACGATAAGTTCAGAGACGACTACCACGGGGTGTCTGAACAAGGATAGGGGAATTATAGCATCCTCGGTCCGCCGCTCGATGGCAATGAACCAGACGGTCATGGCCGCCGAAAAAGCAAAGGTGGAAATGATGGGAGTAGACAGCCATGGATAGCTCACCCCTCCCCAGGACAGCGCCAACATCGCCGGCACCACGGCCAGCACCAGGACCACAGCGCCCCAATAGTCGGTTTTCCCGCGTTTCGAATAGGCGCGGGAGAAATCCGGAAACAAAAACACAAACAGGACGAGGATCAGAATCCCCAGGGGGATATTGATGAAGAACACCCAGTGCCAGGACAGCGAATCCGTGAGGAAGCCCCCGAGTCCCGGTCCGATCACCGACGAAAGTCCAAAAGTCCCACTCATGATTCCCTGGTATTTTCCACGCTCCGAAGGCGGAAACAGGTCGGCGACGATGGTAAAGGAGCTCGTCATGATGACGCCCGCCCCGATCCCCTGGACTCCCCGCCAGACCACGATGGCCATCATCGAATTGCTCAGGCCGGAGAGCAGGGAGCCTATCAGAAAGATGACCAGCCCGGTGACATACACCGGCTTCCGCCCGTAGCTATCTATCAGCTTCCCGCTTATAGGCATCGCCACCGTGGACGCGATCAGATAAGAAGTGGTGACCCAGGTGTAATGAGAGAAGCCGCCCAGGTCGCTGATAATCCTGGGCATGGCCGTACCCACCACCGTCTGGTCCAGGGAGGCCAGGAACATGGCCAGCAGCACACCCCCCAGGGTGACCCTCAACTGCCTCTTCGACAGCAAGCGGCTATCTTCTATTTTTTCGGCCATCGGCGCAGGACGCGATAGTGACAGACAGCAAACTCGATGGGATTACACCTCACGGACCGGATTAACCGGCAGGCGGCACGGGGCCCGGGGCTGGGGCTTCCGGGGACTACAGCGCGGCGATTCTCGTGAACCCGGTCATGATAGTATTGTATTACTATTCGAATGGTTTTGCTAGCCGTAGGTCCCCCGACCTGTCCGCACCTTTGCCCACATTTCCGGGCGCTGGACACACACCGTCTGTTGAGATGTAGGACATGTGCAATATAGAGAGACACAGTCGGCTGATGTCATTCTTGCTGAGCGGAGACGAGCGTAGCGAGTCGAAGTCGAAGAATCCTTCGCTCTGCTCAGGACAGGCTCTTTCCCTTGTCTTGCGCCGGGGACGAAAGACCCTTCGACTGCCCCTTCGCTTCGCTC
>JACQUA010000188.1 GCA_016210565.1 Chloroflexota bacterium
GACTTCCGGCGCTTCCTCCTGCCTTCCCTCTCCCTGCCCATGATTGCGGCCCTGACCCCGGAGAAGTTCGAGGTGGAGATCGTGGATGAAGCAGTCGAGACGCTGGACCCGGAGGCCCGGGCCGACCCCGGATCGGGTCCGGGGCAGGCTCTGCCCGGGATCGGCCAGGAGATCCAGCGGCGGGCTTTGGGAGGGGAGCTGACCCGAAATCAGAAGGCGGTGGCCTTCGAGAGCTATTTCCGGGCCAAGACGAAGATCCTGGAGCAGGCCGAGAAGCGCATGAAGTCCGATGCCCAGAAGACCAAGAAGGCCATCCTCAAGGCCAAAACCCCTCAGGAGCTGGCCCGCCTGGGCGAGCGGATGTATAAGGGACAAAAGGAGGGCAAGGGCGATATCTCCCCCCGGGAGTGGACGATCCTGTGGAAGGAGTACAACCGGCGCAAGAAGGAGCTTGCCCCAGGCCTTCCCCGGGGCAAGAGACAGATCCGGCGTACACAAGCCGCTGGGGCGAGAATCTGGCTCTCCATCACCATCCAGCGGGCCGGGTAAGTCCACCGCCCCCCTTCGGGGGAAGGCAGAATGAAAAATGAAAAGTGCAAAATGCAAAGTCGAGATTCCCATTTTGCATTTTGCACTTTTCATTCTGCAATTTTCAATGGAGCGAAGCGACATGGGATACAGGCTGACCCCCGCCGAGCGGGAAACCGTAATTCGTCGAGCGGCCGATGAGCGCCAGTGGTCTGTCTTCACCGAGGACCCGGTGGTGATCCGGAAGCTGGACAAGCTCTTCCACGCCACGGAGGTGACGACCCATGGGAAGCGCTATAAGATCCCCCTGGGAGCCATCTCCTTCCGCCAGCCCCGGAAGCTCTCCCCCAGGCAGCTGGAGCAGCTGGAGGCGGCCAGGGCAAAAATGGCCAAAGTTAGTGCAAAACGGACTGGAGGGCCAGAGGGTTTTACCCCTGGGGGAGGGGACCCTTACCCCCCCACCATTCACCTGAAGATAGCTCTTAAAATTTGCCTGGCGCTGTGGGGGGTTTTGACCTCAGAGGAGAAGATCTGGGCATGGCCTTGAGGATCTGTCTCCTCCACTACGGGGGGTATCGGACGGAGACCTGCCCCGGAGACGATCCTGATCCGAGGGCATCCCGGGGGGCAAAAGCCTCTGGGTACCAACCTTCTCCACGGAGGGTACTCATCGCCGGGAGGCTGTTGGGCAGCTCCGGAAGTGCCGCGTTTGGCTGGCCCTCATAGACCCGCTGTGCCCCAGGCCGATTCCTGACCCCTTCACCTGGACACGACGCTCTCGCGGCACTTTATTGGTAGATCCGCCGCAACTCCTCCAGAGATTGGACGGTTTTGAGCCCTTTCTGAATGGCCCGCAACAGATCCACATCCTCGATCTTGTAGATCTCCGGCAAGATTGCGACCCCCTCGCTTCCAAACTTCAGCTCCAGATCGAGCTCAATCCCCTCCAGCAGCCCCCGCCGAAGGCCCTGTTGGAGTCCCTGCTCGATCCATTTCTCCGCCAGCGTAGGCATGATTCCTCCTCCTGTCTCCTGCAAGGCCGCTTCTACGGCCTTCTTGAGTCCTTCCTCACTCAGCCCTTCCGCTGCGTGGGCCAGATACCTCAAGATTGTCTCCAGATACTCCAGCCCGCTGCGCCGGGTGGACAACTCCCGCAAGAGCCCCAGGATCTCCGGGAGGCGCTGCTCCAGATCCTCCCGGAAGATGTACTTGAGCAGCAACAGGGCCACCCTCAGGATGACTCCTCCCCGGATCTTCTCATCGCTGTAACCCGTGAGATCGCAAAGCAGGTAGCGAAAGTCGGGCACAAACGAGGAAAGCGGCTCGCCCACCCCGACCAGGGAGCCAAAGTCCAGGGCCGGCTGCCACTGTCTCTCCCCATGATAGACCACCCAGGGGATGATCGGGGGCAGGGGTCCTGTCCCACCCTGCTTGAGCCACTGCTCCCAGATCCTCACCAGGTAGCGCAGCAGGTCCAGGGCAATCAGAGGCTCGGAATAGCTCTTATGCTCGAACAACAGGTAGACGTAAGCCCCCCGGCCGTCCCGCAGGTTCACGCGGTAGAGGAGATCGGAAAAGTGCTTCCGGAGTTCCTTATCCACAAAGGAGTCCTTGGCCAGCTCCAGGGAGTCGGCGTCCAGGAGCCGGGCCACCTCCTGTGGCAGGTAAGTCAGCAGAAACTCCCGGGCCTCTTCACGGCGTGAGAGTGTGTCTTTGAAAAACCGATCATGGGGATCGGGTAGGGAGGACAAAGGTCGCCACCGAGCAAGCATGAGTTGCCTTTTAAAGGTTCCAAGCTTTCCGAGATATATCTTACGCCAAAGGGTGAGGAAGAGCAAGCCTTCTCCGACAGCGGAACCTTGGTGCTTGATATCCTGCTCTTCTTCTCCCCCGAATCGATAGGGATTTAACGGAGGGGAGTAAAGAGGGTGATTTCTGAAGGTAGGGGCCAGCGGAAGCTTGGTCGGCCAGGCTGGCCCCTCAGCAGTAACGCCCTCTCGAAAGGAGGCACTACCGCTCCAGAGCCTACCACGTTTTGGTCTCTGGGGCAAGGAGAAGTGCATGGGTACCAAGCCGAAGCCCAGCAAGTGGGACAGGGTCATTCCCACGAACTATGACGCACTGTGCAGACATCGGTTTCGTCTAGCCTTTCCCAAACATGTCCGGGTGGAGGTGAACTCCCGGATGAGAGAAGATCTTACCCAGGAGATGGAAGCCCTGGTTTGGGAAGCCAGGGCCAAAGGGATGGATGTCCCCCAGGCCTCTCGCCTCTTCAAGAACGGCCTGCGCCGCTTCAGTTGCAAGGTTAGCGGCTGGAAGAATGGCTACATCAAAAGGGAGAAAAGGAATTACTGGAAGCAGATGGAGTTCAGCAATACCCTCTCCAACTCCACCGAATGGGACGAAGAAGAGGGTGAGCACCTCAACGTTCGGGTCTACCGCCGCCTGGGCATCGAGGGCAATTTCTAAAACCACCCGGGGGTCGGCCAAAAACCGGCCCCCGACGCCCCTGCCATTTTGATTGTCAAGGGCAGACGAGCTGGCTCCCCAGGATCTCTCAGACACCACGCCAGCAATCAATGGTCTTCCTGTTCTGGATTCCCCAAGGCAGACCGGTGAGGATCCACGACGGGGTGAGGCCCGCCCTTTTTGCCTGGTCCCTGGCCGATGGGTGGGCCCCCCACAAATAGTACCGAAAATATCGCAAAACGGTACTCAATGAGGATAGAGATAAGGAGAACAAAGATTATAGAGGATCTCCAGGTACTCGGCGACCTGGGACCGGTAGAGGATCCACCGCTACCTCAGGGCTGAAGCTCCAGGCAGCCGATTTGCCCTAGTTCCCACGAGTTGCGCAATGAGGCCTGGCGTAAGCCAGAAAAATCTCTTGAAAAGATTGAAGAAATGAGGAAAAGTTCGGTATTTCCCCATTTCCAATAAAGGAGGAGTCGATGCCGAACTTTGACAGCCCTGATTCTAGCTCCAGAGTCATCATCAGCGCAAGCTCTGAGAACAAAGAGCGCCACACCAGTTGGTTCTCGGAAGTGGCCCTTTTTCTGGAGGCATGGAAACAATCCGGCCTGGTGAGCAAACTGCAGGAAGAGGTGAGAGTCGGTCGCGGCAGAATGGGAGACTACGATACCTGTGATTACGTCTTGTTGCTTCTGAGC
>JACQUA010000179.1 GCA_016210565.1 Chloroflexota bacterium
AATCTCAGTAATCTACTAACCAATTCCGATCTATCGATGGAGTTCTGTCATACAATATTTCTTGGTTCCGGCTTGTCCGGGTTAGCAGTTAGTGGAATGAGTGATTGGGGTTTGAAATTCAGCCCTTTCGATTAAAGTCGAGTGCTCCAGCACGGAATTGGTTATTACAGGCGGACTGGCAACATCAAAGCTTCCGCTCTGCCCCCGTATTGCCTATCCGGCGATGCCCAATGCCTCTTGCCTCTTGCCTGTTGCCTGTTCCTGTTACCTGTGTCCTCACTCCTGACTCCCATCCCCTGTTTCCTATCTCCTAACTCCTATACGATCTCTTTCAGCTTGCCGCTGTTAGTCACCACGATCCGCCGGCCGTCCATTTTGATGGCGCCCTCGCGTTCCAGGTCTCTCAATGCCCGGCCGACGACATCGCGCGCCGTGCCTACCATGGCTGCCATTTCCTGTTGCGTATATTGGCGGCCAGACACCGGAACGTCTGTGGAAACGGCTGATTCAAGCAGGATCTTCGCCAGGCGGCTCACCACTCTGCGGAAAGAAAGGTCCTCTACCAGGACGGTCAGATGGCGCAGTCGACCGGCGAATCCCCTGAGAAGGCTCAGCGCCATGGGACAGTTGCCGATGAGCGAAATCATCGTCGCCTTGGAAACAATGTAGACCCGGCTCGGTTGGAATGCCGAGGCGCTTGCCGGGTTGGGCCCGCCATCAAAGATGGGCACGTCATTGAAGGTCGCCCCGGGTCCGGCCATGGTGAGCACCTGCTCTTTGCCATCGGGTGAGGTCTTAAAAATTCTAACCTGGCCTTCTCTCACCACGTAGAGCCCGAGGCATGGTTCCCCTTCCAGGAAAAGGATCTCACCGCGGTCAAACCGCTGCTCGGTGGTATCACGGCCAAGACGGTCGATCTCCCCCGGGCTCAGTTTGGTAAAATAAGGTATAGTTCTGAAAAACTCGGCTGTATCCATGAAGCCTATGCGACAAAAGTCGTATCCCGTAACGCTATTATAGCTTAGACTTGGAATAGTAGAAAGAGTAACGAGGTTCTAAATGAGCACCAGCAGTCACTGCCCCGGATCGCGAGCCGTTCGGGAGCCTACCCCCGAGTATCATCCCTGTCCCAACTGCGGCGAAGAAGTAGAGATCTGGACTCATGAGCTGAGCTATCCCTGCGGCAAATGTGGCACCAGGGTTTTTCGCGAACAACGACCTTCCTGCATTGACTGGTGCCCCCACGCAAAGGACTGTGTCGGGGCCGAGCTGTACGATTCGCTGAAACCGAAGAAGGTGGAAACGCCTGCCGGCGGCACGCCCCTGGACAGCCTGGTAAAAGAGCACGAGGAAGCGTTGACCAGGCTCGCCCTGCTCCGCGCTACGACGGTTTGCCTGAAAGTTAAGGCCAACTCACCCTCAGACCAGTCCGCGCCTTCGTTGAAGAATGACATGGAGCATCTCGGCCAGATAATGGGCTTCTTCGAAGGTGAACTGAAAGACCACTTCCGAAAAGAGGAAGAGGGCCTTTTCCCGATTCTGGAGAGGCATGTTAAGGGGGAAGGCGGGCCGGCGGGAGTCCTGCTGGCCGAACACCGCGACCTATGGGAGAAATATGCCCGGCTAAAGGCCGGCGCCGCGCTAATCTCGGCCAACGGCAACCCCGGCGCCGCCGCAAACGAAGTTTACGACATCGCCAGCCAGATAATTATCCTGCTGCGAGGCCATATCGAAAAAGAGAACACCACCCTGGTGCCCCTGGCCAGGAACCTGCTGTCAGCGGAGGAGCTACTGGAACTCAGGTCGTCCTGGGGCCGATAGAAGACAGAAGACAGAAGAGAGAAGTCAGAAGTCAGAAGACGAAGAAGACAGAAGTCAGAAGACGAAGAAGACAGAAGGGCGGGGTGTCTTCTGTCTTCTGTCTTCTGTCTTCTGTCTTCCGGCACGCGGCAGCGTGCCACTACTGCTACTTGATGACCGGCGCCATGATCTCCCTGACCGCGGGGAACATTTTGGCCTGAATGGTGAAGTGTTCCTCAACCTCCGGCAGGACCTTGTCACCCGGCTGGGGGAAGAATATCGGGTTGATGCCCTCGGTGGACACATCGGTCCTGGCGACCGGCTGCCGGAATCCTTTGGCCAGGGCGGTCTGGCCGTCCTTGCTCAGCAGCCAGTTGACGAAGATGGTCCGGGCGTTGGGATGAGGTGGATTTGTCGGTAAAGCTATGGCGGCCGAAACTGTTTGCCGGACGCCGCCTTCTTTCGCTCTGATGGGCGTGATGGGGGCGCTCATGGCCATGAACTGGGTGACATTGTCCGGGTTGGGTGCGATGGCGATGGGGTATTTGCCCCTGGCCACCCATTCCACCTGCTGGCGCCAGTCCCGGGTAACCACCAGGTCCTGTCCCACCAGACCCTTCAGGTAAGCCTTGGTATCTTCTTCGCCCCAGGAGCGGACCAGGAAGGCCACGAAGGACGCGCCGGCGCCCGGGATCGTCGGGTCGTTCATGACTATCTTGCCTTTCCATTTCGGGTCCAGCAGGTCCTTGAAGGTAGTGATCTCGTTTTCTTTGACCAAATCCGTATTGCGCGACGCATACGTCTCATAAGCCGAAATCAGTCCTACCACGGTGCCGTCTTTATCCACGAAAGGCAGCTTGCCGTCGCGCCACACCTTGGTATCGGTGACCTCGGGCAAGATTAGCTCGGGGGTAAAGGGGGATAGCAGGCCCTTGGGCTTGATTACCGTAAGCAAGGTGGTACCCCCGGCATTGAAAACGTCCGCCAGGCTCTGGCCGGCGGTACGCTCGGTGACGAATCGCTGGGCTATTTCAGCCGGGGGCGCGGCGACGAATTCCACGTCGATGCCGTATTTGGCTTTGAACCCCTTCGAAAGCTCTTCTCTTACCGGGGCAGTCATGATGATGTACATGCGCACACTGCCTTCTTGCTTGGCGGCGGCCAGGGTCTTGTCCCATTTTTCCTGCCAGCCGGCGCCGCCGGCCGGGCCGGCCCCGGGTCCTGCCGTCCGTCCGCAGGCCAGGGCGAGGGTGGCGACAGCGGCCACCAGTCCGATAACCAGAGACATCTTGCGAAACATAGCTTCTTCTCCTGCCAAAAATAGACTGTGATCGGGAGTCCGCCTGAGGCGGATTCGTTTGCCAGGGGCGCCGAAGCATTGTCCCCTCTCCCTTGACGGGAGAGGGTCAGGGGTATGCCCAGGGTCAGGCGATAGGAGTGTTTCACCCTCTCCCTTGACGGGAGAGGGTCAGGGTGAGGGTGAACTCTCTCGCGATGGCGGTACGACAGGCATTCGAGCCTGTCGCCCCGGGTTGATTACTCCCTGACGGGATTGCTTCGTCCGCCTCTGGCGGACTCGCAATGACACTTTCGGAAGCAATCTTAGTAAAATCATCCCAGGGTTGTCAAGCGAGGTTCAAGGGTGTCAAGGGTGAATCCGACTTGACAGTTGCCCCCCGGCGTGGTAAGGTTTTCCGGTTTTGGGTTAGTCAAGAAGCTGTCCTTCCGGGTGGAAGATTCGCCTCGTTTCCTGTCCCTGATCAAAAGGTCCCTGTCCCGCGCGGTAGCGCCGCGAGTTTCCACGCCAAAGCTATGTCATGCCTGGTCCGAGGGTTCGTGCAGTAAACGGTTGTGTTTGACAATGCCTGAGATACGGGTACGAAAGGAGAATCCGGCCGTGATGAGTAAAGTTCTTAGACTGGCGCTGGTCCTCTTATTGACGAGTGTGATAGTCATGTCCGGCACAGGGCTGCCGGTCCCGGCCCTGGCACAGGCTACCGACGAAAGCAACCGAACTACCATATCGCCGCAGATTGGCATCGTGGGCGATACTGTCGCGCTAGCTGGCACCTGGGGCGCCGCTGCGGCCGGCTCGGCCGTCACCGTCTACCTGTCCACCACCACCGGGCAGCGCAACTGGACCAGTCCCTCCGCCTCCGGCGACGTGGTGGCCAGCGCCAGCGCCGACACCACTGGCGCCTGGGGCACCAACTTCATCGTGCCCGACCGCAAACGCGGCTTGCACGAGGTATTCGTCTTGGGCGGCGACCGGTTTGCCATCTTTTCGGCGCAAACTCCGGTGGGCGCGTTCAGGACGCAGTTCCCTCTGGTGAACACGCAAAAAATCGCCCTGAGTGTCGACTCCAAATTGACCCGCAGCCCGTCGTCCGGCGGAGCGGGCACCACCATAACGGTGAGGGGCACCGGGTTCCCGGGTGACCAGATCGGCATCCAGGTCAGGTTTATATCTGCTGCCGGAACAATCCCTGACAAGATTGCCGGCGACGGCATCACCGCCACCAGCCGCGGTTCCTTTAGCATCAGCTTCAAGGCGCCGGATGGGCCTGCCGGGGCATTCCGCATCCGGGCCTACATCGCCGCCGGCGCTCCCATCCCCTATTTGGCCAACGATTCGGTAATAGATGCGAACCGGGCATTCACCAGTGTTGCCACTGGTGCCGCACTCAGCGAAACGTTCACCATGCTGGGCAGCTTGACCTTGAGCCCGAGTATCGGTCCCCCCGGGGCGACGGTCAGCTTCTCCGGGTCGGGCCTGACGCCCAACGCCATGGCCATGGTCAAATTCGATGGGGTAGTAATGGAAACCACGCCTTCAGTCCAGGTGGTCAGCGCCACCGGCATCGTGAACGGCAGCTTCAGGCTCCCGTCGGAGAACATTACCAACGGCCCAAAGATCGTAACCATCGAAATAGGCGGCGTGGCGCTGGTTTCCGCCAACTTTGAAGTATCTACTGGTTCTGCTGCCCTCACCATTGATCCTCCTGCCGGCGGGCCGGGAATAAGGGTCAATGTTACCGGGCTTAACTTCAGCGCCGCCTCCCCGATTACCATAAAGTTCGATAATGAGGTACGGGTCACCACCCCGGCAACGATCATAACCACAACCGGTGGCGCTTTCACCGGCAGCATCATCATCCCCTGGCGGGACAACGGTTTCTACACCATAACCGCCACCGATGGTCTGGGCAAGAGCGCCTCAGGGCTTTTCCGCTTGAACAACGGTGCGGCCAAGCTGACGCTATTTCCTTCCTCCGGGGTGGGTTCGGTAACACTTACCGGGCGAGACTTTACCGAGGGTTCGCCGGTAAGCATTTACTTCGGTGGTCAGTGGGTACCGAGCATTCCCCAAACGCCAACAAGCTCAACCGGGGTGGGCACGGGTTTCAGCGCCTTGATCACCATACCCACGCTGGTCCCGGGCGACTACGAAGTACTGGCTATCGATGCCTCCGGACTGACGGGCAAAGCGACCTTCGCCGTGCCGGTCCTGTCCGGGGTCGCCGGCCCGCCGGGGCCGGTGGTGGCAGTCGTGGACAAGGGCGCCCGGCTGCCGGTCACGGTGCTCGATGCCTCGTCCAACCCGGTGGCGGGCGCCACCGTCAACCTGGTGAATGCGGCCACGGGGGCCACCGCGGCCAGCGGCGCTACCGGCGCCGCCGGGCTGGCGGCGCTGACCGCGCCCAACGTCACTGCTCAGACCTGGTTCCGAGTTGAGGTCGGTTCCGGTTCGCCGAGTCCCAGGCGGGTGCTGGTGCTGGACAGCAGCCTGGCCAGTCTGCCGGCGGCCCTGTCCGTGCCGGCAAAGCCGGTCGCTGCGGCCGGAAAATAGCTCCTGCAGGTTGAGGGGAACAGATTATGAAAAAGCTAATTCTGATTATCCGCAGTCTGACAAGATTTGCGGTACCGGTGGCGCTTCTCCTTATCGTGGGGTCGGGACACGTTTGGCGTGCCCAGGCGGCGGCTGCCACCCTCACCATAACCCCCACGTCCGGTCCTCCCGGCGCCACCATTTCCTTTAACGCCACCGGCCTGCCGCCATACGCCATGGCCGTGGTGAGATTCGACGGTCAAATCATGGAGACTTCACCGTCTTTCCTGTTTGGAAGCGCCACCGGCCTGCTGACCGGGACGTTCAAGGCGCCGACGCAGAACATCACCGATGGCCCAAAGATGGTTACCGTTGAGGTTGGCGGCGTGGCGCTGGCATCCGCCGCCTTCGAGGTATCTTCCAGCCTGGCCGCCATTTTCATCGACCCATCTGCCGGTCCCTCCGGGGCAAAGATCACCGTGACCGGGTTGAATTTCAACCCGAGCTCGCTGCTGACCATCAAGTTCGACGGCCAGACCATGCTCACCACACCTTCATCTATCGTCAGCACTCCAACCGGGGGCTTTATTGCCTCTATTTCGGTTCCGGCGAAGGGCAACGGCCTGTATGCCGTGACGGCTACCGACGCCGCGGGCAAGTCAGCCTCCGGTACGTTCAGGGTAAATGCGGCTACGGGCCGGCTGGCGCTGTATCCCGAGGCCGGGGTGGGCACGGTATTGCTCTCCGGGCGGGATTTTACCGGCGGGTCGCCGGTAACCGTCTATTTCGATGGTCAACGGGTCCCGACTATCCCGGAGGTGCCTACGGCGTCGACGGGGACGGGCGCCGGTTTCAGTGCCGTTTTATCCGTTCCCACCCTGGCTCCCGGCCAGTACCAGGTACTGGTTATCGATGGCGCCGCGGTGGCGGGTACAGCCACCTTCACCGTGCCTGCCGGAGTTGGATCAGGGGCCCAGGGGCCGGCGGGGGCCGATGTGCCGGTGCTGGACAAGGGGGCCCGTTTCCCGGTTACGGTGCTGGACGCCAGTCTGAACCCGGTAGCAGGGGCTACTGTCTACCTGATAAATAACGCCAGCGGAATTACGCTTCAGATGGGTGTCACCAGCGCTGCGGGGCTGCTGGTGATGACCGCGCCCGATGTGAACAATGAAACCTGGTTCCGGGTGGAATCGAACAGTGGGTCGCTGGTAAGCCCGCGGCGGGTGATGGTACTTCCTGGCCAGGCGCCGGCGGCCCCCGCGTTACGCGCCGAGATCGCCCTGACCAATCACAACGTCGTTGATGGAGGCGCCACCGGTCCGGCCTATATTGGCGGTAGGGTGGTGCGGCTTTTTGACGCCGTCACCGGCGAGACGTCCGGCATAACCGATGGCATCGGCGCTTTCGACGCCTATGCTACCTACGGACCGGCGGGCATTACCGTGAAGGCAGCCTCCGGCGTGGGGTCGTTCGCGGCCAACACAACCTCGTTGTTGAACACCGGCGGGGGTGGCCGGACGAATATTACGGGGTTTCAGGCTGGGGCCGCTCCCAATCCGCCGGCGGAGCTTTTCCGGCTCTATCCCTGGATAACGGGCAGCAAAGACACTGCATATACGGTGACCGTTCACTTCAACCTGGTCAGCCGTGTCGGTGGCGGCGAGGTGAGCCAGGCCGGGGACGTGACTAAGACTTTCCGCCGCGGGGATGCCAACAACAACGGCGAGGTGACCATCACCGATGCCCTGTTTATCGCCCAGTACCTGGCCGGTTTGAGGTCCCTGGGCGAGGCCGGCGACCAGGTGAACCCGGTAAACTCGGCCACGCCAATGAACGACTCGGCCACTGCCGGTTCGAGCATTGCCATCCAGGATGCCATGTATATCGCCCAGATGCTGGCGGGACTCAGGGATGCGAGCTACACCCAAATATAAACGGTGGGCAGAAAGCGCAGCGCGAGAATACCGTGAACCCTTAGCGCGGACCACTGGGACTCCAGGGAAACGTGGGTGTGGGATGGCACAGTCCCGGACCTGACAAGTTCAAGTTGCGGCGTGCCATGGGAAAAAGGTACGGGGCGGGCGAGCCGCCCTCCGCCAGCAGCCATGCCCCGCCCTGGCTCGCCCATTCAGTTCACCCTCACCCTGACCCTCTCCCGTCGAGGGAGAGGGGAGCGGGTTACCTGGTCTTAAACTCATGATACGCCCACACCTTGGCGAAGGGGTTAACCCCCGCAGGCCGCGAGCGAATATAATTGAGCCGTTTTTGCACTTCCTGGTCGTTGAGAGGCGTCACCGGCCCCAGGCGGTGGGCGTCAACCAGGAACCTGGCGCTTTCTTCCAGGTGGTAGGTATTGTAAAAAGCCTCTTCGATGGTGGCGCCGAGGGTGACAATGCCGTGTCCCCGCAGCAGAATTGCCCTGGCTTTGCCCATATTCCTGGCCATAGCCTCGCCTTCCTCCTCGGTGATGACCAGGTCGGCCACGTCGTAGACCGGCAGGGTGTGGCCGAAAGTGGCGGCCTGCAGGGTAACCGGCATGAACTTGATGCCGGCCACGGTGAGCAAGATGCAATAATACGGGTGAACATGGACGATGCAGCCGGCATCTTCCCGGGAACGGTGCAGCACGGTATGGATGATCGCTTCCACCGGCGGCCGGCCCTGTCCTTCCAGCCTGTTTCCTTTGAAGTCTACCCGCACCAGGTCGCGGGCGTCGAAATCTCCCTTGCCGCTGGGTTCTCCCCGGGTGATGTAATAGTAGTCTTTCCCCGGAATGCGGACGCTGATATGGCCGAAGCTGTCCAGGAAGCCCTCTTTATACAGTATCCGGCTCAGGGTCAATAGCTGCTGCTTCAGTTCTGCTTCTTCCATGGCATTTCCCCTTTCAAATTAGATTTCTGCAGGCTGGGTGGCATTATACAATGAATCCTCCATGCTCGCCTGCGCTCCATGAAGTGCGAAAAACCATGTCTGCACAGGCAGGGCCGCCTGTGGTACTGGTATTTTGAATCCTCCAATGCTCGTCGGCGAGCACCATCAAGGATGAAAATGGCCTATCATCGCCGGGAGACCCGGTTTACCTCCCCCTTTCGCAAAAGGGGGATACAGGGGGATTTTGCCTGTTTCTTGAATCCCCCTCAGTCC
>JACQUA010000178.1 GCA_016210565.1 Chloroflexota bacterium
CGCCCAGAGAATCGGGAGTGAATTATTGGGGCAGTTGTCGGGAAAGACAACTAGCAACTGGCCATCTCTGTAGCCGAGTGGCGCGTTCTTGACGATCTTCTTTCCATAGGTCAATGCCACCTCCCTCGCTTTTTCCCGATCCGCCTCGGACGTGAAAATCTTCGAGCTCTCCGAGAAGCACCGGTCAGATTCGGTGAGCAGGTCACATGGTGCGAGCTCGACCTTGAATGCTAGCGTCCTGCTCCTCTGCTCGACCGCATCGACACCACCGCTGAAGGCACAGATCGAACCGATGAACACCCGAATCTCTCGTCTCGCAAGCACGTCACCGCACTCCCGTTCCAGACGGTCGAGGCACTCGGTCCCCGTCTGGCCTGATGCAATGATGTCATCCACGAAGATAAGCCCTTTTAACCTGTCGTTGGAAGAAAGGTATTGGCTGACCTCGGCGAATTCGGCTACATTTTGGCTCGATACGTGATTCTCTTGAGCGTACATCCTTGCATACGAAGAAGCACTTTTGGACGGCTTACCGAAGCTACTCAGCAAGAGATCCTTCCGCACGCGCTCGCCCTCAGAAACCTGGTGCACAAGCAAACTTCTCACGCGCCGGTGAATTACAGTCATTTTCTCACGGATCTGTGGCTCGGAGTAAAATCTCAAGCCTTTCAGAAGATGAAACATCAACCTCTGTTGGCGATTTCCCTCGAATTGGCTGATCCAGTTCCGGACCTCTAGAGACTGGATCCTGTTGCCTCGATAAAGTCCCCAGGGTTTGCAAAGTTCGACCAACTCCCCATCTCCTACGTAAGCTTCGTCGTCGGCCTTTCGAAGTGCATCGATCGCCCGCTCGTCGATGGAACTGGACGTTATCAACTGACTTCCGCGATCAACCAGCCACCGTTCAAAGTATCGAGGCTTCAATCTGAAAGTACCGTTCTCCTCGATGAGCACGCCTCTACTGACGAAGCTGTCGATCAGTTCTCCGACCGCAGGCTCATCTTTCAGGACCTCCGTGGCGTTCAACTCCTGACGGCTGACTGCATTTCGTGAACGGCGTCGAGCGTCTGCAAACCCAAGAAGGAATTTCCGGCGTTGCGTTTCGATCTCGTCCCGTCGGGCCGGGTCGTCGACTCGAATCCCATCCTTCCAGAAGTGGTTTACGCTGTTCGCCTGCAAGGCCCCCAGAGACTCGACGGCTGCGCGTTCGACCTCCTCTTGCGACACGTACGAGTTCCTGTCCTCGCAGGCATGCGCGTAGATCGGCCTACAGATCAGTTTCGTGTAAAACGGGTTCCCTTCGGTGAGTTCATAGAGCGACTGGACCGCATCGTCCGAATATTCCAAACATCCCTTTGTCGGGCGCCGGACCAGGTCTTGAAAGTCGTTCCAATACTTGCCCTTATCAAAGTAATCGACTCGCACGGTGTCGAACTTATTTAATTTATCCGTGCTTTGCTGGATGAGGAGCATATTCTCGCCGCCCACGAGCACAAATCCGATGTAACCTTCGCTGCTGAGACTCCTGATGTTCTGAAAGAAAGTGTTGGCAATTGGCGTGTATCGATATAGCTCTGACGGGATTTCGTCGAACTCGTCAAAGATCAAAACAAATTTGATATCCGGCCTCTCCCTGTGAAGGGTCTTCATATAAGGGGTCAAGGGGGCCAAAGAGCCGTCAAAAACGATACTCGGCGCCTTGACCGGGAAGTCCTGCTCGGCAGCGATCTCGCGAAGAATCGCGTCGCCAAGACTGTTCACGAACTTGTCAGGCGTGAGCGTATTCAGTGCCCCGATCTCGGTGAAAACGGTGAAGTAATCCTCGATCTGCTGAAGCTTCTGCTGCAATATCCTGGCGATCGATGTTTTTCCGACACGCCTCTGCCCACAGATGATGGACGACTCGATTTTTTCCGCTTGAAGTCTGTTGAGCAGCGATTTGATGACATCGCTACGTCCTACCAACTGCTCCTCTGTTCCGACCGCTTCCAAGCTGTAGGGCTGGCGATTTCTGAGAGTATCCCAGTCAATATCCGCCCGTTGTGGTTCCAGTTCGAAGATAAATTCGTCCAAGGACCTGCGCTGGCCGAAGTTGTTCCAAGAGACCTGAAGGACGACACAGAGGTTGCCCTGCCTATGCGCGCGGATCACCTCGGCTTCGAAGATGATGGTGGAGGTCCCGGCAGGCAACGTGCCCAGGTGAATCGCCGACCGACCGATGGAAAGCTCGGCAGGAGGATCAATCTCGATCTCAACGTCAAATGCATGTCCCGGTCCTTCGTTCGTGGCGAAGAACTTGAGATCCAACCGTCGGCCGGGCGTATGCAGCGGGTATTTGCGCTTCACGTCCAATATCTGCACGCGGGCAGGCTTGACTACGTCGTTGTGTTCGAAATGTTGTCGGACCGTGCTATAAATGGCCCAGAGCGGGGCCACCAGACAGTGTCTGGAAATGTGGGTGCTTACGGCTGTCTCGTCTCTGAAGAAGGCTCGAAAGATTTCTTCGACGTTGCGGTAGGCCTCTACGCACTCAGAGGGATCCGAGTCTTCGTATTCCTTCACAGCATTGAAGATCTCCCTCAGCCGTTCGGTGCTTTGCAGGGAGGAATCGACGAACTCTTCGAGGAGGATCTGATGCGCTGGCCGTCGGAGCTCTTGCATGAACCTGTTCTGGATGTCCAGCGCCGTCTGAAGACTGCCGACCGTCCGCGTCAGCGCGTCGAATTTGGCCAACAAGTCTGGCTCGGCATCTCGTAGCTTGAGGAGTTTTTCGTGGTTTGGTTGATCGACACGAAGCTGCAGTGACTTGTAAAGCGGCAGGAGGTGGGTATCGAACAACTCACAGGTCCGCACCCGGAAGTCCCGGTCGTCCTCGACTGCGGAACTGCAGTGACAAAGAAGCCGCAGCAACCACGCTGCAACGGTCCGCCGCTGCCTCTCGCTAGTTGTCGAGCTGAAGAGCGCCTTTTCTGGGTCTTCGTCGTCGGGAACGCCGACGGCTGTCGCGAGTTGCCTCAGGAACACTGCCCGGAGTCCCCGGATTTCCTCCTCCGGGGCAGACTCTATTTTTTCGAGGAGCGTTTCGAGCTGGAGAATCGGAGTCGTCAGTCGCTCCGGCAGGGTCGTCTTGTCGTTGCTTGCCGCTGGCGGAGTGGTCTCTGGGGGGGACTGTTGCTGACGGATCGCGCCTGCCGCTCCGGGAAGGACGCTACTTTTAGTGTCAGGGCGAGGGTTCCGAGCTGGGGCGATGCTGCCGTCGATTAGCGCTTGAAGCTGATCAACGAGCGCTCGCATTGCCTCGACCGACCTTTGCGTGGGATGTCCATGATCCGAGTCATAATACTGTCGGCAATGCTCGAAGATCTCGACCACGTCCCTCAGTGAGGCACCGGCTGAACTGTAGGCCATCGAGGAGAAGAGCTTCCTCGCCGTATCCCAGAGCTGTTCGAAGTCCGTTGCCCAACGAGTCATCTCGTCGTCGATGTTTAGAGCGAACTCGATGCACTGATCGAGAGACGCGATTGCCTTTCCGAGCCGTCTTGCCCCTATATGTCGTTGCGCGTCACTTAAGAACGGCTTCGATTGTAAGAGCTCGTCACCCGGCAGGCCTTTTGCCCGCCACGCGTCAGTTTCAGACTGGATGCTCGCCATCCTGGCTTGGTAGTCCTTCAAAAGCCTCGCCTCAGCTTGCCGCAGTTCGTCATGTGCAGCAGCATGAAGCTGGGGATCGGGAATTTGCCGCAAGCAGGCCTCACCCAGAGACAGCTCGCCACGCCTGAGATAGACCTTCATAGCATCGGAAGCTGGAGAATTCGACCGAAGGTAGTCAAGAAGATCGGCCGCCAGCTCGTCGAGGGA
Source organism: Chloroflexota bacterium (assembly GCA_016210565.1). Lineage (GTDB taxonomy): Bacteria > Chloroflexota > Dehalococcoidia > JACQUA01 > JACQUA01 > JACQUA01. The sequence goes on from JACQUA010000178.1 coordinate 3,859, forward strand.
AACGAACTGCTGGACGTCCAGCCGGGCAATTCCTGCCGACGGGAGGAGCATGACGTCCAGGTCATTGTCGAGAATCCAGAGCGGAATTAGTCTTGGTGTCTTCGGATTCGTCATGGCTGGCTTCCTAATTGATCCGGGTTTCGTAGATCCTGGCGAGCTTGTCCCTCAGCCATGTGTTGATACATTCGATCGTGATTTGGTGTGCGGCTCGTGCCAATTCGGTCGCATACGGCTCGGTCAAGTCCTTGACGGCGCTGGTCTGAGGGGCTTTGGCAATACCAGCAAGTTTCGCTGGCCGCTCAAGAAGTGATCCAAGCAGCTGACAGGTATGGGGAAAGACCTCATGAATCGGCGATAAGAAAGTCTTCGCACAGGCGATCCAATGTGGAGCGTCCAGTTGTGCTGCATACCAGCAGGTGGCAGTGGACAGTACAAGGCAGAACCCCAACGACTGGCGGTATCTTCGATACACATATTCACTATTGAATACATCGTTGAGAAGAGACACCAGTTCTTGCGAACGCTTGGCGGTCTGCGCATCTGCAACGATAAAGTACAATAGCGGCGCGTCCGGCTGGATTGACACTGCCAGAGCTTCGTCGCAGTCATAGAGCCAAGACCAAAGCACCAGGGCCATTCCGTATTTCCCGGCTTCAATTAGGAGGGGTATCGCCTTCGCTAGAATCCTCGATTGCTGTCGCCGGTCGCGCGACGATATCTCGGCGATCAACCGCAAGGCTTCCCCGGGAGCGAGCGTCACCCGCTCCAGGATCCGTGGGGCAACCGCGTGGACGAAGGTCTCGAACGCGGGATGCCCCAGCCCTCCCCGGACAACTCCGTACAGGACGCCAGGCTCTCCCTCCGCAGCCAGGATCGAGAGCTCACTGGCGTTCCACCCGGCATCTGCCGTCGCCTGGACCAGTTGTTCCGCCGCAGCCTTCGATTCGGGAAGACCCTCCTCGATCAGGAGGCGGATTGCATCGATGAACCGCTCGACGCAGCGATCGTGACAGGCGTGGCCCCTCGTCGCCGGGACGATATCCAGCCAAGCTGCGGCAACGGTCTGGGCGTGCTCAATGGAATCGAATCTCGAGAACTGCTCAATCAGAGCCGGGATCATATCCAGTTTCTCTGGAACGACGGCAACGGCCAGCTGTTGAGCGAGAGAGGCCAGACTCTGCACTTGACGTGTCTTCTCTTGTCGCTCTCTTTCTTCTAAATGCTCCCTGACGCGCTCCGCGACAGCGACTTGCACCTCATGGACTCGACGGATGTCTTCTCGCCGGAGGACTTCGGTGTGCGGCGGAAGAGCGGCGAGTTGCCTGGCGACTTCTTCATCGCCCGGTATGGATTCGACGTCGCGCCTAATTCCTTCGAGAAGGACGATGACTGCCTCGTTGCGTTCGCGAACCGCTGATCTATAGGCCTCTGATCGAGTGCCGAAATGCTCGAGGGTAACCAGAATGACGCCCATTTCGGTTGCGCTCAAGATCTCGGAGGCATGCTGCTTCAATCTCACAAAGTCCTCATCCGAGCGTCGGCCGAGTTGGATCAGGCACTCGGTCACCTGCTCGGACTGCTGCAGGTCGGCTAAGCCGGCAGTCTTGCAGGCATGGAAAGCCTCTTCTAGTTCACTTCCGATGTGCCCCAGTTCATCCATTACGGCATGCCATTGCTTGAAGGCCTCCGAATCGAGGCGCTCCAGAAGAGACTGTAGAATGGCAAGCCGGGTAGCGCGTCTCTGGTTGACAGTAAGGAGATGGTCCAGGGCAATTCGTACAGGTCGAGCGACGTTGGCCTCAAGAGGCTCTTCTTCCCGCAAGGGAGGCAACTCTGCCTCAGACCCGGAACCAGGTAAATCGGGGTCGCTTGGGTCATCGGCGTGTTCGTCTGCCTGGCCCGCAGGTTCTGGCTGGGATGAGGCATCCTCTGCAGCTTCGTGGGAGGATGCCTCGACTGCAGTAACGCCCCGCACATCGTCTGTAAGGAGCCTGCGGACCAGTTCGTCCATGGACTCTGCCGGGCGCACAACCTGCTTCCAGAGATTCAGAAGTTTCTGGACCGACAAGGAGGCCCGCGATTCAAGAAGCGGCTGAAGCAGATCAGGACGTCCGGTGCTACGTAGGTTTGACGCCAGGCAGATAGCCAAGTGTAGCGA
>JACQUA010000189.1 GCA_016210565.1 Chloroflexota bacterium
CGCTCGCTTCGCTCAGAATGACAGCCGTCGTCGCGGTTTTCAATAGCATCGAATGTCATTGCATCTGTCCGGCAGCGCTGCGCTGCCTACTGAAACTCAGAATGACAGTGTACGCCATTTTCGTCCTTCATTGTCCCGGCTCGTCGGGATGGCTGATTGTTTGGAATTTGGTGATTGGAACCTGGAATCCCGTACTCCTGGTGGGTTCGTCCCGATTGCCATCGGGACTTAACCTAACCCACCTGCGTCGCCTGGAACTCCCGCGGGTCCACGATTTCGCCGGCCAGGGCTGAAGCCGCCGCCGTAGCCGCGCTCGCCAGGTAAATGAAGGCATTCGGGTTGCCCATCCGCCCCTGGAAGTTGCGGTTGGCGGTGGACAGGCACACCTCGCCATCCCCCAGCACGCCCTGGTGCAGCCCCAGGCACGCAGCGCAGCCCGGAGGGGTGACGGTGGCCCCGGCTTCGACGAGCGTGCGCAGATGGCCGTCCTTCATGGCAGCCAGGTAGGTCTCCCGGGACGCCGGACCCACGATGAACCGGATTGCCGGGTGCCGTTGTCTTCCTTTGACGATCCTGGCCGCCAGCGCGATATCCTCCAGGCGCCCGTTGGTGCAGGTGCCGATGAACACCTGATCTATCTTAGTTCCCCTGACATCCCGGACCCGCGCCACGTTGTCCACCGTGTGCGGTTTCGACACCACCGGCTCCAGTTCATCCAGTTTCACTGGAAAAGTGCGTTCGTAAACGGCGTCGCCATCGGCTACAATGGGTCTGTATCTGTCTCCTCTGCCCCTCGATTCCAGAAAGGTCCTGGTCACACCATCGGAGGGGAACAACCCCACCTTCGCCCCCGCCTCCACCGCCATGCTCGCGATGCACAGGCGGTCCGACATGGTCAACCTGCCAACGCTGGGACCGCAGAACTCCAGCGACTTGTACGTGGCCCCATCCGCCCCCGTCCGGCCTATGAGAGTCAGAATCAAGTCCTTGGCCCCGACCATTGGATGGAAACTGCCCGAGACCTCGATCTTGAAGCTCTCGGGGACCCGCAACCACGTCTTCCCCAGTCCCATGGCCACGGCAATGTCACTGGAACCCATCCCGGTGGCAAAGGCGCCCAGCGCCCCGGCAGTCACCGTGTGCGAGTCGGCCCCCACGATCACCTCTCCGGGGTTGGCGAACCTCTCGGCAACGAGCTGGTGGCAAATGCCGTCGCCCACCTCGGTAACATTCGCGCCGTAGGAGCGGGCAAACTGGCGCAAGAACATGTGGTCATTGGCCAGAGGGGCCGAGGGACTCGGAGCGGCGTGATCAAGGAATATTACCGTCCTCGCCGGGTTGGCCAGCTTCTTGAAACCGCCCTCGATGAAGGTCCTCAGGGTAAGCGGGCCGGTTGTATCCTGGACGAAGGCCAGGTCGACGCCGCAGATCACTATATCACCCGCCCCGGCGTCAACCCCGGCCCGCTGGCTCAGAATCTTCTCAGCTAATGTTTTTCCCAAGAATTCCTCTTACAAGGCCTCCCCCTGCGAATCGCAGGGGGAGGCCTTGCGAAGCTAGGCGGGGATAACGACAGCCAGGACCGCGTCCCTCGCGATGCGGTCCCCGGGGCTGAAATTGACCGACTTTATGGTCCCTTCGACGGGAGAAGGCAGCGAAGACTGCATCTTCATGGCCTCGATGACCACGATGGGGTCCCCGGCCTTCACCGTGTCGCCGGCCTTGACCTCGTAGTGGATGATGATGCCAGGCATGGGGGAAAGAATATCCACCTCGCCCGCGACCTTCGGGGCCTGCGGACGGGGCGACTCTCTCCTGACCTCGGCCGCCGGTTTCGGGGCTGCCGGCGGCGTCTCCGGCTTCGGGGGGGCTGGCGCCGCGGGCGGTCCGCTTTGCGGACTCTCGGAACGGAGCGGGACCCTGGCGGCCGCCGGAGGCGCCTGGGGTGGCGACGCCGGCAGAGCCGGCGGCGCTGCTGGCGCCGCCTCAATGACCGGAGACCCGCCTACAGCATCGACCTCCACCTGGTAGTACTCGCTGCCCACGAAGACGTTGAACACCCTCGTGCCTGGACCTCGCACCGCTGCGGGCTTGTCCGTCTTCTCAACAAGATCACCCTTCCTGGCCCTGGCCACAAGTTCATTTTCCCGCTTAATGTCCTCCATTGTCTTGGGTTTGACATCATCCGGAGCTTTCTCGAGGCCGTATTTCCACTTAAGGAACCGCAACCCGGTGGTCGGATACAACGCATAGATCAGGATATCGCCGGTATCCCGGGCCAGGCCCTTGGTCGCTTCTTTTGCCTTTTCCATTTCCGCGGGGATGACGTCCGCGGCCCGGCAGGTTATCGGCTGCTCTCCCTTTTCGTATCCCTTCAGCACGATCTTTTGTATCTCCGGGTCCACAGCCACCGGCGGCTTACCGTAGAGCCCGTAGAAATAGTCCTTAACTTCTTTGGAGACCATCTTGTACCGCCCGTAGAGGACGTTGAAGACAGCCTGGCTGCCCACTATCTGGCTGGTGGGGGTCACCAGCGGAGGATAGCCAAATTCCTTCCGCGCGCGGGGCAACTCAGCGTACACTTCACTGATCCTGTCGAGCGCCCCCGCTTCCTTAAGCTGGGAAACGAGGTTGCTGATCATCCCTCCAGGTATCTGGTGCTCCAGGACGCCGGTGTCGATGATCGACATCCTGGTCATGTCCAGGTAATCCCGGTACTTGGGAGCAATGGTCTCGATGTACTGCCCCGCCTTGAGCAGCGCCTTCAGGTCGAGCCCCGTATCCCGCCCCGTACCCTGGAGGGCCACCACCAGCGGCTCCACGGCAGGCTGCGACGTCCGCAAAGCAAAAGGCGCCAGGGAGGTGTCAATAATATCCACCCCGGCTTCAATCGCCTTCAAATAGCTCATCGACGCCATGCCGCTGGTGTAGTGCGTGTGGATATCAACGGGTATCTTCACGGCTTTTTTCAGCGCCTGGACGAGTTCGAAGGCGTCATACGGAGAAATAAGCCCGCCCATGTCTTTGAGGCACAGGCTGTCAGACCCGAGGGACTCGAACTGGCGGGCCTTACTTACAAAGTAGTCTATGTTGTAGACCGGGCCCCCCAGATGTCTTTCCGTCAGCGAATAGGATAGGGTCAGTTGGGCATGTTTGCCGCATTCCTTGATCGCCTTCAGGGACGATTCGAAATTCCTTTCGTCGTTAACTGCGTCGAAGACGCGAAATATATCAATGCCGGTCTCAGCGGCATGGTGAACGAAGGCGTTGACCACGTCGTCCGGGTAATTCCGGTAACCCACCAGGTTCTGCCCCCGGAGAAGCATTTGCAGAGGCGTCCGGGGCATCAGGCGCTTCAAGCGGCGCACGCGCTCCCAGGGGTCCTCGTTGAGGAACCGTGTGCCAACGTCGAAAGTCGCGCCCCCCCAGACCTCCATCGAGTAGAAACCGATCCTGTCCATCTCAGGGGCGATGCCTTCCATGTCTTCCGTCCGCATCCGCGTTGCCAGGTTGGACTGGTGGGCGTCACGGAAAGTGGTATCGGTTATTTTCACCGGATGGTCGGCCGCCGTTTTTCTTACCATTGTCGTGCCTCTTGCTATTGTTTTGGGGCCCTTCCCCCTTTTGCGAAAGGGGGACACCAATCTGTTCATTTTCTCCAGACGCCCAGTTGCCACAGGCTCCGGAGTTTCATCGCGTCGTCCCGCCCGGCCATGCCCCACGAGTTGGCCACGGGTAGCGGCGGGACCGTCCCGGACGGAGCGGCGTACGCTGCCTCGGTACGTTGCTGCTCCTCCAGCAGATACATATTGACGGCCGCAACTATAGCGGCCACAGTCTTATCTTTCAACGGAAATCCCCCTTAATCCCCCTTTTCCAAAGGGGGAGGCCGGGTAGCGGCCCGGGCTAAACGGGAATGTTCCCGTGTTTCCTGGGGGGCCGCGTCTCCCGCTTGGTCTGCAGCATTTCCAGCGCCCGGATCACGTGAATCCGGGATTCGTGCGGCATGACCACAGCGTCGACGTAGCCCCTGGATGCGGCGACGTAAGGATTATAGAAAAGCTTCTCGTATTCGGAGACCTTCGCTTGCAACTTTGCTTTGGGGTCGGCGGCTTCCTTCAGTTCCCTGCGGTGAATCACATTGGCGGCGGCCTGCGCCCCCATGACGGCGATCTCCGCGGTGGGCCAGGCCAGGACGCTGTCCGCTCCCAGGTCTCTGCTGCACATGGCCAGATAGGCCCCCCCGTAAGCCTTGCGGGTTATCAGGGTGATCTTCGGGACTGTCGCCTCCGAATAGCACCAGAGCAGCTTGGCCCCATGACGGATTATGCCCTTCCATTCTTGCTCCGTACCTGGCAAGAAGCCCGGCACGTCGACGATGGTCAACAGGGGGATATTGAAGGCATCGCAGAACCTGATAAAGCGCGTCGCCTTGTCCGCGGCGTCAACATCCAGGCACCCGGCGAATACCTTTGGCTGGTTGGCCACTATCCCGAGTACTCTCCCGTTGACGCGGGCAAAGCAAACAATGATATTCTTGGCGAAGTGCTCATGGGGTTCCAGGAACTCGCCGCCGTCCACAATCAGCCGTATGACCTGCTTCATGTCATAATCGGCCATGTTGTCCTCGGGGACAATGCCGTCCAGCTCGGCCACCCTCCGGCGCGGGTCCGGGCTGGCTCCGCCCGACGGCGGGTCTTCCATATTGTTGGATGGCAGGTAAGAGAGCAACTTCTTGATACCCGCGATGGCGTCGGCATCGTCTTCGCAGGCAAACTGGGCGACTCCACTCCTGGCGTTGTGCACCATGGCTCCGCCCAGGCTCTCGAAATCCGTCATTTCCCCCGTAGCCGTTTTGATAACGTCCGGGCCGGTTATGAACATATTGCTGGTCTTCTTCACCATAAAGATGAAATCGGTGAGCGCAGGCGAGTATACTGCTCCGCCGGCGGTCGGCCCCATAATCGCGGAAATCTGCGGCACGACCCCCGAAAGGCAGGAGTTCCGGTAGAAAATGCTCCCGTAGCCAGAGAGCGCGTCCACTCCCTCCTGGATCCTGGCCCCCCCGGAGTCATTAAACCCGACGATGGGGACGCCGGACTTCAAGGCCAGGTCCATTATTTTGCAAATCTTCTTCGCATGCATCTCGCCCAGCGTCCCGCCGAGGGAGGTGAAATCCTGCGAAAAGGCGCAGACGCGGCGACCTCCGACCAGACCGTAGCCCGTCACGACTCCCTCCGCCGGGACCGCCGTCTGGCTCATGTTGAAATTGGCGCTGCGGTGCTGTACGAACAGGTCCGTTTCGGTAAAGCTGTCCTGGTCGAAAAGCAGGGCCAGCCTTTCCCTGGCAGCCAGCTTCCCGGACTGATGCTGTTTCCGGACAGCTTCAGGCCCCCCCCCGGCCATTTCCCGGTTCTTCCGGTCTTGCAGTTCTCCGTAGCGTTGCGCCAGATTCGGCATATCGGCTCCGACTTATCTCCCGAAAACGAAAAATTCAAAACAGAATAGTACCATATCACCACCCCTTTAACAAGTAGCTTTCGCGGAATGGGCTCGCGACGAGCGTGGCTGAGAAAGTAGGGTGGGTTAAGCTCGCAGAGGTTGGTAGGGCTGGAGGGTGGGGGCGAGCTTAACCCACCATCGGGGTAACTGGCCGGGCCCGCGTTGTGTGGTGGGTTCGCACAATCCCGCCCTCCGTCCGAACCGCCCGTTTGCGCTTAACCCACCCTACAGGAAGCGCTCCGTTCAGTCACCACGGTGGCCTGAACTCCTGGCGAGAATAGAAAAAGCTTCCGAATGGTTTAGAGTTTGGAGCTTGACTCTTGCAGTTTCCGGCTTGTCGGGCTCAGGGCATCGTACTGGAAGGTGGACTTTTTCCAGGACGGCTCGGTGGACTTGTAGCCGCTCAGGGAGGTGGAGAAGAGGTCCTGGGGGACGTACTCCCGGTCCACCAGGCCGCGGTCGCTGAAGGTGGTGGTGGTGACGATCGTTCTCGTCGCCACCGGCTCGCCCCGGGCCTGGGTCTGCACCACCCGCCCCACCCCGTCGAAGTATTTCTTCACCCACAGGTCGTTGGCGGTGCTGGCGTCCACCTTCTGGATGGTGTAGATGTTCTGGAAGGAGGCGGTCCCCCAGTTGTTGTACTGGTACTCCATGGTGGGACGACTGAGCGTTTCGGTACCACGGGCAGGATCGGGCTAGTGTCGATGAACTTCATGGCCAATCCGCCGTGGGTAGACTTCAATCTCTGGCTGCGGGTGGCTTTTCGCGACACGGAAGGCGGTGTATGTAAAACCCGTGGGTGGACTTCTTGGTGAAAAAGGAGCGTCCGGCTGATCTGGGACCCAGGAACAACGAGCAGTCCTTCTCCTCGTTCGCCTGGGCCAACAGGAGCTTGCCAAGGAATTCAATAGCCTCCGCCTCCCCCTCAACCAGTACCATGTCGTCAATCAGTTTGATAGTGATCTTTTTGTTGCCGGAATATGCTCCGCACGCCCAGTCGGGCTTCACCGCTGCGTCCTGCATGTCAGCCCCGTCGGGTTCCAAGCCCGTTGCCATCTCCTTCTCTCGCTTTGTCGGATAGAACTCCTTCTTGTACTCGAGCTGATAGAACAGAGATCCATGGATCCCGCGCACAACTTCCTTATCCACGGGAGCCGACCAAAGACGCTTGAAGATAACACTCCCCCGACGTCTGCCCACGCGCCCAAGGAAATCCTCCACGAACTCGACGTCCTGGCGATCCTGTGGGAATATCTCCCTCAAATCTTCCTCGCTGGCCGCAAAAATGCCGTACGTGCAATTTAACGCACCGTCAATAACCTGGATATTCTTTGCTCGCGTCACGCGTTTGCCTGGTTTCTTTAGGATAAACGTTCCTGTGGCCACCGCAGTTCCTTTCAACGTCCCAGTGAGGCCCCCTGTGCCCGCTGGTCCCTGTAGCTGGCCGTTCTGGTCCCCCAGCGAGCCGAAGGCCAGTTGAAACACGCCGCTGGAATTACACTTGGCGATGCGGTTGTTCCGGGTATCCGCCACCCAGATATTGCCACCTCCGTCCACCGCCGCCCGACTGGTCCATGCTCGGCCGTCCACCACCATTGAGGGCATACCTGCTGCCACACGTAACGGCCTTCCGGCTGGCGGGTGCAAAACGCCCTTCCCGCCCCGATCTCGGATTGTCATATGGTGATGAGGGAGACAACAACGTAGATAAGAGCCAGCAGGAAGGTTATGAACAGCAGTATCGCGCCATAGAAGGGAACGATTTTCATCGGCTCCGGACGTGGCCACGGCCACCGCCGGATCCGTTCCAGGTTGACGAACAAGAAGTACAGGGCCACGCAAAATCCCCCCAACAACAGAATGGTCCAGGCGAGACGGGCCTTATCCATTTCCTCACCCTTTTCTCCGCGTGGCTTGGCGGCGTGGCTTCTCTTTGGCCCGTGCAAACAATCGTTTGATGTCGGCCTGGTAAATATAGGAGAGCACCAGGACACCGACCAGTACGTAGGCTGAGGTTCTAACCGCCTTCCGAATCCCCACCTCGACGGGCAGGCGTTCCCACAGCGCCCTCTCCGCCCGGGCAAACCCGGTTGGCGCGAGCACGAGAACAGCAAAGCATATCGCCAAAGCCACGGAAACGATCAACACCCCAAGGTGGTAGCGGGCGCGCCATCTCAGAAATCTCGCAAAAACGTCTATGCTAACCAGGGTCACTGCGGCTGCGAGGGCGAGGTCTATCAAATCGTAGCGGTCCATCACGCGGCGCCGTTTGCCCCAAAACAATGGTTTCCATGCCCAGGCCGTGCCGCGCACGCCGCCAGAGGAATCTGCCGGAAGCGGGCATGCTCACCCGTGTGGGCTGCGCGAACACGGCAAGGCTGGATGAACTCCAACCCTCTGCCACGTTCCACCGCCACCACGGTCAACCCCCGCGATGCCGGGCACCGCCGACAGGCGTTGCCAGCGTGCTCGCCAAACCTGTTCGTTTCGGTCATGGCAAGATACTCACAACCTCACAGGACGCTCAGCTACCACCAGATCCCGTACGGCTCCGGGTCAGTGGGTTCCGGCTCAGGTGACCAGGGATCGGTCGGCTGGGGCGACCAGGGGTCGGTGGGCTGGGGCGACCAGGGGTCGGTCGGCTGAGGCGATCCGGGATCAATCGGTTGGGTGCCAGAAGTGGTCGGCGGCGGTGGCGCAGGCCCGGTGCCGCCCAGGTTAGGCACGCCGGGAACGATGCTCGCGCCCGGGGTGGGCTGTTGCCCGCCGGTGCCCCGGGCGTCGGTCTGCCTGGTTAGATTGCCCTGGTAGTCGTACTGGTAGGACCAGCTACCCATGTCGGGGTCGGACATGGAGGTCTTGCGGGAGAAGGGCTGAAGTTGAAAACGGTGGTGTTGTTGCTGGTGTCCTTGACCTCAACCAGATTGTCCAGACTGGTACCGGACAAAGCGAAAGGAGAAATACCGCCAATGCGTCGTCTCCACCGGCGTCAGGGTATGCCGCGCCGCTGGATGAGCTTCAAAGGCGCCGCAAGGGCGCCTGAGTTCACGTAAAGCACGACCCTTGCCATGGTCTCCGGGGATAGGTTTTCGATGACCGCCTTGTCTTCGATAACGCTTCTTACCAGCGGCGCTGATATTAGCTCGTCGTCGAGGAATATGCCCAGCGGCGACTGGTCCAGGGACAGCCTGGCGGTGACCTGCTTCAGAAGCAGAGATCCCTCCCTATCGAACTCCAGAAGCAAAAGGGGCTGACCGCGCCTTCTAGACTCCGCCTCCATCTCGACCGCCGACCTCACGTACTGTCCGGTCAACGCCAGCTCCCGGCCATCGCCCGCGATGCCGGTCGCCTGCTTCCATCCCATGCTTGCCCCCTCCTCAGGCACGGCCCCGCCATCAGGGTCCGCTACAGGCTCCATGAACGTCAGCCTTGCCGGCCTGGTAACAACCTTGATAATCTCATCTACACTCCCCCCCGGGGCGAGCCGGACCGTTATCCGGTCGGGAGCATCTCTTCCCACAATGCCCGGTGCGCCATGGGCGTCAATACGCCTTTGTACGGTCTCCTGGATTTGCTCCAGGCGGTCATCGTCCGAAACGCCGCGGGATTCCGTACCTTGCAAGTCGGCTTCAAAGATCAGCTCGATCCCACCTCTCACGTCCGGCCCGGTTTTGAGAAACTGGCAGGCAGGCGCGGCGACCAGCACGCCGACCGCCAGGAGGACCGCGGCGGTCGCCGGAGCCAGATGTAACTTCCCGCTCCGTGGTAGGCAGAGTTTCAACACCGGTACTCCAGTCAGCTACCGAATCATGGACGCGACCATTTTTTCGAGCCCGGACCATTCTATGTCGGGGGTGCTGAGCCAGAAGCTTATCCCCTTGTGGTTCCAGTCCACTGTTATTTCAGGAACGCTCACGTATTCGTTCCCGACCTTGCGGGGGATGGTGGTGCCCTCTTTGACAACAACCAGTACACCCTTGACCTGCTTCTTGAACCTCACCGGGATTAAGCCTGGAATGTCCGAGATGTTTGTCGGCACGTCGGTTTCCCGGAGCTCCATGAAGTAGCCGTCCCGGCTGCCGAAGGTCATCGATACCTTGGTGTGTCGTTCCTGAAACACGGGGATGTTGTCAGGGGCGTAATACATGCCCCGGTAGGTGAAACCGTCCGGGAGGTAGCCCGGCGCGGTGATGGGAAATGTCACCTCCCTTTGTGCAGCTTCCACCTCGCGCAGCATCTTTTCGTTCGCCGTTGCCGGCTCTTCCTGCCAAAACAAACAGGCAGGGGAGAGGGTCGCCGCCAGAAGAACAGCCGTTCCGAGCAAGATCGCTAATGGTGTTTTCATCACGTGCCGTCTGCTCCAGGCCTCGCTTCAGTGCTGCGTTACCGAGTAAGGTTTTCCGCCGGAACCCTTCGTGAAGTCGATGAACAGGTCTACCACCGGCTTCCACAAGCCCTCCACCAGCAGGTTGAGCTGATAGCTTATCCCTACGATGGGACTGTACGCATAATCAGCCCTGAATTCCCTCAGGTTCCGGTCGTAGTAGTCCCCGGTCATTATTGCGTGGCGCGGATCGCTTCCAAACCGGACTGGATAATTCTTCCCCGTTTTCGTCACCAGTTGCATGGTAGAACGCAAACGCGACATGGCCACGCCTGCAATTTCGAGCACCGTCTCGGCGTAGACCGCCGCATAGCTAACGCCCCTCATAGTGACACCCCCAATTTCGAACAGACCCCGCTGGGGGACCTCCTGGTTCCGGACCGAGCCGGTCAGGCGGACCGTGCCGCTGGCCGTGATTTGCCCGACGCTCCCTCCGGAAATCCCATGGACGACATTCTGTACCCAGGAAAGAACGGCCGCAAGCGGCGCCCAGGTACCTGCGGGAACCTCGTGGGCCAGCTCGGCCGTGCCCGTCACCGTGAACTTTGCCGTTATGTCAAAACTGGTATACGACCAGCCGCCGGCGCTGTTGTAATAGGCATAGTCCCCGTTCTCCCACACAACGGCCTCCCCCGTCTTGCCGCCCGGGCCAAAGAACCCTATTACCTGGCCTGGGTCGGTTTCTTCCGAGCCAGTGGGGTCTACATACCTCAGGGGATTATTCAACACGTACGTGTAGCGGTTGAAGTTTTGTGGATTTGACACGCGCGGTACCAACGAATCCGCGCTGATGAATCTCCCCAATGCAGGATCGTAATACCGCGCGCCGTAGTAGTAGAGGCCCACGTCGTCCAGGCGCTGGCCGGTGAACTTCTGGGCCGGGAGGACGCCGGAAGAGGAACGGGTTTCACCGTAGGGCTTGTACTTGATGGAGCCGACCACTGTCCCCGACGTATCGGTGGTCAGCGAAGTGCCCGTCAGGTGGTCCTGGTGGACGTAGCGGAGGGTCCAGCCTTCTCTGTAGGCCACCAGTTTACCGCCCAGGTAGTAGTAAAAGGTGGCGATCCCGGGGGGGACGTCTTCTGGTAGTATTTGCTGGCATAGAAGATGGTGACTCCGTTCTCGGTCTTCTTCACCCGGAAGCCGTCGCCGTCATAGACGTAGCTGACGCCCCCGGTGACCGCGGTCAGGCGGTTCTCGACGTCCCAGGTCAGGGTCTGGCCGAGGCGGGAGGTCATGTTGCCGTTGGCGTCGTAGGTGTACGAACTCCCGCCGGCGGCGGTGACGGCGTGCGGCTTGCTGCCGTAGCTGTAGGCTACTCCATCCCGGGCGGTCATGTTACCTATCTGGTTGTAGCTCCAGGCGGTGGTAGTCGCCAAGTCGAAAGTCTGGAGTCTTGAGTTATTGTAATCTACCACGTAGATGCGACTGGCGGCGACGTTGACGCCGTAGGGGCTGTTGAACTGGCCGGGGTTGGTCCCCTGCCCACCCCATTTGGTGATGAAGACGCCGCTGGAGTTGAGTTTCTGTATCCGGTGGTTGCCGGTATCGGCCACGAAGATGTTCCCGGACCCGTCCACCGCCACGTCCCGGGGGGCGTAGAACTGCCCGTCCCCACTTCCTGCCGGCGGCCCGCCAAAGGTCGCCAGGTGCGTCCCCGTCGCCGTGAACTTCTGGATGCGCTGATTGGACGTATCCGCCACGTAGATGTTCCCCGAGGCGTCCACCCCGAGGCCCTGGGGGTACTTGAACTTCCCGGGATCGGTCCCGAAGTCACCCCACTTGCCGACGTAGTTCCCCGAGGTGTCGAAGTACTGCACCCGGTTGTTGAACTGCTCGGTCACGTAGATGTAGTTGTTGCTGGAGCTGAAGACAATGTC
>JACQUA010000203.1 GCA_016210565.1 Chloroflexota bacterium
CACTACGTCTATCACTTTGATCTGGGCGAGTTCGTCGAAGACCTTTCTCGGCTCGTTGCCCAATCCTGCCCTCTTGCACATCTGGCCCAGCATCTTCCACAGTACGTAGGCCAAGAAGCAAACCAGAATGTGCGCCTGAACCCGCTCCTCCTTCTGGTGCCAGACCGGCCTTATCCGAAGGTCCCCCTTCTGAATACGAAAAGCAGCTTCAGCCTCGGTTAATTGAATGTAAGCGTGCCAAAGTTCTTCGCCATCCCAGTCGTTAATGTTGCTTCGCAGTAGGTAGCATCCCTCACTCAGTTCCGCCCATTGCCGCCATGCTTCCACTTTCTCCCACTCGACCAAGACCCCACCGCCTTCCTGCTCCTTGACCTCCACCTTGAACAGTCCGGCCGCACGACTATTGCCCTCCAGAATTCTCCCCACTCGCCGCTCTATCGCCCCTGCCCTCTGCTTTTTCTTCTAGCAACTCTCCGCCAACTTCAAGAGTCCCTGCTCGATCCGCTTCTCAAACCGCTCGTGAATCTGCTTCTCTTTCAGCGCTCGCGCCGCACTCCGGCAAAGAACGAAGGTCTCGTCTCCCTCCGGCGACCGGCACAGCTTCACCTCTAGCCCTTCTCGCACCTCTTGCCATTCCTTGCTCAGTAACTCCTTCTCGAACCGCCGGAGCTGGCTCTTCGGCGTCCCTACGATGTATCGTTGGCCCCGCTCCCTCAGATGCTCCAAGTTGTCCTCTGAGACCATCCCCCGGTCCATTGCCCAAATCCGGTTCGCCGGCCCATACTGAGCCTCGATCTTTTCTACGATGTCCTCGACTGTCGTCACATCAGCCCGGTTGCCAGAAAACACCTCATACCCCACCGGCATCCCCTCTCGGCTCACGATCAAGGCAATGCATACCTGCTTACAGTCTGGCCGATGGTCCCTAGAATAGCCCCGCCTCGCTTGTCCATTCGAGCCACACTCCCCCTCAAAGTAGGTCGAGGTGATGTCGTACAGAAGAATGTCATACTCCAGATGGAATAGTTCCCCGAGCCGCTCCTTCAGATGCTTCTCCAAGGCTGCCTTGTGCGGCAACAGGCTATCCAGAGCCCGGTACAGCCGGTCGTCATTCACCTTGTCGACAGGAATGCCCAATAGGTCGGTGAGGGCACTCCTCTCGTAGAGTTGCTCAGCAATGTGCAACTCACTGGAAGGTTCGCATAGCCGCATCAAGACCAGCGTCAAGGCCATCAGCGACCAAGAAATCTCCTCCCGCCCTTGGGGCATCAGATGGTCGAGAACCGAGACGAGGTTGAGTTTGTCTACCATCTGGAGTCCCAGCCAGCAGCCACCAAAGTCCAGCACCCGCTCCACCCGAACCCGCTTGGTATCCACCTCCACCCACTCCGGCTCCCCTTCCTCATCAAACAAACGGCTTTGCCATGACCCAGTACGCTTTGTCGCCGCTTGCATGACGCCAAGCCGCTCCCCCTTTGCCATATCCCCCAAATAGGCGACTACCCGCTGTCTTGGACCACGCTCCGTCCGGTAGGACTCGACCAGTTCCCAGTAAATGCCTTCCTTACGTGCCTTCATCTGACCAGAACGCTTGAGATACATGGCCCTATTATAGCAAGCTTTCGTGGCCACGTTTTTGGCACTACATGGCATTTCGCGAGTGGTGTGGACGGCCAAGCCGCTTCCTAGAGCCCGTACAACTTACTGGGAAACCAAAAAGGGGGAAAACGGCCTATCTGGTGGGGAAAACCGGATCTGAAAAACTCGTTTCCTACCGAAACTGCGGAAGTTGGGCTAGTATACTAATTTCGCGATTCATGGTGGATCGTAGAGAGGATGGCGAATCACTTGCAGAAGTCCTTCGTCGTCTATTCACTATGCTACTCATATTATGTCAGCAAAGCGTTGAGATTCGGTAACTTTGGGGGTGAAGAAAAGGTGGAGATCGACGCGAAGGTTACTTCTGGAGTTCAGGACTTCGCATAATATTACCTTGCGTCTGAAGTGATAGACTCGGCGTAGGGTTTGATCTCGGTCCCGACCATGCGGTAGTAGGCGCGCCCGGGGTAGAGCAGCATCAGCTTACCGTTTTCCCGACCGAGGTCGGCGGCGAAGACGAGGTCGGAGTCGTAGAGCGGGGAGTTGGCCACGTCGAGAGCGGCAAACTCGGTCCAGGAGCGTTCGCCGGAGACAAAGACCAGGGCGTTGTGGATGCCCGTTTTTTTCACGGCGTCGAGGGGCGCGGAGGTGATCCCGTACCAGCCCTTGAAGTGGACCATCTCCTGAGGAAGATACTCACCCAGGCCCTTGGAGACCAGAACGGCGATGAGCACCACTAGCGTCAATCCCGCAATGGCCTGAGAAACCCTCACCCTGCCCTCTCCCAAAGGGTGAGGGTAGCCCCCTGTCCCCTCTCCCTCTGGGAGAGGGTAGCCCTCTGTCTCCTCACCCAAAGGGTGAGGTTAGCCCCCTGTCCCCACTCCCTCTGGGAGAGGGTTAGGGTGTGGGTCGTCCCCCTCCGTGCCTCCGTATCTCCGTGGTGCATCTCCAGCGGCAAGAAGGTTC
>JACQUA010000181.1 GCA_016210565.1 Chloroflexota bacterium
AGGAGCAACATGGCCTACGCAGACAAGACCGACGGCAGTCGGATCATCCTCGAAGGACTGGGCAAGGTCCACGTCCTTCTCGCCGAGGCAGTCAAGCCCGGCGACCTTATCGGCCTCTCGGCCGGCACCTGGAAACTGGCCGATGGCAACAACAGCATCTTCGCCGAACTGGTAGCCGGTGAGGGCGGCGCCAACGCCGCCACCATCGTCGCCTACCGCCAGGCCCTGGTCCGCCACGCCGACAGCGGAGGCGCCAAGGGCGACCTCCTCTACCTCTCGGACACCGCCGGAGGCACCGGCGCTTCCGCGGGCACCGTCGCCCAGGTGGTCGGACAGGTGATCAACGTGGTAGCTTCCACCTACACCGACTACCTCCTGGCGCCCCAGTACTCCGGCGCCGTGGGCGGGCAGCTTATCCCCGGCGCCACCAAGCTCTTCTTCCGGGACAGCGGGCTGTATGTCCAGTCCGGGGCCGACGGCAAGCTCACCATCAGCGCCGATGGCACCGGGGCTGATGACATCACCCTGGGCGGCACCGTCCAAGTGGACGACAACATCACTATAGCTGACGCCAAGAACATCATCGTCAACGCCACCACAGGGACGAAAATAGGCACCGCCACCACCCAAAAACTGGGCTTCTTCAACGCCACCCCGGCCGACCAGCCTTCCGCCTACACTCAGACCTACGCCACCGGCGACAAGACCCACGCCAACCCAACCGCTGTCGCCCTCACCGACAACAGCGGCGGCACCGCCAGCGGCACCATTGCCGCCATCGCTGCGGCAGGAACCTACGCCGACGACGACGACGCCATCAAGAACGGCATCGCCGACCTGGCATCCCAGGTCAACAAGCTCATTGACGACCTGGCCGACACCAAGCAACTGGTCAACTCAGTGATCGACGACCTACAGGAGCTGGGCCTGGTAGGATAAGACCGCAGATAGAGACGGGAGATAGAGACAGGAGATAGAGACAGGAGATAGAGATAGAGATAGAGACAGAGACAGGAGACAGAAGCCCCTCCCCCTTTCGCAAAAGGGGGATACAGGGGGATTTCCCCCTTCTGACTTCTGTCTTCTGTCTTCTGTCTTCTGCGACTGAAAGGAGCACCAATGGACAACATCATCGCCAAACTCAGGGCCACCGGCCGCACCGCAACACGGGACAACAAGGAAGTGGTCATCATCACCCCGCTTACCCAGCTCGATCCCAGGACCACCGTGGAATCGTGGATCCCGGTAGACGACTTCAGGGCCATGTTCCCCAACCCCGGCGCCCTCAAATCCGGCGCCCAGGGCAAGGGCTACGGCAAGATCAAGGAAGAGCTCGAGGCCTCCGGTGACCTCTGAATACAAAGAAGACAGAAGATAGAAGACAGAAGACAGAAGCCCCGTCCCCTCCCCCTTTCGCAAAAGGGGGACACAGGGGGATTTCCCCGAAGAAAGAAGAAAGAAGACAGAAGACAGAAGACAGAAGCCCCATCCCCTCCCCCTTTCGCAAAAGGGGGACACAGGGGGATTTCCCCCTTCTGACTTCTGACTTCTGACTTCTGACTTCTGTCTTCTGACTTCTGTCTTCTGTCTTCTCGCCTTTGTCTTCTGACTTCTGTCTTCTGCGACTGAAAGGAGCAACATATGGCCGCACCACGCACCGACCTGGCAGGCAATGAGTCCCTGCCACGCACCATAACCCACTTCGGCGATGGCTCAACCGCCCTCACCAACCGGGATGTCAGCACCGACCTGGCTAACCTTGACCTGGCCCTCACCGCCCTCAGGGACGCCATCGCCGGGGCAGGCGCCGGAACCAAAACCCTGGCCGACGTGGTCACCGCCGTCGAGAACCTCGACCTGGAGGTCTCCGACGTGGCCTCCGAGACCACCCTGGCCCTGATCAAGGCCAAGACCGACAACCTCGACCTGGCCCTCTCCGCCCTGCGGGACGTGGTCCGCGGCGCCGTGGTAGGCGCCACCTCCAGCCCGACCGTGGCCGCCGGGGCCACCGTGGACGTGACCTACACCCCCACCGCCGGCAAGACCGCCCGGATCACCGCCGCCTGGATGTGGGAGA
>JACQUA010000192.1 GCA_016210565.1 Chloroflexota bacterium
GCCCGCAGCAGCGGCCCCGCGGCGCGGTAAACGCTGTAGATATCCCCGGCGGGGTCCGGATTCGATATGTCAATGGTCCCGTAAGGACTGTGCAGCCGGTAGGAGGTGAGCCGGGTCTGGACCACTTCCTCGGGGACTTTGAGGCCGAGGGACCGCATATTGCCTATTGCCCGGGAGGACAGGACTCCGGCGCAGCGGTTGCAGCCCCCCGGCCCCGAAGTGGCGAAACTGCGTTGCTCGTAAATGGTGATATCGAGCTTCAAGTTTGCGGCGGCGGCGTACCGGGAAAGGAAGAGGGCAAAGAAGCTGCCGGCGGGCCCTCCCCCCACGACGCCTACCCTGGAGCCGGGTTTCAATGTCTTATTGGTTTTCATTTCATCTGGCCAATGTCATTGCGAGCGAAGCGAAGCAATCCCGCCAGGGCGGTACGACAGGCTTTCCAGCCTGTCGCAGGGCACGCGCAGCGTGCCGCTACGGGTTGCCGAGAGAACCGGCGCGGGATTGCTTCGTCGCCCTTCGCCAGCGAAGGGATTCCTCGCAACGACAGTTATTGGGTGTTAAAGCCGGGGTCTCTCAGCCCTGCCAGCCTCTGGGCGATGAACAGGGCATCGGCGATGGTGATCTTGTCGCCGCTGGTATCGTCCAACCTTACCGAGGCGGCATTGACCGGATGGACCTCGTTGCTGGGATCAGTACCCAGGCCCCTCAGTCCGGCAAGATACTGGGCGATGAACAACGCGTCGGCGATATTGAACAGCCCGTCGGCCCGGGCATCGCCGCGCTTTAAGGATAGCTTCTTGGGGGCATCCTGGGGCAGCCCGCCCCCGGCGGAATCGGCGATGACGCTGAAGGAGACCTGGAGATCATAAACCGTGGCCGAACTGCCGATCAGTTTAGGCGCGAGCTGCAGCAGGGTCACCGGAGGCTGCGGGCTGGAACCCGCCTGGAAGGCGTTGAATATGACCTTGCCGATGTCGTTCCGCTTGTTGGAGGTCAGGTTGCCGGCGAAATCGCCGTAGCCTTTGACCCCCACAATAATCATGCCGTCCTTGTCGAAGGTGGCTGTTCCATCGAAGGCGCCTATCCCCTGGGCCGCCGGGACGTCGGCCCCGGTGGAAGGATTGATAATCCGGCTGATCCTGACGTTGACCAGGGCGATCCCGTCCGTCCCCATTGCCGGTACCAGGGCGACCACCGCCTGGGGGGAGACAATCCTGACCATCCCGTTTACCGGCGCCGCCTGGACCAGGTTGCCATTGTAGTCAACGATGGAGTTAATGGTCACGGCCAGGGTGCTGGAGGCGCCGATGGCCCCCTGGGCGCTCAAGGAGAGATAGGCCACGGTTATGTCACCGGTCGGCCCGGGGTCGGCTTCCACCTGGTAGGCATTGAACAGCACCTGCCCGGTGGTGTTATTCACATTCGAAGTTGGCCTCGAATTGAACGGCGCGGCGCCGCCCAGCACCTCCGCGACCCGGACCACGGAGGGATCGAAGCCGATTGCCAGATCATAACCCCCCAGGCCCGCCTGGGCAGTCAAGTTGCTGATGACGACCGGCACCTCGACGCTACCGCTGACGGAGACGTCCCTGGAGACCACCTGGACAACCGTTCCGCTGATGGGGGTCGGGGTAGGACTGGGAGTGGGAGTGGGCGTCGCTGTGGGCTGTGGCGATGGAGTCGGCGACGGGCTGGGCGCCGGCGATGGAGTGGCCGGCGGTGTCGGACTGGGGGTGGGCGATGGCGATGGCCCCGGGCTGCCGGCCGGCGTGGGGCTGCCGGCCGGGGTCGGGGACGGGGACGGGGTTGGGGTGGCCGTCCCCGCCGGCGCCGGCGTGGGTGTCCCGGCCGGGCCCGGGCTTCCTGCGGAGGGCTGGCGGTCATAGAGGGGATGGGTGGTCAGCCTTTCCTGCGCCGAGCCATCGGGCTTCATCTTCCAGATGTCCCAGTTGCCGTCCCTCAACGACATGAATACCAGCCGGCTGTCATCCGTGGTCCACGATGCCCAGTCATCGAAATAGGTATTCCAGGTGACCCGCGCCTCCCCGGTGCCATCGGGGCTGATGGTATATATCTCGTTGTTTCCGTCCCGGTTGGAGGTAAAGGCGATTCTGCCGCCGTCGTGGGACCATACCGGGTTGGTATCGGTGGCCGGGCTGCTGGTTATCCTGGTCTGCCCGGCGCCGGCGGCGCTCATGGTGTATATGTCATAATTGCCCTCACGGTTGGAGGCGAAGGCTATCTTGCCGCCATCTGGCGACCACCACGGGGCCACATTGTCAACCGGGAGGGTGGTGGGGCCGGTAAGCCTCACCGTCCCCGAGCCGTCATGGTTCATGACAAAGATGTCCCAGTTCCCGTAGCGGTTGGAGGCAAAGGCTATTTTGCCGCCGTCCGGCGACCATGCCGGCTGGACATCATTGGCCGGATTGAAGGTCAGCCGGGTCTGTCCCGAGCCATCGGGCTGCATGGTGTAGATTTCGAAGTCCCCTTCGTCCCGGTTGGAAACGAAGGCGATCAATCCTCCCGCCGGCGATATCCTGGGATGCTGGTCGGAAGCCAGATTGGTGGTCAGCCGCGCCTGGGCCGAGCCATCCAGGTTCATCAGGTAGATTTCGTCATTGCCGTCGCGGCTGGAAGTAAAGACCACCTGCTGGCCCTGGCCGGGTGCGGCCGTCGGCGTTGGCGAGGGGCTGGGCGTCGGGGATGGCGCCGGTGTCGGCGTCGGTTCCAGGATAGCCGGGGACCATATCTTGACGTAGTCGGCATACATCCAGCCGCCGTCGCCGCCATCCCGCGTTTCGGTCACCAGCCGGAAGGGAAGCTCAATGGCGGGCACATTGGTGGTGATGGTCGCCTTGAGGGCGTCGTTTACCCACAGTTCCACCTTGCCCGCTTGCCAGACCAGCTTGAATTCATGGTAATTCTGCTTGGAATCCACGGTGAAGGACTGCTGCGAGAGGTTGCCTGCCGACTTCACCGCCAGGGTCAGTGTCGCCGGATTGCTTCCATCCGTGCCGTCGTGCACCCAGACGCCGTTGTTGCCGCCGGTATTGAAGTTGAAGTACTGCGGCCGCGCGGTTGAGCTCGACGCGGCGTCGGACCAGCCGTACTGGTCCAGTGAGCCGAAGGCGTCGCTGGACTTCACCCTGAAAACCGCGGTGCCGTAGCGGAAGGTGGCCCTGGTGCTCAACGAGGCAAACCCCGCCCCCGGCGCCGACTGCCGGACGATGGTATTGTTATCCCAGCTTCTGGTCCCTGCCCCTGCCGCTTCCGCCTGCCATATGGCCGGGCTGTAGCCGCCGGGCGAGGTGCTGAACTCGTCATATTTGTCGGGCGGCGGGGTGGGGGTGGGGGAGGGCGTGGGAGATGGCGTCGGGGATGGAGATGGAGCAGGGGAAGGAGACGGCGTGGGCGAGGGCGATGGAGTAGGTGACGGCGTTGGTGGAAGTTCGCTGTCGGTGTTTCCGTCATTGTCATACTTACGGATAAACGCATTCTGGCCACCACCAGAGAAGGTCTGGCCGGGGAGGGCGCCCCCGCTCACAAAGCCAGCTAGGTAGCTGTTCCCGCTACCGTCCGCGGCGACGCCATAAGGATGAACATAGATATTGCTGCCGAACCGGCGGGTCCACTGTTCGGCTCCGGAGGGGTCGTACTTGCGGACAAAGGCGCCAGTAGCGCCCGAGAAGGCCCCGCCATTACCCACCAGGTAGCTGTTGCCAACGGCGTCCGCAGCGACGCCCCAGGCCCGATCATCGGTAGCGCTACCAAACTGGCGAGTCCAGAGCTCATTCCCGGAGGCGTCATACTTGCGGATAAAGGCGTCAAAGACGCCCGAGAAGGTCTGGCCGACGAGGGATCCCGAAGAGAAACCCGCGACGTGGGCGTTCCCGCCGCTGTCTATCGCGATGCCATGAGCCCAATCATCGCCACTGCTGCCGAACTGGCGGGTCCACAGTTCGTTACCCGAGGCGTCGTACTTGCGGATAAAGGCGTCTAAGTTGCCTGAAGAGGTCTGGCCGGGCAGGGCGCCATCGGTATAACCCGCCAGGTAGCTGTTGCCGGCGCCGTCCACAGCGACACTAGAAGCGGAGTCAAAACCACTGGTGCCGAACTGGCGGGTCCACAGGGCGTTGCCATTGGCATCGTACTTGCGGATGAAGGCCTCAGGTTTGGGGAAGCCGCCCCAAGTTTCGCCCGCTAAGTAGCTATTCCCGGTGCCGTCCGTCGCGATCCCATACCCATAATCCCCGCCACTGCTGCCGAACTGGCGGGTCCACAGTTCGTTACCCGAGGCGTCGTACTTGCGGATAAAGGCGTCCCAATTACCCGACGAGGTCTGGCCGGGGAGGGCGCCCGTGGTAGCACCCGCCAGGTAGCTGTTGCCGGCCCCGTCCACGGCCACGCCCCGGGCCTGATCTGCGTCAGCGCTACCGAACTGGCGAGTCCAGAGCTCATTCCCGGAGGCGTCATACTTGCGGATAAAGGCGTCTTCATTACCCGAGTCCACCTGGCCGGGGAGGGCCGGGCCCCAGCTAATGCCCGCCAAGTAGCTGTTGCCGGAAGCGTCTACGGCCACGCTATGGGTGGTGGTACGGCCGCCGCCACCGAACTGCCGGGTCCAGGTGGTGGTAGGGATCGGGACAGGCGTGGGCGTAATGTCGGCAGTCGGGAAGAACCAGCCGCTGGCCCAGGGGCCTTCATTGCCCGCCCCGTCCACCGCTCGAACCCGCCAGTAGTAAAGGCCGGGGGATAACGCCTCCGCAGGGAAAAGCGCGTAGCTTGATGCCGTCAGTCCCAGCTTGCTCAGTGAGATGCTGGAAAAATCGGGGATGTCAGCCAGTTGAAGGGTGTAGATCACCCCTGACGGGTCGGAAACATCCAGCCAGTCGAAGAAGGGCGTGGTGCTGACGTAGGCCCCGCTGGAAGGCGATATCAAAGTCGGAGGAACGGGCGACGTCACGTCCACCCGGAATGTCCAGGGGTTGCTCCACTGACTGGCATTGCCTGCGCCATCCACGCTTCTAACTCGCCAGTAGTACACACCGTCGGACAGAGCCTCGCCCGCTACCACGACATAAGCGGAAGTGGTAAGGCCCGTTTTCGTCAGGACGGGGGAGGAAAAATCGCTGTTGTCGTCTATCTCAAGACTGTAAGACACACCGTTAGTGTCCGTGACATCTGCCC
Organism: Chloroflexota bacterium; assembly: GCA_016210565.1. Classification (GTDB taxonomy): domain Bacteria; phylum Chloroflexota; class Dehalococcoidia; order JACQUA01; family JACQUA01; genus JACQUA01. Next base: position 5,191 of record JACQUA010000192.1, read on the forward strand.
AGTCCAGGGCCGGCTTTGTGTTGTTACTGGTTGAGCCCTGCGGCGGAGCGATCATGCTCGGCACGGCAGGCGGGGTGGTATCTTCGCCTATTGCATAGAGCCTGTGGTCATCCGAACCAAAGTAGATCGTTCCGTCGGCGCCGATGGCCGGGGAGGACCTAATGGCGTCTGCCGTCGAATACATCCATTTGGCGGTGCCATCGGGGTTGACGGCGTGCAGTTTTCTCTGCCCGGACGGCGACACCTGCGCGGCGGATCCCACGTATATTGTCCCATCACCTCCCACTGCCGGTGACGACCGGACGGCGCCCTCGGTGGTGTAGCTCCATCTTGGAGAGCCGTCAGGGTTGACAGCGTACAGTTTGGCATCATCCGAGCCGACATAGATGGTGCCGTCAGGCCCAATGGCGGGAGAGGAGTAGAGCGGGCCTCCAGTGCCATAGCTCCACTTAAGGGAGCCGTTCGGATTGAGAGCATAAAGCCTCTTGTCATTGGATCCCACGTAGATAGTGCCGTCAGCCACAATGGCCGGAGAAGAGAAAACATACCCCCCGGTTGAGTAACTCCATTTGAGAGAACCATCGGGGTTTATGGCGTAGAGCTTTTGGTCGCGAGACCCCACATAAACTACACCGTCGCCTCCAATTGTCGGCGACGACCAGTCGATTGGACCCGTCGGGTAAGTCCACTTAAGTGAGCCGCTGCGTGTGAGGGCATACAGTTTGCCGTCCATCGAGCCGACGTATACCGTTCCGTCCGTGCTTATGGCTGGAGAAGAGTAGATGATGTCACCACCAGTACTGTAACTCCATCTCAGCGTCCCGTCGGGGTTAAGTGCGAACACCTTGCCGTCATAACGGCTGGCGTAAATGGTACCGTCGGCCGCGATTGCCGGGGAGTAGACAGATCCCCCGCCCCCGGCTGGGTAGTATTTCCATTTTAGCGTCCCGTTGGGATTAACAGCGAACAACTCGTAATCACGCGATTCACCGATATAGACTGTGCCGTCGACGCCGACTGCCGGGGAGGAGTTAACATCCCAGCCAATGTCATAACTCCACTTGAGTTCAGGGTGGGTGGGCCCCTTGAACGGACTTCTCCCGGTGTGCTGGAGATCATGGCGGAACATGGGCCACGGGCTGTTGGCCAGACCCAGGGCAACGGTGAAAGAACCCGGCGCCGACCAGCCGCTCTCGTTTCCCGCCCCGTCCACTGCCTTCACCCGCCAGTGATAGGTGGCCTGGGGGAACGGCGCGGTGGGCGTGTACTGGCTGGAGGTCAGGCCGGAAAGGTTCGTAACCGGGGAAGAGAAATCGGAATTATCGTCTACCTGCACGATGTAGGTCATTCCCGAAACATCGGAGACATCCGACCAGTCAAGGGTAGGCGATGTCTCCGAAATAGTAGTCCCATTGACCGGCGAGACGAGCGCCGGCGCAGCTGGCGCTGTGGTGTCCACCCTGAAAAACCAGGCCGCAGTCCAGGCGCTTTCGCCTTCGCTTCCGGCTGCTGTTTTCACCCTCCAGAAATAGATGGCCGGCGTCAAGGCCTCGGCCTCGCTCAGCGTGTAAGTGGAAGCAGCCAGTCCGGTCTTGCTAACCGCCGGGCCGGAAAAGCCGGGATCGATGCTGACCTGGAGGGAATAGGTTACGCCGGAATTGCTGGCAACATCGGACCAGTCGAAGGCCGGTGTTGTATCGTTCGTCCTGGCCCCGTTGGCCGGGGAGACCAAGGCCGGCGCCGCCGGCGGCGCAGCGGTGACCGTTGGCGCCGGAGTCGGCGAGGGTGTCGGCGACGGGGTCTGTGTTGGAGCAGCAGTTGGCGTCGGCGATGGCGTCGGAGCAGGAGTAGGGGTCGGCGCAGTTTCACCATCCGTGTTACCACTGCTGTCGTATTTGCGAATAAAGGCGTCCGGCCCTCCTGAAGATGTCTGGCCCGGGAAGTTGCCACTTATCCAGCCGGCAAGGTAAATGTTTCCCGATCTGTCAACGGTGATGCTGCGGGGCTCGTCCTGGCTCCCCGTCCCAAACTGTCGTATCCAGGAGAGATTTCCGGCCGGGTCATACTTGAGGATGAAACCGTCGTCGCCACCGGAACTGGCATAACCGGGCAACGAACCGTCCGTCTCCCCAGTTAAATACGTATTACCGGCAGCATCCACCGACACGGCGCGGAGGCTTTCCCAACCAGATCCGCCGAACTGCCGTGTCCAGGGCGAGGCGCCCGAGCTATCGTATTTCCGAAGGAACGCATCCCGCCCCCCCGAGTAAGTTTGCCCGGGCATGGCGCCCAGAGTGAACCCGGCAACATAGATGTTTTCGCCGGAGTCAACACCTATGCCGATTCCCAGGTCGTCGGCACTGCTGCCAAACTGCCTTGTCCAAATGTGCGTTCCGGAATCACTGTATTTTCGCACAAAGGCATCCAATGCCCCTACTTGAGAACCGACGTCACCCAAAACCGATTCGGTGAGGCCCGAAACATAAATATCACCTGACGTGGCAATGGCGAGGTTGCTAGCGGAATCATCAGCGGCGCCGCCGAATTGCCTTGTCCACACTTCATTCCCGGCGCCGTCGAACTTTCGAAGGAAAGCGTCCCGGCCGCCCTGAGCTGATTGGTTGGGCATGGCGCCATCGGTGGCCCCTGTAACATAAACGTTCCCGGCCGTATCAACCGCCACGCCGCCCGCCGCCTCCTCGAAAGCCGTTCCGAACTGACGGGTCCATTGTTCAGTTCCCTGGGCGTTGTATTTTCTCAGGAAGATGTCTTGCCCGCCGGCTGGGGTCTGTCCGGGAAAGGCGCCCAGCGTAGTGCCCAGGACAAAGGCCTGGCCGTTCGAGTCCACCGCTACCCCCCGCGCGAAGTCATTGGCCGCGGTACCAAACTGGCGAGTCCAAATTAGTGTCCCCAAGGTGTCATATTTTCGAATGAAGGCGTCTTCCCCACCCGAAGAGCTCTGGCCCGAAAGGGCGCCGCCGGTCATGCCGGCGACATACGTGTTTCCGTCACGGTCGACGGCGACGCCCCAGCCGTAGTCTATCCCATCTGTCCCGAACTGCCGTGTCCAGGTGGTAGTGGGAATGGGTGTGACTGTCGGTGTTGCAGTAGGGCTGGGTGTTGGAGAAGGAGTAGGGGTGGCTGTGGGTGACAGTGATGGTGTTGGAGTGGGACTCGGCGCCGGCGCCGGGGTTGGGGATGGAGTCGGCGATGGAGTGGGACTTGGTGCAGGTGAGGCAGTCGCGCTGGGCGTTGGCATGCCGGCGTCTAAAACGGTAATGGTCTTGCTGAAACTTTTTGAGCCCCCAACGTCGGTTCCACCCAAACCGAAGATGAATACCTCAATGGCTTGCTCACCCAAATGGCCCGGCATCAGCCACCTTGTAGGGAAGCTCGCACTTACCAATTCGCCTGGGGCCATGCTGCCGTGATTATTTTGTTGCGGAGTGCCTTGCAGTGTTCCCTGATAAAAGACCGAGAAAGACGTTGATCCAACGGCACCCTTGTTTTGCACTGTGTAGGCCACTGCAATGCCCTGCCCGACCCAGTAGTAGCCTGCAACCGTCACGTTAAGGTCTAGGGCCGACCCACCTGGTATTGGCGTCGGTGTTGGAGTCGCGGCAGCACTGGCTGCGCTCTCCGCACCTAGGCCCATTGGTAGCGCCGAGATCAGGATGACGACGACCAGATAACTGGCCAGCAACCTGCTGGGACGGGACTTCGCCAAGACTCACCTCCAAAAGGGTCCAGGGACAGGTAATGCCGAGAAAGAACCAGACTGGAATGATAGCATACCGTCGGGGCGTTGTAAATCGCCAATCGGTCGAGCCTACCGCGAAACTCCGTTGGGAATGTCTAAGTCCCCTAAAGGGGGAGAAGCCAAGCGGCTCCGTGGCGGTGGGGAGGAGGCGTAGCCGCGAACCGGTGGTTCGCCCTTGCATTCCCGACGATGCGGATAAGTGCTCAAACGGCGGATTTGCCAGAAACTGACGTTTGGGAACTGGCCGTTCCATTTTGGGCGATTTGAGGGCGAGCCACCGGCTCGCGGCTACTTTTAATCGCCCCCTCACTCTAACTCTCTCCCGCAAGGGGAGAGAGGACTATTGATTACGCCCTCATATTGGTTTACACTGCGGTTGTGGCACCGAAAGGCAACGAGCGCAGGCTACACCGCAACTGGACGGATAAGATACCGGTTATCCCCGCCACCTACACGCTTGCCGAGACCCAGTCCTTTCTCC
>JACQUA010000010.1 GCA_016210565.1 Chloroflexota bacterium
AGCCTGCCCCTGATTGCCGACAGCCTGGCCCTGATTGCCGACAGCCTGGCCCTGATTGCCGCTGCCCTGGCCTGTATTGCCGCTGCCCTGGCCTGAATTGCCGCTGCCCTGGCCTGAATTGCCGCTGCCCTGGCCCTGATTGCCGCTGCCCTGGCCTGAATTGCCGCCGCCCTGGCCCTGATTGCCGCTGCCCTGGCCCTGATTGCCGCCAGCCTGGCCCTGATTGCCGCCGCCCTGGCCTTGACTGCCGCTGCCCTGGCCCTGATTGCCACTCCGGCCCTGATCCCTGGAAAGACTTACTTTCGCAGGTTCGGACGGAGGCAATCCAGGCTCCACGGTGGTTTCCTGGCCTGCCGGCACGTATACTTCTTTGCTCTGTGCCAGAACGCTTACCAGCCCTTCGCTAGTCTGCACCCTGGTTCTTTGCGCATCGTCAACTTCGGTGGAAAACAGGGTGCCGCGCACCACGGCAAGAGCTGTCGGTGTCTGTATCTCGTAACGCGAGCCTGGGTCCAGCATTTTTGCGACACGGCTCCACGTCCTGCCAATCCATTGCTTCAGAAGAATCGTATCAGCTTGTCTTCCGTCAGAATCAATCTGGACGATTTCTATATTGGTATTAGGGTCGAGTGTAAGGGTACTTCCGTCAAAGAACGTAAGCTGTGCCCCGGACGCGTTAGAGGTCCGCACGCCGGTTCCGGCGACTAATCGCATGCCATGGACACCTGGTTTCCAGTTAACTGAATCGGCTTCGCGAACCTCAACGCTACCGCTAAGAATACTTAGAGTGGACTGCGAGGCTGGAGTGAGCGGTGAACGAGCGGAAACAAAGGCGCCGGGGTTTGGCCCTATGCTTGGGAGCAGGACAAAAATGAGCGTAAGTGCAAGGGTTCCGATTGCAGCTATATGCAATGACCCTGTTTGCCGTGAATGTCTCCCTCTTGGTTTGACGCCCTGTTGAGTTCGTGATTTCATGAAACGCATCCTCTATGCGGCTGAATCAATCCAAATTCGCTTCGATGAAATTCCTGACAGTTGCTCCCTGCACAGATAGTGCCGCGTGTCTCGCCGAGGGATTGAAATGGGGGTCCCGGGCAGTATTCTACGGCAATGTCCTGATGAATGCAACGATCCTCAATGGTACTATGGTACAGGGATGTCCCATACTTTAGTCATCTTCGGTCAAACGTTGATTAGGCGCAAAGGCGGAAGTATAATCAGTCCGGCTAAGAGAGAAACAGAAGGTCAAATATAAGTGGTTGCCAGTAGTGCTTTCAAGGTCAAAAGGGGACAGCAGCATCCGAGGCTTTTCTACCACACGTTGATACTGCTGGGAGTGGGGTCTTTGTTTATTCTCTTTGTAACGATGGTGCAGCCTTTTTATAGTGTCAACTTATGGCTATCAGATAAACTATTCATGTCGGAACCTCCTTCCCCCAACATTGTTGTCGTCGGCATAGATGATGATACCCTCGAAACTCACGGTAGGTGGGCGAGCTGGCCTCGCAGTCTACACGCACAAGTCATTAACAATCTAAGTAAAGCTGGGGCCAAAGTAATCGGCTTTGATATTCTTTTTCCTGAAAGTACGCCTGATGATGAGATATTAGCTAAAGCTATGATAGCTTCAGGTAATGTCATCTTATCGTCGGTAGGCACTGATCCTCAACCATCGACTAATACGAAGACAACCTACACTCACATGATATCGCCCACAGCTCTACTGGGACAGGCTGCTGCCAACACAGGTCATAGCAACCTGATAAACGACCCTGACGGCAAAGTGAGACGTTTACCGTTAGTGCTCCAGGATAGTGGTGGGCAGACATACCCGGCATTCAGCTTGGTAGTACTTCACAGTCTGTTTTCTATGCCGCTCCCTCAACAGTATTTCGGGCAAGGTGGGACGATCCGTTTACTGGACCGTGATATACCGATAGATAATTCCTATTGGTACCGGATTAACTTTGCTCCTGCGGACACAATGCGTCCTTATATATCCTTCAAGGATGTCATCAGTGGGGATTTTGACCCGCTGAAGGTTAGGGGTAAGATTGTATTGATCGGAATGGTAGCTACCGGGGAGCTTGATAAATGGGCGGTCCCAACATCATCAGGTAAGATTTCGGGGGTCTTTATTCACGCGGCAATTGTGGATAATATCTTACGGCAACAATTCGTAACTGAAGTTGGAGGAACTACATCCTTAAATATTCTGCTGCTCATTATGATTGTCACCGGGTTTGTCCTGCCTCGCTTTGGACTCCGTTGGGGAGGGGTAATGGTGATGGTTGTATTTGCTGGCTATTTGCTAGCCAGTTTCATTACCTTTGAGAAGGGGTACATTCTTAACTTACTCTATCCATTATCGATACTGCCCATAATCTATACGAGTAGCTCTCTCACTAAGAATGTGGCCATGGCGATTGAAAACGCCAAACTAAATCTAAAGGTGGTGGATGGATACAAGAGTACTATCAGGGCTTTGGCGGCAGCTATTGACGCCAAGGACCATTACACCCGTGGTCATTCACAACGTGTAACGGAACTAGCTTTGTTGGGAGCAAAATCACTCAACGTATCACAGGAGGAGCTGGAGATCCTGGAGTATGCAGGGATTCTTCATGACATAGGTAAAATAGGCATACCTGACAACATATTGGGCAAGCCTGGTCGTCTGACCCCTGAAGAATTCGACACTATAAGACAGCATCCCAGGTTAGGAGCTATCATAATTACCGGCGTTCCTTTTCTCGAAGAAGCAAGGAAGCTCGTCTTACACCATCATGAGAGGTTCGATGGTAATGGTTATCCAGATGGTTTAGTTGGCAATGACATTCCTCTTGGCGCCCGGTTACTAGCTGTGGCAGATGCCTTTGACAGCATGACCAGTGACCGGGCATACCGAGCCGCTATGAGCACTGAGGCTGCCATGAATGAGTTATACAAGCACCTCGGAACACAGTTTTGCCCTGTCGCTGTGGAAGCGTTTGTCTCCGGCTTTAAGACACACTTCATCAAGTCCGGCTAATATCTCTTGAGTGCTGCATCCCCTGGTGTGGTTCTAACTGGTTAGCGCACCATGATTCACGTATTAATGTTCGTGTATGCTATCGAATGTGCGGAAAAATGTCAATCTGACCGCTGGAAGAGAAGACGGGCCGGGGGGTATCCGGGTGAGCTGGGATGGTCGGCAGATGATGCAAACCTATTAACCAATGAGGCACGCGCTCACCACAGAGACGCCGAGAGCACGCAGAGATTAGCTTAGCAAACAAGACGGCGCCGAATTGTGTCGTCTTGTCGTCGTTTCTGTGTTCTCCGTGTCCCTGTGGCGAAAGCCCGCGGTTTTCGTATCACTGCAGCGATGCAGCAGCTATTAATGCTTTTGTATTACCACCCCGGTCAGCAACTCTGGATATTTTCCGAAGTTGGGATGTGACAGTTACGGTTGCTGTCAGTCGCAGCATCCGCCGGCGTCCTGCGGCGGAGGTGCCCTTCGGATTCGTCTTAGAACATAGGCGAGGACGTGCATGCAGAATAGGGTCCCGAAGGCGCCCGCCGCCACCGAACTTACGGGAGCGAAGTAGTTGAGATCGGACCCAAGAGCGAAAACCAGACCCGCAATGCTAATGCCAGCCAGCACGAAAGCCAGCGCCATGCACTTCTTGCAGACGCCCAATTTGTGGTGAAGCAACGGAAATCCCATTGGTCATTCTTTATCCGGGGAACTGTTGCCGGCCGCCCGTTTCTCTGCCAGAAAACCCATTTTTGTGGTCAGCAGCTCCGGATATTCCCCGATGTTGGGATATTGTTGATAGAATATTTCTAAGGCTTTCTGATAGGCAGCAATGGCTTCATCAATGTTCCCTTTTGCCTCCTCGTATTCGCCTTTCAGGTAAGAGACTGACAGAGAACCGGGGTCGAGGGATTCCAGCCGGCCAATGTGCTTCTTGACTTCATCCCAGGCTCCGAGCCTCAGGTAGATGCTCGCTCTTGAAGCTAACCAGCTTTCACTCTCTAACCTGTCACCCTCTCCACCCGGGAAGACCACTTTGACGGCGTTGGACTCTACTATGTTTCCCGGAGCGTCAACGGTTGCCATTATTTGATACTCCCCGCTTCGTGGCAGCAGGTCGGGGTCGCAGCCGTAGTCTGCGGTCGCCGCTCTTCCCTCGTCTAACTCAACCACATCCTGCGGGGATGGGTATTCCAGAACCCTCAGGGGCCATTGCAGCTTGATCCTGGCGCTATCTTCCATACCGTAAAAAGCTATGCCTTCGTACCATGGCTTCGTCGATGACCCCACCGCCACTTTTTCGACCCGCTCCTCCTTCAGTTGGGATGAACGCTTTTTGAACTCTTTCTCTGTTATTTGCCCTTCCGCCAGGCGTCTCTCCATCTCTTCTCTGGCCTGTCTCAGCTCCAGGTTGGCCGCTTCGCCGGTTATAGCCGAAGCGTTGACGAGCGAGACCGTAAGTATGAGCGGCTCTCCGGCTCGAATTGAAGCAGAGTCCGAGTTATTGGCGCTCAATTGGACGTTCAAAACAGGTACGGTCATTTCTTTCCTAGTCTTTCACACAAATCTGCCGCAAGCACCCATTGCCGCCTGCGCCGGGATAGCTGTTCCTGGAGGCGTCGTTTCGGTGACCCGTTCCGAAATCGTTTATCCGCATGGTGGCCGAATTCGTGCCCGTATTTCCAGTGCAGAGGGCTTGGCCGATGGGTTGGAGAAACCCGACCCCATGGAAATGGTGCCCCGTAGCGTGGCACCATCCGCATGGAGGAGTGAAGTATCGCATCACACAGTTAACGTCGCCGCTGCTCGTATCCCCGTCAGTCTGGGCCCAATGCCCAGGCCACCCTGCGAAATGGTGGCAGTTCCCATGACTGCTGTTTGCGTGGTAGGCGCCGATATCACCATGGTGCCAAACGTTTACGGAGTGGCAAATTTCATGAGCTATAGTTGCGCTCAACAAACCGGCAGGAACGATATGCCTCATCCCGGCAACTCGAACGATGTTAGGGACGTTAACCTTTACGCAATCCTTATAGGCCGGGGGGCCGTTAGCGGCCGGAGCGCCCGCGCGGGGGATGGCTACACCCATAAGGAACCCGTTGGGGAGGTTGATTGCATCGTCCCTCATGACCAGTATGCCATAGACCCGGCCGAGGGAGTGTCGCCCGCGGTTGTAGTTAACCACCATATTGTCGTCATGATAGGCCCAGGTCGGCACGGCTATGTTTCCGTCCGCTTGTGGGACCAGGGCGCCTCTGGCATAGAGTGTATATTGATAGTACCCCTTGTGAATCAGGAAATAGACCTCAAGGTTGGTGACAACCCTGAACAGGTGTACTCCGGATAATAGCTCACTGTTGAGCACATGGAGGAATACGGTCTTTCGGTTGATATCTGTCCTGACGTGACGTTTTTGTGTGAATGCGGGCGGTGTTACGACGACAAACCCTCTGTATTCCTCGTAATTGGAAAACCCATCGCCACTGACGCGATTCCCCGGCGGGTATGGATCGTCGTCGCCGGCGGGAGTTCCGCCGGCGTCCTGGGGTGCGCTGTCGGCTATATCGTTCCCGTTGTCGTCTCTCGGCATGTTCACTTCGTTGGAACCGGTACAGCATTCCTGACTGCCGTTACACGGCTCCGCACCGACACTGTCTCGGGGCGGTATCTGGATGCAGTGATTGGCCCTAGCTTCCAGCCGCCCCACAGCGCCGTAGTCCTCACACCTCACCGTGGTGGCCGCTTCCGTCCGTCTTCTCCGCGATACGGTGTACAGATAATGGTGCTTGTGACCGGGGTTATCGTCGGGCAGCAGGACTTCTTGAGGGCAGGCATCCTCTACCCCGCTGACCGTCCGGTCTCTTCTTAAGATATAGTCTGGACCGTTCCTCCCCTCGTGAAAAAATAAGTCAGGGTTGGTGTTCCCATGGATCGGGTAGTTCATGCAGACGCCCTTCTCGCGGGAAATCTTCTTGACCCTGAAGCTGACGAACTTCTTCCTCCCGGGGAACACCCACCGGTTGCCCTGGCACATATAAACCCTGGCCGGCAGGGAAAGGCTGCCGGCCCGGGCATCCGGTAGCCAGTCCCGGGGAGTTTCTACCAGGTCAATTCCCAGCCTCAGAACGACAGTAGAAGTCCACAACCGCAAGTCTCCATCGTCGAACTGCCCTCCGGAATCCCTGATCGTGAGACTAAACCTGACCTCCCCTTTTTCATCGGGGGCTTGCCACACAACCTCACGGCCGGCACTCCCGTTCGGGAACCTTCCCCGGTCGGCCGCCCACTCATATTCCAGCAGATCATTGAGGTTCATTCTTTCTTCCGCGGGATAGATGCACGGCTCGGCAGGTAAACACATCAGCTTCAACTCGTCTACGTCTTTTCCGATGGCTTCCAGCCTTATGTAGTCACCGGAGCAGACCGGCCCCGGCGGTGACTTGATCTCCCCCGTGATGGAGCTTCCTGCTCTCCACTCGTGCTGCGGCATACAGCCTTCCCCGCTTTCCTCCGGGAAGGGATTGGCCGCGGGGCATTGTTTGGCAGATACTGTGAATGAATAAACGTATTCGTCTCTTACATCTCCCGGGTCCACGAATTCCTCGGGAGTTTCGACCGATGGGCCAACCTCGTTGATTTCCCTTTTGATCTCGATGTTCCAGATGATAACGCAGGGTCCGTGTTCCGGCGGCTTGGTGGCATCGTCATGGTGGGCGGTTATCTTGATAAGCACACTCTTGACCTGGTCCGCTTCCTGAACGTCCGGCGGTTGGTAGAGCACCTGTTCCCCGAAGCCGGTCCTTGATTCGGTGCCGTCGTTTATTCTTATGAATCCACCTTCGCCGCTTAGTATCTCCCATTCGTATCTGACGTTGGCCAGTAGAAAGTGGTTATTGGAGCTAACGCCGTTACAGCTACATCTCTGGACCAGGACATGTGTGTCCCAGGCGCGAGCCTTCAAGGGTAACGGGTCATCCGCCGGGGCCCTGACGGCGCCTTCAGGCCAGACCGCCAAGTCCATTTTGCGGAATATCCATTCATGGCTGACGCCGCATTTCCATCTTTTCGGCGGCCGTACCGGTGGTGTGGTGGGTGGTTCGGTTGGCGGCCGCACCGGTGGTCCCGGCGGGGTAAGACAGGAAACGCTCTTATAGGTTGTTATGACGCCAAGAAGCACGCCCGTTATGGTCACTGAGACCAGGGCTTCTTTCGAGAGACCCGTATAGGCCGATACCATGGTGGGGACCACATAAGTCCCTACAGGGGCCCAGGCGCCCACTTTCTTGGCGATTCTTGAATCCCAAATGGCTGTCCGGCCCGGCCTATCCGTGATCGCAGTGGGTCGTCCCGGCGACTGCCGCTCCGGCCCCATGGGTGGCTGACGTGGCGGTTCTTCCGGAGGCAGCCGCGGTGGACGTCCCGGGGGCGGCGGACCTGGCGGCGTTCGCGGCGGGCGCCAGGGAGGCCACCGATAGCATGGCAGCAGGATGGCGGCAATGAGAGAAGCAACGGCGAAAAGGGGCAGATAGTCGGCGTACCATTCGACGGCTATTTGTTTCGGCGCGTCCATGATGGCAGCCCCGCTCCAGAGCCGTGGCTTGAAGACCACGCCGAGGAAGCCCAGCGTATCATGGTTTATCACTGCAGGACTCACGCTCCACCGGGCGGAATCGCCCTTCCTGTACCAGCCCACTCCATCTATTGACCCAAATGCTGTACTGCCGGAAAGCTCATAGAATGTGGTGTACTCGTCGGAAACCGTTGCGGGGCCGGTGACAGTGATAATCTCAACCGCGTCCCTGACGGGCCTGTGTTGTACTCCTTTGCCGGGCGATAGGACGGGCGGGGCTGGCAGCCGGACTACAGCGCCGCTTTCAAACTGGTCCCGCGAGAGGACCTCTTTGCGGCCGTCTTCGTCAACGAAGACCCGGACAACTTCGATTGAGATCCGTGGAAGCGGGCGTGGCGCCGGCGGAGGGGTCGGCGCCGGCGTGGCCGGTGTGGGAGTTGGAAGAGGCGTCAATTGATGGGTTGGGGCTGGCGTGGTGCGCGCCTCCGGGGTTAAGGCGGGAGTGGACGGGGCCGCGGGCGTTGGCGACGCGGGGGGCTGCGGTGGTGGAATTGAGGGAGACGCAGGTGGTGTGCGGAGTGGAGTGGCCTGGAGCGCAGGTGATGGCGGTACCGTCGGCGCCGGAGTGGGTATCGGTGTCGGACGGGATGGTTGTGGAGACCCGGGCAAAGGAGCCGGAGTCGGCAGGGGTTGTGGTATCGTCCCGGGGGTAAGAGGCGGAGCGGGAGGAGGCGAGGTCACTGTCAGCCCTTTCGGGAGAGATGCGGACTGTCCGTCGGGGTTTCTGACCACGACATCCCTGGGACCTGCCGGGGCATCACTGGCGGCGGAAACAGTAGCTATTAGTTGTTGAGGGCTAACGTATCTTACGGAAGCCACTGTTATTCCTGCCGGCGGCGAAAAGGATACGGTAGCGCCAGGAACAAAGTTGTCACCCAGGATGGTGATATCGTGGGTCTTTCCTGGTTCTACCGAAGTAACTGAGACGCTCTTTATGACGGGCGGTGGCGCCCGTCCGACTTGCGCCAATACCGGGGTGGACAGGGCGGCAACAAAGGCAAGGCACAGCGGGAAAAGAGCTGGCGCCAATCGAAGAGTCAGTCTAACCATCTTCCCATGTCGCGCTAATCAGGATTCAAACCAAACGGCCACGACCGCAATTCCGGCGGGAATTTTGATGACATCATCATAATCACCATTATTTTCTTTGTCAAGGGGTGTTCCGGTTCGGTGCATAACCCGGTAGCGACAGCGCTTGCTCCTGTCGTGTCCGGTGGACCTCCATGGTTTCGATACTCCCAAACTGATCCTTACCCACATCTCCGGGGCTGGACACAGGGGACCGGTACCACAGGCGTCCCTGCCTGTGAGCGCTGGATCTTGAACAAGGCAAACTTAATCCGTTGGTGACGAATGGCAGCCTCCAATTCGTTCCGGAAACGGTCATTGGCACAAGAAGGCGCCGTACAAGGTCCAACTCTCGCAGGCACGGAGGCCTGCGGTACCGGTCCCCTGTGTCCAGCCCGAGATGTGGGACACGATCAGACTCCCAAAGGGGTCGAAACCCTGACTGGCGGTGGGAGCGCCGGATTGCCCCGGCGTATTTGCGAGACGAACAACCCAGAAAGTGTAAGGTTTTGCCCGCCGGTGCGTCCCCTCAGTAGAACAGATAAGAAAGGAGACTACGATGGACAACCCAAAGTACACAGGGGTAAGGCCTGAGACCGGCCCGGCAGGCAGTTACGATGAGGCCGCCGGCGCGGACCGCATGGCGGCGATAGACCTGGCCATGCGCCACTATTTTCAGGCCGACAACTGGATCGCGGAAAGAAACAGGCGGTCCCCCGGCCTGCGTCCGCGTGACGGTTAGCGCCTGGTTGCAGAGGAAAGCGCAACGATGGGAAAAGACCCTTCGACTGTCCCTTCGCTTCGCTCAGGTCTCCGGCTCAGGGTGACAGCTTCATTGAAACCAGAAAGACGAAAGGAGTTTAGCATGAAAAAGGTCAAAGTGACCACCATAGCGGTATCCGTTCTTATGGCCCTGGGATTGCTTACCGGGCTGCTGCCGTCCCCGTTGCAGACAGCCTCGGCGGCGCCGGCGGGAACGGCCTTCACCTTTTGGAACGACACCGGGAGGACAGCCGCCGACCTGCACATAGCATTCGACGTCGCATGGCGGCAACTCCATAACATTGGTCCCTTTCGGCGGTTTGAGGGCCAGAACAGCCAGGACCTGCACCTGTTTGGTGGCAAAGTGCCGCCCTGGGGTACCGCGACCATCCGGGTTGAGCTGAAGGGAACGCAGGCAAAGGCTCCCCGGGGCTCCTGGACGACGGTACAAGACGCAGGAGGTCGGTCTCCCCCGGTACTCGCGTCAATCAAGGCTACCCATGAACAGATGCTGGCCAAGCTCGCTGAACTGCAGCAACGTTTGGCCCCGGCCCATCCCGCGCCGGCCCCGCGGCATGACTTCATCCTCCCCATTGAGGACGTCTTTGCGCTGCGGGGCAGGGGCACCGTCGCCACCGGACGGATAGAACGCGGCCTGATCGTCAAGCCTGACTTCGCGCCGGGTTACCCCAAGGGGCTGGGGGCTGGTGGCGCGGGCGATAGATGACCCGTTTGACGTATTGACCCGACGAAAGGAGCGAAATGAGAGTCCACAAACGGTTGAGGGAATCGAGTATCTTGTTGTTACCCGTTCTGCTTGTTGTTCTGGCCTACTTGTCTCTATTGGTCCTACCGATTGCCCAGGCCCAACAGGAAATGCCTGCACCGCTGACGGTAATTGTCAGAGATGCCTTGAGCGGCAGTCCCCTAGCTGGTATTCCCATCGAAGTCAGGCAGGGGGATAAGGAAACATCTGTAAAAGAGACAGACCGCAACGGAACAGCTGCTTTCGATCTTCCTGCTGGCAGCTACACGGTCCGTGCCCATTTCTTGGTGCTCCATCGTTTCAAGATTCCGGTTACGGCCCTGACGGTTGACCTCGGGGGCAGGCCCTATGTCGTAAACATGTCGTTGGAGTACCGCTTCTCAGGAACGCTCCAGTATGTGCTGCTTGCGGCTATCGCCGGATTCATTATTCTCGGGATAGGCAGGCAGATAATCTCAAGGGCAAGAAGGAGAAGAAGATGTCCTGCGTTTTGCCACAAATGGGTGGGCAGTCGCGTTTGCGACCAACAATGCAAACGGCGGGAAGGACATGGAGGGTCCCATCGTTGTTCGGCAGGTCATTCATTTTGACCTTGCCATACTGATCACAAGTTGCCAAACCTGCGGCAAAAAGGTGTAAGGTTTTTGGCCGCCGGCCGTCTCCTCAGTGGAACAGACAAGAAGAGACCGGAAGCCGCAGCCAAAGAAAGGAGAGAGAAATGTTGGAGACCATGACACAACGGAGAAAAGCAAACAAAGGAAAGGAGTTTACCGTGAAGAACCTGAAATCCATGGCGACTATCGTTGCGCCGGTGTTCGTAGCCCTGGGGATGCTCCTGGGACTGCTGCCACCGGCATTACCCACTGCCTCGGCAGACATGGGAGTTTACGGCCCCACGAACGATACGGGCAAGACCGCGACGGACCTGCACCTGACATTCGACAAGAAATTCGAGCTTAACAACGTCACAGCGACGATACCATTTCAGACAAAGAACATATCCAAGAACAAGAAGACGCTGCATCTCACCAATGGCCAGGTAGCCAAAGACGAGATGGCGGGCATCACCATTGAGTTTAACGGGACGGCGGGAGTCATTACGCGCACCCGTTGGACGACCACCGGCGCCGCGCCCTGGGGTGATGACAAGCGTGTGCAGTCGGCAGACGCCATGGTTTCCCAGGCTTTGACGGTGGCGAAGAACGGCCAGCTACGCCAGCGCCTGCAGGACCTTGGCACTCTGCGCGACCTCGATAACGTGCTTGACAGGGACATCCCCACAGCGCTGCCGGAGCTGGCCGTTCTGGCCAGGGAAGCGCGAGACCCGGCGGCCGACATCATCGCCGGGGCTGCTGCCTTGCTGGGCGAGGTGGTCAGGGATGGACAGCCAGTCGCGGCCAAAGGCCAGCCAGGAGTGTCGGGGCCGGTCAAAGAGCCAGCAAAGGTCCAGCCCGCCACCCCCGCAGGTCCCGCGGCGCCGGCGCCAACACCTCCTCCCCCGGCGCCTCCGGCCAACCGGTCAACGACGCCCGCGAGACCCCTTCCCGGCGGCGGCCCAACCGGGGAGGACCTCGTGGGGCCTGGCGCGGCGACTGGCAGACCGGCCCCCACGACTCCGGGAACCCCGGCGAAGCCGGTTGAGCCCGGGGTTCCTTCCCCGCTTCGCGACCGGGCATCGTTTCCCGGCGAGACCGTAGCGGGCCATTCAGCCTCTGGAAACGATGTTGTGCGCCTGGTCATGGAACGGGTCCTGGGCAGGATCACCATCAGGGGTACCGACTGGAAATGGGTGTACGATGGCGGTGGAGTCCTGGCAAGATACCGGATCAGGAATGCCGAAGGGTCCGAGTCCAGCGTAATAATCAAGGTATGGAGGGGGACCGACCAGGTTGACCGCGTGTTGGCGCCCGGCGATAGTATTGATGTCGTTGGCGATGCCATATGGGTCAGGGGCGTCACCCAGTCCGATCAGGCCACCGTGTTCTATGAGGCCATTCCGTGACGGGCCGCGCAAGGGAGTCCCGATAACATCGGGACTCCCTTGCGCCGCACCCCGAATATTCTTATAATTGCCCGTGTTATGGGAGGTACAAGATGGCCATGCTGGTTACCGATGAAGCTCTGGCGACCCGTGCCCTGGAAAAAGATGCGACGGCGTTCACCGCCCTCTATGAACGCTATTTTGACAAAGCCTATGACCTGGCGGTGCGTGTGGTGGCCAGCCCGGACCAGGCCGCCGACATAGCCCAGGACGCCTTCCTGAAACTTCTCCAGGTCAAGGGACCCCCACCCGCTAACTTCCGCGCCTGGTTCTACACAGTCGTCCGCAACCAGGCCATCGACGCCGTGCGCAAGAAGCGCGGGGCCGTTCCCCTGCCCGCCGCCGGGACGGATGAAGGGGAGGGACTGCCGTTCCAGCAACTGGTGGAACCTGCCCCCGGACCGGAAGAAACGGCCGAAAATCAAGAGGTTGCCTCGCTGGTCTGGGAAGCCGCCAAAGGGCTGTCACCCGGCGACTACATGCTTCTGGACCTGCACCTCCGGAAAGGGCTGGAAACCGGTGAACTGGCCGAAGTCCTGAACACCTCCAAAGGAAATGTCTACACCATGCTCAGCCGTTTGAAGGATTCCTTCGAAGAATCCCTTACCGCCCTCGTTCTGGCCCGGCAGGGAAAGAAGCAATGCCCTGCCCTGGCCGGCCTCTGGTCCGGTAGCGGGATGGGCAGAGGCGGTATCGATCCCGCCCTCCGCCGCAAGGTTACGCGACACGTGAAAGAGTGCGAGACCTGCCAGAAGACGAGAAGGCGGTATGTTGCCGCGGCGGAACTCCTGGCGGCGGCGCCTCCATTCTTTCCGCCACCGGCTCTGCGTGAACAAGTCCTGGGAAGGCTGCTGGAAAAGCTCGGCCCGGCCACGAGTCCGCCGGGTCCGGGCGAGGGGACCGGCGCTTCTCCGTCCGGAGACTTCCCGGGCGGAGTTGACCGGCACGGCGCGGACGCCTCTGGAGGCGCTCCCCGGACTCCACCGGGCCACACGCCGGAGCCGGAATTCGAGAAAGGCGAGACCGGCGCCTCCCCTTCGGAACGCGCTGCGGGTGGTCCCGCCGACCGCCCGGAGACGCAACAATTCCAGACGGGTGACGGCGCCGTCACCCCCCCGGCAGACGCTCCGGCGAGACCCTCTGTCCCCACGGCAGGTTCCGTGGCGGGGGCGCCAGGGGGCGCTGGAAGGTCTCCTGGCAGCATACTATTGGACCGGGGGTCTTCCCGCTCCTTCCGGGACGCCTGGTTGCGGCGCTACTGGAAGTTGTTTTCTTTCGTGGGGCTGGGCCTGGCCGCGGCGGCGGCGGCGTTCTTTTTCATTGTTGTCCCGTCCTGCGTGCCGGTCCAGTGGATCGTCTTCCACCGGATGATTGATAGCAACTTCGAGATTTTCATCATGCGTGATGACGGTACGCAGCTAAAGCGGCTGACCATGAATAAGGCCAACGACATGAATCCTCACACCAGTTCCGCCGGCATGATCACCTTCGGCTCGGACCGCGACGGCAACTGGGAAATCTATACCATGGACGATACCGGCGGGAACCAGACCAGGCTGACGGACAACCCGGCCTGGGACTTCTGGCCCAACTTCTCTCATGACGGCGCGCGGATCACCTTTGCCTCCGACCGGCACGGGAACCAGGAGATATATGTCATGAACGCCGTGCCGAACGCCCCCGCGGCCAGGCTCACTACTCATCCAGCCGTGGACACCGAACCCCATTTCTCCTATGACGGGAAGAAGATCGTGTTTACCTCCAACCGCGACGGAAACCAGGAAATCTATGTAATGGACAGCAACGGCGCCAACCAGACCAGGCTGACCAACAACAGTTTCGACGACCATCATCCGACCTTTACACCCAATGGCAAGATACTCTTTACCTCCGACCGGGACGGCAACTTCGAGCTCTATGTCATGGACCCCGTCCCGAACGCCCCGGCCACGAGACTCACCAACAATGGCGCCGTGGACGATTTCGGCCGCATGAAACCCAATGGGAGCTGGATAGCCTTCGTCTCCAACCGCGACGGCAACGAAGAGGTCTACAGGATGACTCCGAGCGGCGCCTTCCAGCAGCGGCTCACGACGTTCGGCAACGTCGATGGACACCCCGACTGGATTGTGCGGGTGAGGAACTTTCCCAGGCCCACCCCGACGCCCACTCCGACGCCTAGACTCACACCTTCTCCGACGCCTACGCGGACGCCTCCGGCGACCAGAGTCCCGACGATACCGGTGGTTACGCCTCAACCCAGGCCAACCATTACAATAGTTACTCCGGGACCCACGCAGACCCCTCCCCGGACGCCCCCGCCCACGCTTACGCCCCCCCCGACTCCGACGCCGCCCACCCGGACGCCGCCCCGGCCTGACCTTACCCCTACGCCGCCGCCTACCGGGACAGTGGTTAAGCCGACGCCGCGCCCCAGCCCTTCGCCCACGCCATCGCCGACGCCTTCTCCCACACCGTCACCAACGCCGTCGCCTTCTCCGAGCCCGACGGCCACGGCGAGGCCCGTATTGCCTTCCGATCCCCAGGGCCGCCTGGAGAGACCCGTCAGCGGATCGGCCATCGCGCCGCCGAATCCCATCGAAATCGAGGGATGGGCTCTGGACCCCGGCGCCGCCGTGGGGACCGGCGTGGACCAGGTCAAGGTGTCCGAGGGGCCCCTGGAAACAGGCATAGAGATTGGCCTTGCTACTTATGGGATCCTGCGTACGGATGTGGGGGAGGCTTTCGGCTCGGCGCGCTTCAGCCCCACCGGTTTCAAACTGTCGGTACCCAACCGTGTTCGGAAAACGTATCTCTTCTACGTTTACGCTCGCTCGACTGTCAGCGGAAGCTGGTATCTCATAGGGACCGTCTTTGTGAACGCGTCCAGCCCCGGGGGTTCCGGAGGCGGACGCTAATGCCTCTTCTGCGGCAGTTTCGAGATAGTTTGTCGAGCGAGCAGCACACTGGCGGTAAAGTAAATGGACCCAGGACTTGAAAAACCCCTGCCCGCCCGTTCGGCCCTGGAGGAGGACATCCTGGCTTACCTGGAGGCCCTGTCACGGGCTGCAGCGGAACTGCCGGAATACTACCCGGCCCACCTGAGGACAACTCAAGAGCCGGGTGAGACCCCGTTCGACCAGGTCCGCCAGGTGGTCTGCGTGGTGGATGCACCCGGCCATTTCGAAGAGTGGCTGGCCGAAGAGCAGGAGCGAGAGAGAGGGGCCGGAAACGAATTCAACCGCTGGGACTACGCCTACGCGCCCAGGTATCTTAGACCCGGGCTGGAGGAAAAAGACACGAGCTGGCGCCCGGCGCTGCCGGGTCCGTTGCGGTGGGACGAACACGCCGGGCAGCGTTTCAGGCGCGCCGTCATCCTGGGAGTCCCCGGCTCCGGCAAGACCTGGCTGCTGCGCTACGAAGCTCGCCGGCTGGCCGTCAGCGCGGCCGCCCGGCTCCGCCGCGGCGATGTCACCGTCCAGGACCTGGTCTTTCCCATAATGGCACAGCTTTCGGACTTGTGTCGCGACGACGGTCCCCTGGAGGAAGCCCTGGAGGAGTACGTCGCGGGAAAAGCCCCGGGGGCCTTCAGGAGTTTCGTGCGGGACAAGTTGAAAACGGAGCGGTGCGTGGTCCTGCTCGATGCCTGGGACGAGGCAACGGGGGAGGGGCCCGGCGCCGGCCAGCCGGGCGAATTCCTTGCCAGCTACCCGCAGCGGTTGGGCCGGCGTCTGGCGGATTTCGCCCGCAAGTTTTCATTGGCCCGCATCCTGCTGACATCACGCACCGCCGGCTACGGCGCGCGACCGATTCCCGGGGCTCAGGAAGTGGAACTGGCACCTCTGGAAACTCCCCGGGTCGAGTCCTTCGTTCGCGCCTGGTTCCGTGATGACGGTAAGACGGCGGACCTCTTCCTGGATGGGCTGCGACGGTCCCACCAGGTGAGGGGACTGGCCCGGGTGCCGCTGATGCTGGCCCTGATGTGCCGGGCGTACCGGGAGGGAACACCGGCTTTCCCGGCGCGGCGGGTCGAGGTCTACGACCGCTGCCTGCGGGGCCTGCTCCGGGATTGGAAAGAAGAAGCGCAGCGGCGTCTCGTCAGCGACCTTTCGGTTACCGGTATTCTGTCCCGGCTGGCAACCGTGGCCTTGAAGCTTCAGCGGCAGCAAAGGGATCGGTTCACGGAAGCCGAGCTGGCGGAGGCTCCGGGATTAGACATGAAAGAAAGTAGTGGGCAGACCACCACGGAGGCTGAAGAATTCGTGGCCTCGCTCAAACGGGACGGTATCGTCGTGGCCGGCGGGGCGGACGGTCGTTCCTCTCTATGCTTCCTCCACCGTAGCTTTCAGGAGTACCTGGCTGCGTCGGCGCTGGCCGTCCGGGCGAACCATGAGGGGTGGGATAGGGTGGCTGGCCTGGTGAGCCGGAAGGCATGGCTGCCCCGGTGGCAGGAAGTCATTGTGCTGCTGGCCGGGCTGCTGGACGACCCGGGCCCGCTGCTGCAAATGCTGAGCCGCCAGGAGCCGTCTTGTCAGGAGCCGCGCGGCGATTGCTACTTCAGGACGCGCCTGGCCCTGGCGGCGCGGTGCCTGCCGGAACTCAAGCCAGAGATCCGGCAACGGCGCCTGGACGCCGCTGACCGGATCACCGCGAAGGCCTTTTCCCTGTGGTATGAGAACGAGCTGAAGGACACGGCGGCCTCGGTGTCGCACCTGACGCTGGCTCTACCCGCGCTGGGGTGGTCCAATGCCAGTGTGGAGGGCGTACCCTTCCTCGACCGCCTGGTACGAATGCTGCAAGACCCGGACGGAGACGTGCGGGCAGCGGCGGCCCGCGCCATCCGCGGCATCGGGGTCGCCGCTGCCACCCCGGGGGTCCTCGGCGCCCTGATCCGGCTGCTGCAAGACCGGGACGACCTCGTCCGGTTAGATGGTAAGGAAGCCATCCGTGGCATCGGAGCCGCGGGGGCCACTGTGGAGGTCCTCGTCACCCTGCCCCGGCTGCTGCAAGATCGGGAATGGCGCGTGCGGCGCGATGCTGCGGAAGCCATCGGTGCTATGGGAGCGGCGGCGGCCACCCCCGAGGTGCTCGATGGCCTCTACCGGATGCTTCAGGACCGCGAAGGCGGTGTGCGATCTGCGGCGGTGGACGCCATCGGCCGCATGTGGCCTGCAGCGGCCCCCCCGGACTTCCTCCTCCGCCTGCCTGTCTGGCTCAAAGACAGGGAATATTTGGTGCGTTCGGCGGCCGTGCGTGCTGTCGGTTGTATCGGGAGCCCGGCGGCTACCCCGGAGGTGCTCGGCGGTCTTGTCCGGATGCTACGGGGCCCGGAGCTATGCTTCGATGCGGCCTGGGCCATCGGACGCATCGGGTCCGCGGCGGCTACCCCGAAGGTGCTCGGTCGCCTGGCCGGTCTGCTCAAACACAAGGAGGAGTTTCTGCGGTCCGCGGCGGCGAGGGCCATCGGTGGCATCGGGCCCGCGGCGGTGCCCCCGGACTTCCTCGAACTGCTGCCGCGGATGCTGCGAGACCGGCAATGGCGCGTCCGGCATGGGGCGGCAAACGTGATCGGCGCCATCGGGGCCGCGACGGTTCCCCAGGACATCTTTGGTCTCCTGGCTGGTCTGCTGAAAGACGAGGAGCGGTTGGTGCGGTCCGCGGCGGCGCGGGTCATCGCGGGCATCGGGCCTGCGGCGGCCACCGCGGATTTCCTCGATCTCCTGGCGCCGATGCTGCAAGACCCGGAGTGCCGCGTGCGGCACGCGGCGGTGGAAGCCATCGGGGGCGTCGGCGCCGCGGCGGCGACCCCGGAGGTGCTGAGCCGCTTGGCCCGGATGCTGTGGGACCTGGAGGACCCGGGGCGAGAGGGGTGGTTCGACGCGGCGCAGGCCATCGGCTATATGGGGGCCGCCGCGGCCACCCCGGAAATCCTGAGCCTCCTGGCCCGCATGATACAAGATGGGGACGGGGATGTGGGGCTAGCGGGAGCCGAGGCCGTCGCCGATATCGGGCCCGGGGCGGCCACCCGGGAGATCCTCGACGGACTGATCGAGATGCTGCACTTTTCGGACGTTCAGCGCTACGCGGCGGCGGACGCCGCCGGCCGTGTCCTGGCCGCGGTGGCCACCCCCGATCAACTCGACCGGATGTTCCGGACGTTGCAAGGCGAAGATCGGGATGCGCGGACCGCGGCGGCAGAGGCTCTTCAGGGGTCGATGGCGCTGGGCTTCCGGTTCTTCCATCGGAACGCGGGCGGCTGGGAGGCGGTATCCGTAGACGAACTGGCCGGCGCCCCGATGGACCCCACCCGGAGCTGATCCCACGACAGAAGGAACCTGGCTTGCCGGTCATTTCTCCGAAACGGCCATTATTTCTACTTCCAGCACCTGGTCGTTGTGAGAGAGACGGGAGATGCCCAGCAGGGTGAAGGGTGGAAGCTGGCTAACCCCGCCTTCCTGGTAGAATTTCGCCCTGGCGCGGGCGCCGTACACCATGTAGTCTCTCATGAATTCCTGCCGGACATACGCCCGTTCGAAGATGATATCGCTGATTTTCGCCCCGGCAGCTTCCAGGGCCTGCTTGATGTTCTGGTAGGTGAGCTCGGCCTGGGCTTTCATGCTGTCGGGGACGATGATGCGGCCGCGGTCGTCGTAGGCGACCTGACCGGCGAGAAGGATGAGGTAGGCGTCCTTGATCTTCACCTTGACGACGGGCGTCCAGGGGGCCGGCCCGCCTTTGGTATAGGGATAGTCGGTTTCCCAGGTGTTGCCGGTGCCGATGAGGTGTTTCTCCATGGTCTCTTACCTCCTTGATAAAAGCTGCGGAATGCCTGAGGGAACCACGAATGGATGTGAATGCCGAGAGAATGTCATTGCGCGTCCCGATTTCGTGGGGACGAAGCAGTCCCACGGCTGCACGGGCCTGCCTACAGTTCCACAGTTCAAACTCTGATTAACGCCAGCAGTCCCACGGCTGCACGGGCCTGCCCCTACGGGTTTACCGGGACGGCATCTGGCAGGCCAGGCGCCTTCAAAACTCCTCTTATACCGACGCTGGTACCTTCAGAGTGCAAACGGGCAGGATGCCCGTTCTACCGGCTGCCGGCGCCCGGCGGCTCACGCCGCGTTGTCCCGGCCTTTCGTCCAGGGCAGCGCGCCCCGGTAAAAAGCCCAGAGGGCGAAGGCGATGCCGGATATGTAGACCAACTCGGTCAGCTCTTCCCAGAATGTCAGCCACACCAGGCTGTCGCGGTAGGTACTGACGAAGATAAGCCTCAGGAAGGAGAAACCAAGGGGACCCATGCCCGCCGCAAAGAGGACCTTCGACAGTCCTGTTCGTTTTCCCCTTGTGGCTATCAGGACCAGCAGGGACGCGGCCAGAAGCAGGATGGCGTATACCGGGCTGTAACGGAGCTCGAAGACCTGGTAGGCCACCGGGTGCGCGTAGCTGTAAACAGTCCCCAGGATGTCAACGCTGTAGGAAGCGGCGCGAGGGGTCGCCAGCAGGGGAATGAAAGCCAGGGCCACGAAGACCGGGATGATGAAATAGAACAGGCGCTTCAGGGCGCAGGGCGCGTCTACGTACTTGGCGCAGCGGCGGCAGAGGCTCAACGCGGCGCACTTCTTCTCGGGGTTGCTGAAGTTGACCAGCCGTGAGTCCGCCGCTTCCATGGCGGCATAGGCGACGAAACCCAGGCTGACGGCCATGCCAAACATGTGGAGGTACTCGAGGAGGTAGGAGGCGTCGCCGAAAAAGAGAATGTTCACGGCGCATGACCCTTCGCCGATGAAGAACGAAATAAGCCCCCAGCGCAGCGCGGCGGCGTCGGCTGATTTGAAGGGAATAAGCGCGACAATGAGGACCGCGGACAAAAGCGTATAGATGGGCTTGATGATGAGGACAGCACTTACCAGGGCCAGTTGCTCGTACCAGGCGGATGGTGCGCCGGGGGTGGGGGCGGCGGCTGCCGCGGATTCCGCAGCTAACTGCCCTACGGAGTACCAGTAGGGGAGAAGGGAGATGGTGGCGCCGGCGGCTATCAGGGCCGTGAGCAGAAGCCGTTGGCGGCCTGGCGTTACGCTGAGAGGGAGAAACATGATATCCCCAGGGCCACGATGCCGATGCCCATCCCTGCCAGTATCCCGGCAGCAAGCTGCCGTCGCCCGGTGATGGCGAGAACGGCGGACAGGATGATGCCAAGAATAAATGCGGCAAGGATCAGAAAGGCCATGATGGCCACTGCTCCCATCGCTTCCATCCGCCCGCCGCCGGTATCCAGGAGGAGCAGGAGGGCTGGGACTGCTATGCTGCCGGCAACGAGGGGAATAGCGGTGGCGACCAGCCCCTTCTTGAAAGGGCTCCACCCCTGTTTATCCGGGTCCGGGGGACGCCCGCCGGGCCCGGCGAAGTTGCCGGCGGGTCCGGAGTCATTCGATTCACTCATTGCGGCTTCTCCTTCCTGCGCAAACGCGGCAGCAGTACCGTCAAAATCTTCCTCCTGACAGATTGGCGAAGCAGGTAAGGCTCAGAGCGACGATGCCCAGTCCCACTCCCGTGATAATCCCGGCCGCGGTCCGGGACTTCCCGAAGATGGCAAAGGCAATGGCAAGCAGAATCGCCAGCGCTTCCAGGCCGACGGCGACGAACCAGAGGTAAAAGAAAGGGTGCACTGCTCTGCCGACGAGGCTGAGAACGCCCAGACCCGCGATGGGGATGATGGTCGCCAGAAGCGCTTTGTGAAAGTCGGTCATGGTTGGTTTCCCCCTTTCTCTATCCTGCGGAATCGCGGCAGCAGCGCGCAGGCGACATTCGCGCCCTTGCGCTGGACGTAGAGCTGGTAACCGAAGAACAGGAAAGCCGCAATGCACAGCCACTGCACCAGGGTCAGGCCGAGAAAATCGCGGGGGGTGGGCTGGTAGCGAAGGAACTCCAGGGGAAAGCGGATAATGGCGTAGCCTACGGCATAGATGCGGAACAGTTCCCCATCCCGGAAGGACACCAGTCGCCGGCGGAATAGAAAGGCAAAGAGGGCCAGGTCCAGGACCATCTCGTAAATCTGGACGGGATGACGGTAGGCTCCTGCCTGGTAGACGGCCCAGGGGAGGGATGTTGGGGCGCCATAGGCGTCGCCCGCCAGGAAATTGCCCATCCGGCCGATAGCCTGCCCCAGCGGGAGGAAAGGCGCGGCGAGGTCGCCGGTGCAGCGCGTGATGCCCAGGGCCCGCTCAGCGAGCACCACGGCGAGATAGCCCCCGGCCAGCCCGCCGCTGAGAGCGGCGCCGTGAAAGGGAATGGTGGGCAGAAGACGCCAGAACTCGGCCGGTCCCAGGAAGACCAGCATGCTGAGCTTGGCCCCCACCGCGCCGCCCAGCAGCCCCAGAGAGCCTGCCAGCAGGGTCTTCTCGTCCAATCTCAGGCGGCGTTTGGCCTCGGCGTAGGTCATCCACCCGGTGGTGACGAAAGCGGCCAGCATGAAAATGGTATAGTACGGAATCATGGCTTCAGATCCCAGGATTAGAAGATTCGAGAATTCCCTGCCCCCGTCGACGAACTCAATAACTCAATGAACCCAAAGAACTCAAGGAACCTTCTAACCTCGTAAACCTTCTAAACCTCATAAACCTTCTAAACCTTACAAACCTTCTAAACCTTCTAGCCCCCCATCTCCCCCGCCGCCAGCGCCGCCCGCACCTTCTCCCGGTAGCCGAGGCTATTGTAGACGCAGAAGGGAATGATGCGTCCATCGGGGACCAGTTCGCCCACGCAACACTTCCGGACCGCGTTCAGGTCCATGCTATAGGCGTCGGCGAAGTCCTGTATCACGATCATGAATACGTGGGTCTTCATATAGTTGAACACCGCCGGGAAGACGCTGCCCGCGGCGCAGCAAAAGCGGTGCGCCATGGCGACGGTGCCCGGAACGGAGGATGCCGACCACAGTCCCTCCAGGGCTTTCAAGAGCTCCGGCTTGAGGTCGGGCAAAGTCCGGTTGGTGACGTAGTTAAGGCACCGGTCCACGGCGACCACCCGGGGCAGGGGTGTGACTTTTCCCCTGTCCACATAGGCATAGGTAGCGGCGCGGCAGGTGGGATGGCAGCAGGGCACGGGAATGAAATCGCTTTCCACGAACAGGCCGTCGGTCTGTTCGGCGATGCCGTGCACTATGTCAGGGATGGTCTCGCGATAGAGCGGGTCGAAGCCGTTGTGTCGGCCGGCGTGGGTCACCGGCTGGAAGGCCACGCCGCGCACGGCAGGATGTTCGATGCCGAACTTGACGATTTCGCCCAGCTCCTCGTGGTTGACGCCCTTCTCTATCGCCGGCACGAGCACGACATCGAGACCGGCCTGGGCCATGCGGTCGAGGGCTTTGAGCTTGAGGGGCAGAAGATCTTTGCCCCTGAGGGTAAGGTGTGTTTGCCCGGAGAAGCCGTCAAACTGGAAGTAGATGGTGGGTCCGATGTCGGCCAGCCGGGCCAGAAAACGGTCATCCGTGGCGATGCGGGCGCCGTTGGTGTTCAGCATGAGGGACCTGATGCCCTTGTCTTTGGCCAGGCGGAGCATGGTGAGGATGTCGGGATGGGTGGTCGGCTCGCCGCCGCTGAACTGGATGACCCCCTGCTCGGCGTCGAGCTCGATGAACCGGTCCAGCATGCGACCCACCTGGGCCACGGAAAGGCTGAAGGCCGGCTGCGAGTCGGCGAAACAGACGGGGCAGTCCTGGTTGCAGGCGCTGGTGACCTCGATCAGGGCCAGGCAGGTATGCTGTTTGTGGTCGGGGCAAAGGCCGCAGTCCCAGGGGTGCCCTTTGCATACAGGTGTGCTGTATCCCAGGGGTTGAATGCCGGGCTTGTTGAAGGGAAGGGAATCGACGTACCATTTTGCATCGGACGAAAGCAACGCCTCGAACCGCCCGTGTTCGGGGCAGCTTTTCCGCATGAATATCCGCCCGTCCCTGGCGAAAATTTCTGCTGCAACGACCGTGAGACATTGCGGACAGACGCTGGCGGTGGTTTCGCGATAGGTTGCCAGCGTAGCCGGCTTTGCCTCAACCACGACAGGTCCTCCGCGCTCGCATCATACACTTCCTCCCCCTTTCGCAAAAGGGGGATACAGGGGGATTGTCCCTTGTGGCAAGAAGGCTCTTCGAATCCACCATTTCAAAGGGGGAGAACATCTAGGATCGATGCGCATTCACTTGCGCCGCTGCACGCAGTATTATCCCAAATTATGCATGGTCTATCTGACCGCTTCACTTATTCCCCACCCGCAGGCTAAAGGACCTGCGGCTACGCCCCGCCCGGCGCACGCATAATCCGGGATTAATACGGCAGCGGGGTGCCGATAACTTCGGCGGAGACCGTAACGGCTTTAACGGGGCAATCATCCTCGCACAGGAAGCAGGTGTGGCAATCCTCGACGTAGGCGATGTAGGCTTTTCCCTCCTCATCGAGCCGCAGGACGTCGCAGGGGCAGCTTTCCATGCAAATGCCGCAGTGGGCGATGCATAGTTTCCGGTCGATCTTCTTGATGGTCATTTGACTTGCCTCCCGCTTGTTCCCGGTCAAGCGCCGTGACCAGAATTTAACCCATCGGTGGAAAAAATGCAACTGTCCTTCTACTCCTCCTACTCCTCCTACTCCTCCTACCCTTCCTACCCTTCCTACCCTTCCTACCCTTCCTACTCTTCCTACTCTTCCTACTCTTCCTACTTTTGCTACTTCCTTGACTATTCAAACCCCGAATTGATATACTTTGGGTGCATCGTTAGTTTCCCGCCGTTCTAGCCCGGACCCGTGGTGTAGCGGCCAAACATGCAGCCCTGTCAAGGCTGAGATCGCCGGTTCGAATCCGGTCGGGTCCGCCAGTACGTAATCCAGTTTGACACCCGGAATATACCACGTCGAAGAACGGTATCATATCTGGCCGGGGCGTTACCGCTTCGATCAGCCCATCCTTGACCCAAACCGCCTCGAATAGCTCCGTCGCCAGCTTGTTCCGGTCCTGCTGGCCTGCCGCCTCCCATGCCAGAGCCATGTTGTTTAAGAACTCGGCCATTCTGCCTATATGGTCTGGCTTATCCTGTGTTACGGTGAGCCTAGCCAACCGTGCCTGAAGCCGCTGCCGCTCTGTCAGGTATTCGGCGTACTCCATGTCACCAATGCGGTAGAGGTTCTTGATCCTGTCTAGTTCATTCTTAATGCTTTTGATTTCGGCTTCAACGCCTGTATCAGTTCCCATCCCCTTGCAGCAGGCCAGCATCCTCTCCCTGTAGTCCGCCGGTATCTTGAAGGCGGAAAAGTAAGCGCCCATCTGGCTGTCCAGGTGGGATAACACGGCACTTTTTGCTCTGCAGTCTCCGTGTTCAATGCGGCTGCTACATTGTAGCCTGGGATTGTCGGCGCAGGCTATTCTCAGACGGCTACCACAGGAACCGCACCGGGCGATTCCCGAGAGGGAACGCCGTTGCCCTTTAGCCGGGATGGTTTGCGGGATGGCCCGCCGCCTTGCCCTGGCTTGCTGCGCCGCCTCAAACAGTTCCGACAGTATGATGGGAGAGTGCCTGACTTTGTCTTTCACCCATCCGCCCTTGCCATCAGGCAGTTCCCCGACGTAAAAGCGGTTCTGCAAGAAATCGCAAACAGTGTCTTTCGAAAACGGGTTAGACCCATGCGTCCCCCAAGTCCGGTAACCCCTGGCGTTGAGCACCTGGGCAATTGCTTTGTCCGTGTCCCCCTGCGCTGCCAGTTCAAACGCCAGTTTCAACCCGTCATAGGTCGGGGGGCGGTTGTCCTTCATATTGCCCTTGTTATCAGCGATGTACCACATTTCATCATGGGGCTTGGGTATGCCGTCCGGCCCTTTCATTACCCCGAATGGCAGAATGCCGTTATAAAGCCCTTGGGCCTTGCGTTCGTTCTTTCCCTTTTTAACTTCAACGGCGAGGTTGTCGCTGTAGAACTGGGCCAGCCCGCCGAGCATATTCAGAGACAGCCTCCCCCATGGTGTGGCGAAGTCCATTTGCTCGGTGATCGAAACGAAGGCAACGCCCGCCTTGCCCAAAACATCCAGCGATTCAAGAGTAATCCGCAAGTTCCGGGAGAAGCGGTCAAGTTTATGGACCACCAGGACATCATAGATGTGGGCTTGTGCATCGGCCAGGGCCTGACGGAAGGCCGGGCGCTTGCCTATTTTGTCGGTGCGGGCCGATTTCCCTTCGTCAATGTATTCGTGCACCGGTTCCCACCCGCGGCCCTGGCACAGCAGCTTGAAGGCTCGCTTTTGGGCGTCTATTGAGTACCCTTCTACTTGTTCCGGTGTTGATACCCGCCCGTACAATGCTGCTTTCACTTGGCCTCCTATCGGCACTTACTCTAACTTGCCTTTCCCTTGCTGATTCTCAGTGCTTGCGCTGCAATGGATAGCTGCCGTCTTCATGATATTTGGCTCCAGCTATTGCGTCTTGACTCCGGTATATTTCTTCCCTAAGTGGTCCATTTCGTAAACTATCCGGAGTAATTCGGCAGTAAACATTAGTGTACTTTCAGCGCGTTCCCTATTCGGTTCCTCTAACGTGTGGGCCGCTTGATTTCCGTGCTGTCTGATAAGATCAACCCAAGCCCTCATTGGTGGCGTAATATAGCCCTTGTTTTCCAAATGTTTCAGGTATTCAGCAAAGTTCCTATTCTCTTCTGCTTCTTTCTCTACGGCCACGTGCATTAGTATCTTCCTGCATATGAGTTCACACGCGGTATGAGCATTAACGGACATGCAGGTTCTTGCCTCTTCGTAGGCTTTGGAAATCCTTTCTGGCAACCCGTCTATCTTAACTCCTGACAAGCTCCCAGGATAGACCCGCCCCCAGATTAGAACAGAACCTTTGCCACAACAAGTACAAAGAAGCCAGCGAACGTCGTCGCCGTAACTTGCAACAACTAGTCCATTTATTTCTCGTTCACAGTGAGCACATCGGTACGGGTAATTCCCTTCCCGTTCGCGAAGGTCGGGGTGTTTTATCAAATGATGTCCGTGAAACAAGGTAAGCAGACCTCCTCGATTATTTTCATGGTTTCATCAAACCTTTCCATTTTGGCTTATTCCAGTAGGGTGACCGACACTTGGGACATTGCTTTGGTAGCCTTTCGAGTCTACTAGGCCATTCATGTCCACAACGTAGGCATTTGTGAATCGTAATCATGTTGTCCCAATTATATGAGCCTTAATCATATAATGTCAATACCCTTTGAGATTTTTTCGGGTGAAGTTGCCGCCGGAAAAAGGTTCCATTTTCATGAGAGAGGGCCAGATAGCGCCCGGCGTACCTGCCGCCGGACCATCCTTTTTCTCCGGTCCCGGCTGCCTTTGGGACGGCCCAACTTCTTGCCAGTGGCCACGGCCCGGCGCAGCCCGGCTCTCGTCCTCTCCGACCGGCGCTCCCGCTCCCACTTGGCGATATCGGCCAGGAATGCGACGATGGACTCATAGAACGGCAGCCGGGGGTCAAGATAAGGCTCCTGGTGGGAGTAGGTCTTTATCCCCAGGGCGGCCAACCGGCTGATGTACAGGAGGGTAGCCAGCGGTCCCTCCCTGGTAAGCCTGTCCAGGCTCCAGATCGCCACGATGTCGAATTTCCGCTTTCGAGCATCCTCAAAGAGATCGTCTAACCGCTCCCGGCGCCGGGCACCGGACGCGACATCGGTGTATTCCCCTCCAACGGTGTGGCCCTGGGCCCCGGCCCACTGGCGGAGGACTGGCAGTTGATTGGTCACGTCCTGCCCGCCGGTGCTCACCCTGGCATAAAGGGCTACTCGCATTTAACCCCGCCGACCACGTCTCTGACCTTCATCCCGTTTGCTCTCAGGGTATTGAAGATGTATCCCTGGCTGCAATGAAGTTCCCTGGCCGCGTCCTTGACGCTGTGGCAACGCCGAAGGCACTCAAGAACATTTTTGAGTGGGATGTTCAGCTTTTTGCGGCCCAGTCCTTTGACCGGGACGTTCTTCCCACACTGCGGGCAGGTGACGATCATCGGTCCTATTTTCATTTCCCAAATAATATAAGAACATTCTTTGCCCCGGGGAACTCCGGGCTGACATGGGTAAACAGGTGACACTTCTTTCCTGGTTGTACGTGACACCTTGTAGGTGACACTGACACTTTTTCGAACTGTCACCTACGGACTGTCACCTACAGAGTTTTTCGGGGTGTCACCAGTATCTTCGACTTCGGGAATTTCCACCACCTCGCCCGCTTTTTCCCCAGGTGCATTGAAATCTGCCGGGACGCACCATGCCCTTATCTGAATGCGTCCCTTCTTATAGCGACAGGGAAACCCTCCAACCGATCTAAGGATGGCGATCACAGTGGCTCGTGGTAGCAGATGCCTCTGATAGTAGAATCTGCAATCCTTGGACCCGAAGACATACCGCTCGAACGCTTTCAGGTTGAAAAAGACATGACCGTCCTTCACGTCCGGAAAGTGGAAAAGGTCCCGGCCGCGGAAGGCCCGATGCTCGCGAATCCACGTTTCGAGAAGGTCCAGAACCTCACCCGCGAACGACCCGTTCTCGTAATGTTCCTCGACGGGGATCTCGGGAAGACAAGAAATCAGGACGGTTTCCCATTCCTGCTGGCCCTTTTGCGGCAACAGACAATTCCACGCTTCAAACGCCTTCCGACGAAATGAGGCGTAAGACATCAACTCCGCTGGGGCAAGCTTGATCTGTCTCTTTTCGTCGGCTCGCACCAGGAAAAAGGGGGGATCGGTTTCATGACGCTCGAAGGCCATTCCCTTCAGGGGAAGCTCCGGCGCTGGCTTCTCCGAAGGTCGATATTGGGGCGCTTTATCGACCGATTCCTTCAACCGTGCGATGTCTCCCCCGCCCCGTAGCCAATCGGTGATGTCCTTTTTGGCCTCCCCGCCAATCGGGGGCAGTTCGAGCAATTTCACGCTCGCCGCCTTGCCGTGAAGGGTTTCAGCCACATGCCTGGCGTGCTTCCGGCCCGGCTCGTCGTTATCCGGGATGATGGCGACGTGCGCCCCTTTCATCGCGTCACTGTATTCGGGTTTCCACTTCCCCGCTCCCCCAGGGTTTGTCGTGGCGACCTGGCCAAGTTTTCTCAGGCTCTCGACATCCTTCTCCCCCTCGACGACCAGGATGCTCTGCCCGCTCTTTCCTGCCCCGACGACCTCCGGCAAGTGGTAAAGAACTCGCCGCACCCCTTGCAGCCCCCAAATGTATCCCCCCTTGCCATCCGGCCGTCTTTGGGCGAAGCCTTTCGGGTCGTATCGTACCACCTGAAAAAGAACATTTCCCGGCTCATCGGTGTAGTCATAGACGGCGACAATCCGGGGCTCCGCCGCCGGTCGAGGCCCGTTCGCCTTCCCCCACAGACCGCGCTTTCGCAAGGCGTCGATCACAGCTTCCTGGGAACAGCCACCGTGGCACTTGAGCAAGACTTTGCCGTCATCGCCGTCATCAAGGGACAGGCTCGGATCCCGATCGTTGTGTGCCGGGCAATGGGTCTTCCGGGACCCTTTGGGACCCGGCGCGTGCCCGCACGCACAGCCGGGCCGCCCGCAGGCCAAAGCGCGGGCGATAGTGCTGGCGTCGACTGCGGCCCCTGTGCTATGATTACCATGGGACTGCGATTTCGTCGTACTCATCGTGGTCTCCTTCGGCCCTGCCAGTCACTACCCGGCAGGGCCTTTTTATTGCTGACTTCACTGACAAGATGGGGGCACAGTTTCCGCCATGCGGCGATCTGTACTGAGGACGGTTTCGCGGGGCGAATCTTAACTGTGACGGGAGGGGAGTTCGGCCGCGGCTTCATCTTTGGCCAACTCCCCGCTCATCTTTGATCGCCTTCCCGGCAGCCTCGGCGTGCGCGATGTCCCGGAGAATGACTGCTAGGCGCATGAACGCAGGGGGAAGGGGCTGGAGGGATTCCGATTTCTTCATGACGTCCCTCGATAGTTTGGCGGAACCCCGACCATCCTCTGGTCTATCTCTGTTGGTCCTGTACAGGGCTTTCGTTGGAATGGACCGGTATGATCCGCAACTCGCCGTCGCCAACCACCACCATCTCTTGGCCGGCCTTAATCCTGCCCTTAAGCCAAGTTTTGGGGAGCACTATTGCAAGCGAACCCCCCAATTTCAGAACTCTCTTAACTTCTGCTGTCGCCATGTTTAACTCCCGAATGAGCTGATATAATCAGAATAGCAGACGGAAACCGAGTCGAATACTACTTATTGCTACTTATCGCTACATTGCTTGCCAAAATGAGGGTTATTACGGTGCGAAAGTGTCAGACTTGCGAGGCGCAGCTAAATTCCTATCATCCTGGAAAACTCTGTTACCCATGTCAAGAAAAGAGGCAGCAAGAACTCAAAAATAAGCAGCTTGACGCTCCATACTACACACTCGATGATATGTGCTTTATTCTTGGTTACGAAAATCCAGAGTCAGTGAGACGACTTGGTAGAAGAGGCGAGATTCCGGGGAGACTTCCAAGCGGAAGGCACTTATACCAGAAAGAGCAGGTTGACGAATGGATTCGAAACAGGGGCAAGACGCTTAGTGATGAAAAGGAAAGGCACTTTGGTCAATTAGACCGCGCTAGGACAGCAATCGTTGACAATTATAAAAAATGGGTCCAAAACCCGGTTACAAACCTAAATATGGGGCGACTTGAAGGAACGCCAGCCTTCCCGATAGGTGACTGGCTTTATGGTGGTAGCATGTATGAAATAACCGCGCTGGGGTTGGGGCAATTCAGCGACTTACTAGAAGTTGATAAGGCCACGGCTGAGAACCTCTTGGCCCATCTGAAGTCCGAATGTCCTGAATTGGCTACTCTTGGCGACTTCGCCGACCTTACGGATGATAAGTACAGTCGCGGAGTAATGAACATGCTCCAAGCTCATAAGGAACGATATAAAGGGAACTGTCCAGACTGCCCGCGCTAGCCATACGTTCCAAACATCTTGAACATTCCGACCATTCGACTATACATACGATTACGAACCAGTTTTTGCCGCTTCCTTCTCCTATGATTACATACCTTTTTTCTAGTATGTGTAAGTGTGACGAACTTGGCATGTGTGTTTACCTGCTACGTTTCCGTAGCTTGCGAACCTAGTAGCGGCAGGATTAAGTGGTCAGAGGGTGGCCAAAGTGGAGCAAGAAAAGGGGCCTGTATCGTCGCGCTTGCAATACTTTGCAACGTCAAATGCTACCAAATACAAATCTCTTGGTGTAAAATGACAGCAATATGGCCAAGCCTCGTTATTCAACCGCGGAGATAGAACGGATCAGGCAAAGTCTTGAGGCTGGGGAAAGCCCGGCTGCCATCGCGCAGCGTGAAGGCTGCAGCTATTCGGCTATCATTACCCTGAAACACCGCTTGGGCGTTGAGGGCGCTACAAGGGAAAGGATAGCGGAACTTCAGACGGTGCAGGGCCGCCTGGCAGGTGACGTGTCCAGCCTGGGGTCGAGGCGGCGGGACCTCGAGAAGGCGGTCAACGAACTGGAATCGAGGCGGGGGACTCTGGCTCTTGCAGTGAAAGGACTGGAACTGAAGAAGGGGAACCTGGAGCAGGCCATTCTTCAGCTAGAGCAGATAAGGTTGCCCCAGTTAGTCGAAGCTTTCCGCCGGCAACTTATCCAGGCCGGGTGGATCCCGCCCGGAACCGTCCCGGCTGATACCATTTTATGGGGAGAAGCTGCCAAGGGCATTTGGAAATTGCTCGGCGAAAGGGGATAGGCCGTCCTCCACCAGAAAGCACCGCTCCAAAAAGGGTGCCTATTGCCGTAGCTATTTCAGATGTATAATCGGGTGTGCCAAAAAGGACTTGGTGATGGCGCATCTTGCTTTTATGTGTCAGGCGGGATATCGCGAGTACACGCAGTTTGTAGCTAGGACAGGGGATGGCTATGACGAAACCGGAACAAGCAGGACTTGGAGACGAGCTGTTTGGAACTCGGCTCGGGGAGGTGCGAAATGGGAAGGCCGGTCCCGAGAAAGGGCAGTTCATCCCGCCGCCCGACGTTCGCGATTCAGATGAGCGGGCCGACGCCCTTCCTGAGCAGGAGGAGTTCTGGCGGGCACCCGTCCGCTTCGGCAGCGTCCCGGTGGAGAGCACACCATTGGGATGGGACCGGCGGCGTGGTTTTCGGAAGCTCTACCCTCAAGTCATGCTGCCGACCCAGGTAGTCGAGCGGGTCAGCTTTGGACACCCCGAGTTGGAGCCGAACCGTCTCTTCTGGGGTGACAACTTGCACGTAATGCGCCAACTCCCCTCGGAAAGCATCGACCTCATCTACATCGACCCACCCTTCTTCTCCGGTAAGCAATATAACGTCATCTTTGGCGACCAAAACGAACTACGGTCGTTCACCGACATATGGGACGGCGGCATGCCGGGTTATCTTGTGTGGCTCAACGCGCGGCTTTATGAGATGAAGAGGCTTCTTAGGAAGTCTGGAACTATTTGCGTTCACTTGGACTGGCACGCTTCAAATTATGTGAAGATTGAAATGGACAAGCTATTTGGATATCAAATGTTTAGAAACGAGATAGTCTGGGATTACGGTGCAAAGGCCACTCAGCATAAAGGTCATTTCCAGCGAAAGCATGATGTTCTACTGGTTTATGGCAGGAGTGAACAAAGTAAATTTAAGCCAGTACTTGTGGAGTATTCAACAGCAACACTGCGAGAAAGAGACACACGATATAACCATGCGGACGAAGATGGCCCGTACAGAATGACGACTCGTCGAGCACCAGACGGTAGTAAATATCGTGCAAAGGTATACTTAAAAGAGGGGGTATATGCTACCGACGTGTGGAGGATACCAATCATAAACGCTACGTCTAAGGAGCGCATCGGGTACCCGACACAGAAACCCGAGGCGCTTATACAGCGAGTAATTGAAGCCTTTACAGAGGAAGGCGGCATTGTTGCCGACTTTTTTGGTGGTGGAGGTACAACACTTGTTGCAGCTCAGCGGCTAGGTCGTCGCTGGATAGCTTGTGACCAGTCCCGGGTCGCCGTAGCCATAACCGCAGACAGGCTAGCTAACCTGGTAGACCAGATGGCCTTGGAACAATCCGGTAAGAGTTTCACAGTACCTGACTTCATCGTGGAGCATTGGGGTATCTACGAAGCAAAGCGTCTGTCGGAAGCCCCGCAGGATCAGTTCCGCGCCTTCGTCCTGCGGGCATTCGGCGCGGTGATCGAAGAACATGATGAGGGCATCCACGGGTACAAGGGTGCAATCCCGATCTGGGTGGGCGAACCAGACCAGAAGAAGGCGGTGACGGCGGCGGACGTGCAGGCTTTCGCCAACGCCGTGCGCAAGACGCTGCGCTACAAACAGGACAACCTGCGCGACGGCATCATGCTGGCATGGGCGTTCCGTCCGGACGCGGTCGAGGCAGCGGAGCGGCTGCGGCGGCTGGAGCGGACGGACCTGAACTTCGTCCGACTGGACATGATCCGCATTGACTCGGCGCGCTTCCGTGAGCATGTGTCGGCGCTTTCAACCCAGAACGCCGACTACGAGAACTTCCTGACATTCGTACAGCCGCCGAAGATGGAGGTGGGATTCAAACGCATTAGCTCGCGCAGTTACAAGTTCGACGTGAGCGAGACGCTGGTGCTGAACCCTGGGGCGAAGATCATCAACGTGCAATGGGATTTCGACTACGGCAAGCGATTCAGCAGCACGCCGGGGTATTCCTTCGTGCGCGGCAGTAACAAAGAGCCTGAGTTGCAGTCGGAATACGAGTTCCCGACCAACGGCAAGAAGCGGATCGCATGCAAGGTGCAGGACGACATGGGCGGTGAGGGACTGTGGACCGCTGAGATCGAGGTGATCTAACCCATGTTTAACCGCTTCGCAAAATACGAGGACGCCTTTCGTGCTTGGCGGCGGGATGGGCTGCCAGGCCTGAACGCGGACTCGTATAAGTACATCGAGTTTCTGACCTCGAAGGACGATGACCAAGTGGCCCGGACGGGAACCCTCTGGCCACACCAATGGGAGTCGTTCCTGCGAGTGGTCTACGCGCACGAGATTCTGGGGAAAGCGGAACTGGGGACGGATGGGCTGTTGCTGAACGTCGTGACTGGCGGCGGTAAGACGGCGGTGATCGCTGCGGTGATTGCATGGCTACGTATAGCGCACAACGTCCAGAAGTTCGTGATGCTCTGCCCGAACCTGATCGTGCGGGACCGGCTGCAGGACGACTTCCAGGGAGGCAAGGTCTTGAATGACCGCGATCTCCTGCCGGAATGGACACACAATAGGCCGCAGGATTTCGTGCTCACCACGCTGGGCAGCGGCAAGGAAGGTGGCTGGGCAAGCCTGTTCAGCGCCAGCGTAATCCTGGGGAACATCCACCAATTCTACCTGAGCAACATGAGTGGTCAAAGCAACCTGTCGGCGCTCATGAACGGGCCGGAGTTCGCACTGTTCAATGACGAGGCGCACAACTCCCCCGCGACAGAATACGAAGCGACGCTTAAGCGAATGCGCGACAAGGTCGTCTTGCGCGTTGACACGACGGCCACACCCGACCGCGCCGACGGCAGAGCGCCGGACAGCGACATGATCTACGAGTACAGCGTGACCGACGGGCTGGTCGACGGCATCATCAAGACTCCAGTGGTTTATCAGCCGGACATCAAAACCGTCCAGTTGACTTACACCGACGCCCGAACGGGCGAGCAGCGCAAAGTCGAAGAGATTGACTGGGCCGAGGTGGATCGGCTCGGTCTGAACGCCACGCAGTGGGTGACGGATGACGAGCCGATGCGCCAGCAAATGGCGATTGCGCTACGCCGCTTGGAAGAACAGGAACGGCGAGCGAAGAAACGGTATCAGCCGATTCTGTTCGTGGTCGCGGTGTGTAAGGCCGACGCCGAAAAGGCCGAGCAAACCTTGAACAAGTATTTCAAGGTGAAGACGCTTCTGGTCACGGAAGACAGCGATGAAGCGGAACGTCAGAAGGCGAGGGAGCTGGGCAAGCAGCAAAAGACGGCAACTCCATACAAGGCGGTGGTCAGCGTGCTGATGTTGCGCGAAGGGTGGGACGTGCCGGAAGTGGGCGTCATCTTGCTCCTGCGCAAGTTTGGCAGCAAGGTCTATGGGCAGCAGGTTATCGGGCGTGGTCTGCGCCGCGTGCGCGTGAAGGGCGTCGAGCCGACGGAGCCGCAGATTTGCGCGGTGGTTGATCATCCCAAGCTGGAGCACCAGTGGTTGTGGGACATCTTCAACGCGAAAAAGCGCACGGGCGTCTTGATTGATGACGCCTTCGACGAGACCGAAGACCTCCCCCCACCACCGCCTAAGCAGGACTTTGAGAAACCGCACTTGGCGATAGATGTTCCTCCGGTTGACCCATCATTCACAGACGACGGCGAGTTTGACGTGGGTGACATCGCGGCACCGCCGAAGCCGCTAGAGAACTGGAGACAGGCGTTGGAGGGCATCACATACGATCCGACGGTTGTCGAGATAACGAAAGTGAGCATCGCCGGAGTGGTTGGCCAAGAGTTGGGCGGCAAAGGGTGGAAGACTATCCACTCCGCCCCCGAGGAAAGCAGCCCCACCGGCCCCGTTGCGCAGGTCTCCGACGAGGCAGCACGCGACGCCGTTAAGGCGGCCCTTCTTGATATGGCTGAACTGCTGACTGTTGAAGCCGGCTATGCCGCGACGTTCAAGGATCAGGTTTACAGCGCGTTGCTCCACCATGTCCGTGCGAAGTTCCTCAACGGTTCTTCGCTGGGCTTGGCCGAACGCGGGGAAGTGGACTTCGCTTGGAAAATGCTCTCGCAGGTGAAGACGAAGGTGGCAGCTATCCCTGGACTAATAGCGGGGGTTATCGAATATGGCGATTAGCATTCACGGCCAGTACGCCAATCCACTGAAAAGTCCCTGGAACTTCGAGAAATACCAGAGCGATCTTGAGCGGCGGATGATGGACCGTTTGGAGCGCGACCCGGACGTGGTCAAGTGGATGAAGCGGCACGGCATTACTATCCCCTGGATTGACGGTCAGAAGCACCAACGGCGATATGTGCCTGACTTTCTAGTGGAATACGAGGGCGGCAGGAAGGCCATCATCGAGGTAAAAGACCCAAGCCGGATTGATTCCAACGACGTGCAGCGCAAGCGGAAAGCGGCGCAGATGTGGTGCAAGCAACGGAGGATGGAGTACGTGATTGCCACGGTTGGATAGAGGTGCGTAACGACTAGTTGCTGCCGAGGTTGTTCCGGTGCCCCACGCAACGCTGCTCAACTCGACTGTTCGACCACCGAGACTAAGTAGTTCAGATGTTCAACGGAGGAAGGATCGACTTGGTTACCGCCTGGCCGACCGTCGCTAGCGTGAGAGAGGTGTTCTCGGAGGCAAGAGAGAGACAACCCACAAAGACATGTTGTGTTTCAGGGGGAGTTCAACTCTGCCCCGCCTCCACCACAGGTCCCGTCGGGCTTCAGCGGTTCGGAGCTGCCCTGCCGCTTTCGTGGCTGACGCTGATTTCTTGGGCCAATTCAGGCAAGGGACGTGCCGCTGGCTTTTGTCTCCCGGAAGACTGATACCATGTTGCCACGAATGGTCTTTCTGGACGACGGGGTGGGTGGTTGCCAGTCAGGTATTAGACCAGATAGCGGATGGTATAACGTCCACATTCTGGTTGCCGCCGGCGAGGGCAGGACACTGGCATACATGAGCTGCCTGACTAACGGAAGGTAATAGTGGCCCTTCAGGAGGCCATGAGACTCATGGCGGAGATAGACGCCCTCATTCCCGGATGGCCGCTGTCTTGAACGACGAAGCAAGGCAGATTGACATCCCCAAAATGGAGGTACCAGGAGAAATGTTATGTCTGATAAGATAATAGTGGATTATGCCTTGGCCGATGCTTGGAAGCGACGCGCTGAAGCCGCAATCAGAGCCGAACAGGTGGCCCGCCAGGCAACAAAAGCGGCGCTGCGCGCGGTCAAAGCGGACGGCATTCTGGCATCGCGCTTGGCAGAAAAGGCACGCCTGGCAAACGAAGCGGCGGCGCAAGCTTCGACCGAGGCTGAAAAGGTGTGGGCCGATACGGCAGCCGTCTTGCGCGGCCAGTGATGTCATCAGTTTGACATCACTGGCGGCCCAAAGTGGGCTAGGCCGCCGACGTTGCGCCAGTTCTTGTCAGGCGCGGTCACGCCCTTTCTTTCACTGCTGCCCTAATGGTCTCATGGCTAACGCCCATGTCATGGGCCAGGTCGCGCAGGGACTTGCCATCGGATCTTGCTTCTCTGAGACCCTGTACCATTTCGACAGGGATTATTTTGCGCGGCGAGGCCGCCGGTGGTCTCCAGTCAGGTATGAGCGCAGATACGGGATAGGCGTTTACGTACTTGGGACTTGAACCCCGGTCGGGTCCGCCACTGCAACCCATCTTTGACAGCCTCGGTGTTTCCGGGGTAGCTTTCGGTTAGCTGCGGTAGTCTTACTTGCAGTATTTCCTTCATTTCCTTGACTGCAACTCAGACAGTGGACGGGGAGCATGAAAATCCCATTCAGTTTGCGCCTGAGCCCTGAGGGCTGAAGAAATTTTCCCAATAATTATGGTCAAAGGGTCTTGACTTTCGTAAATCTGTATGTTATATAATACTACAAC